>NZ_LT629775.1:0-333333 GCF_900105395.1 Streptomyces sp. TLI_053
CGGCTGCGCCCCCCAGACGCGGTCCAGGGCCGCGGCGAAGACCGGGTCGTGGACGTCCGCGTGGCCGTAGACCTCCTCGACCGTCGCGGCCGATGCCCAGCCCCCGCGTCACGGGCGATGACCGCGTTGCCGCCCGCCGCGTCCAGGACCCCGGTGGCGAAGGAGTGCCGGAAGGCGTGCGGGGCTACCCGCCCCAGCTCCAGACGGTGCCCGGCCCGGCGCAGCATCCCCCGCACGCCGTCGGTGGTCCACGGCTGGCCCCGCGTGGGGCCGTGCAGGCTGACCAGGAGCATCCCGTGGGCGGCCTGCCGCGGGTACTCGGTGGCGATGTAGTCGAAGTAGGTGTGGATCATCGCCGGGCTGGCTCGGCGGACAGCGCCTCCGGAGACCACGCCATCCTGTCGCTGCCAAGGCGTCTTGGTCTTGACCCGGGCCCGGTTCGCGTTGCCCTCACGGTGGCAGATGTGCACGTGCGCGAAGTGGCACTGCCCGCACGCCGCCCCCTCACGCAGGTGCAGGTCCACCAAGTGCAGACCGCACAGCTCCCCGACCCGAAAGCCTCCGTCGGCAAGCCATGTCACCACCATCCGGTCCCGCGCACACGCCGCCCGGTCCACCAGTTGCTCCCGCGCGCCCTCGGGGAGCATCTTCGAGTGCCTGCGCACCCGCCGCTGGGGGGCGAGCGGGTTCGCCGGCATCTCGGTCAGGACATGCCCGAGCATCGAACGGCGCCGGTCCGCCCGGGTCGGCAACCGAGTCTCGCGCAGTTCCTGCGCCACGGCGCGGTTCACGCCGCAGGTGGCCTGGTGGAGGTAGAAGCCCTTCAGGCACGCCGCCGCGGCCTTCAGCGCACTGTTCTCGTACGGTCGCCGGCCCACCCGCCACGGCAACCCGAACGGACCCGTGAACTCGGCGCCCACCGCCGCCATGTAGTGCACCAGGTCCCGCAGCACCACCGACTCGACGCTCAGCCCGGTGAACCGCAGCCACCGCAGATGGTCCACCAGCAGGTAGGTGTACGTGCGGTCCGTCCCCGCCCGGCACGACCGCAGGAACCGGTCCGCTGCCCCCACCACCGCGCAGGACTCGTCCACGACCGTGTAGTTCACCCGCCCGTCCCCACGCACGACCTCCTGCACCCGAAGGTCCCCCACCACCAACCGGCCATCCATACCCGCCACCACCAACCCGGTCCCAGCCCCCGCTCCGGGGCCGCGCTACACCACCCCACACCCCGACAGCACACCTGCGGACCAAACCCGACGAACATCACATACACCCCAACAACAGTTGGTAAAGTCCGTGACCCTCACACGCCACGCCACGCCACGACCACTGCCGGCGTCAGCGGGGACAGTCGTGATCCTTCGCCCGGTGTCCCATCCACACCACCACGTCAGCCACCCTCAGCGCACTGACCGTGTCCGGCAGACCGGCGACCTGCCGCAGCTCGAGCAACTGGTGGTGCAGCGCGCCGCCATCCTCGCGCAGCGCGGCGTGCAGGCCCAGCCAGAAGGACGGCGGACGGCCGACGGCGCAGCGCACAACACGGTCGTAGACCGGCAGCAGCCTCGGACGCTTACGCGCCATGATCTTGCCCGCGATCACCCAGCCCACATCAGGCTGATCCCGAAGGAGATGCCACGCCCGGTCTGCCGGCGACCCGGGGGCCAGGTCGGGCACCTCAGCCTCGGCCATGTCCTTGTTCCTCGGTATGGCCTGCAGTAACCAGGACAGCCGTACGCCGAGAGGGCCCTCCAAGATGTCCAGCGCCACGGGCGCGGGCACGGTGACCGACAAGGTCTGCACCGCGACCAGGTCCTCCGCCGTGATCCGGTCAGCGCACTCGGGCCGGTCTCCCCCGCCACCCAGAAACTCGAACCGGCGCCCCGTGAACGACGCAGCACTCGACGCCGGGCCCAGCCCGAAATAGCGACGCAGGTCATCCACGACACGATCGGCATCAAGCAGCGCACAGAGCCGCTGCCCCAACGGCGAAACCGACATTCCAGTTCCGGCGGGAGAGACCACGAAAGTTTCGTCTTTCTCGGGTGATGAGCGTACGTCAGCAATCACATTCCGGAGTCGCCCTACCAGCCTTGACGGGCCCACCCTGGTGCCGACGGATCTGCCGAAGCAGGTCGGCGGCGGAGGCGCTGCGGCCGACGACTGCGTTGATTCACGTGGTGGAGTCAGGGCTCGACGGTCAGGGTCTGTCGTTCCATGTCCAGGTGCAGGGTCCCGCCCCGCTGCTCGCGCAGCTGCCGCCAGGCGTCATATCCGGTCATGATCGCCTGTTCCCAATCTGCGGCGCGCAGGACGCTGACTTCCAGGTGGGAGGTCATGGCGGCGATGGTCTTGAGGAGCTCGTGGTCGACGTGGCGGACCTCTTCGAAGAAGCCGTGGCGGGCGGCGTAGGAGAAAACGAGGGCGGAGATTCCTTCCTCGATGGCGATGGCGCGTCCGCCGTCTTCGGCTTCGTCGATCTCCGGCTTACTCTTGCGCTTGCAGCCCAGCAGGAAGCGGGAGACGGGCGACCATCCCAGGACCGCGGCATGCGCCAGGTGGAAGACGTCGTGAAAGCGGTAGTCGTCGTCGACGTGGGACGCGTTGGTCAGCGGGTCCCCGCAAGCTGTGCCGTTGCGGCTGAGGAGCGCGACTGTACGTCCATTGCGCTCCTCGAGGGCGAACGTGAGCGTGGCCTGCCGCGGGAGCCGCTCGGACGCCGGGAAATCGGCGTCGAATACGGTGCGCTCGGTGGGCGGCGTGGGGCGCCAGCGGTCGCTGATCTTGACCAGGTTAGCGGCGGCGATGTCCTCGAGGTCCAGGTCGAAGCGGTGGGCGAGAGCAGCGACGTACCACAGGACGTCGCCGAGCTCTTCACGCAGTTGCTGCTTGCTGGAGGTGTGGTCAGGGCCGTCCCGCAGCCGCTTCTTGTAGGCGGTGGCTAGGGAGCCGACCTCGCCGGCGAGGCCGAGCAGCGGCACCAGGACCGGGTCGGTGCCGGGAGTCGGTTCTTGGAGCGTCTTGATGGCGGCGTGCTGGTAGCGGTTGAAGTCCACGACGACCTCCTGTCGGAAAATCCAGCAGCGCGGTCGAAATCTACGACCGCTTGTCGTATGCTATAGCAGCAGTGTCGGAAAAGCCGACGAACGGAGAGTCTGCTGAACGCGAGCGAGCCGTCCCTTGAGGACATCATCACCGTGGTCGTGGAGTTCCTGGCCGAGCTGCAGGATCGGGACCCCGAGGAACTGCGGGCAGAGCTGGAGGGAGCCGGACAGGAACTGCCCGTCGACTCCATTCTCATCGTGGAGATCCTCACCCGTATCGAGGAACGCTACGGCATCAGCATCCCTGCGGACGAGGAGGCTGCGCACTCGACCAGGTCAGTGCACACCTTCGCCGGGACCATCTTGAAGGTAATCAACGAGAGGCGGACGCCATGAGCCCTCAGACAGAACTGGAGCTGCTCGGGGAGCGACTGCGCAACACCCGCGACTACCTGAGTATGTCGCAGCAGTATGTATCCGACATGACCGGGATCCCACGCTCCGCGATCAGCGACATCGAGCGCGGCACCCGGCGCGTGGACAGCCTCGAACTGAAGAAGCTGGCGCGGCTGTACACGCGGCCGGTGTCGTACTTCCTCGACAAGGAGGAGGAGGTAGACCTCGGCGAGCACGCGCTGGCCGGGCTGCCGCGCGCCTTGGTGGGGCTGACCGACGGAGACTGGGAGGAGGTGCTCAGCTTCGCCGAGTTCCTGAAGTTCCGCCGCGCGAGCGAGCAGGAGCAGGCAGCCGAGCGCGACCAGACCGTCCTTGCATCCGGGCCGGAGCGAGATCAGGAGGGCGGCGAGTGAACTGGAACGTAGCGCACAAGGTCGCCGCAATGGAGGCCGTCAAGGCACACCGCGACCTGACGGTGGACCGTACCGGGTACGTGGACGTGTACGGTGCGCTACTGCGTTCCGGTATAGCCGGGATGGCCCGACCGATGCCGCGGCTTTTCGGGGCGTACTTCGCCCTGAGGGAAGGCGGACCTGGGGTTCTACTGAACGCCGGCTTGGACATCGTCGCCCAGCGGCACACCGCGGCGCACGAGCTTGGGCACCACCGCGCCGGGCACGGCACGGCACTCGATGAGGAGCTGGACCGGGCTCGCACGTGGGGGGACGGGTCCTGGCCGGACCAGGAGAAAGTCGCGGAGGCATTCGCCGCGTGGTTCTTGATGCCACTACCAGCGGTGCAGGCCGCGCTGACGCAGATCGGTGTAAGGCGCCCACAGGTCCCCGAGCACGCCTACCGGATCGCCCGCCTGCTGGGCACCTCCTACGCCGGGACGGTGCACCACCTGCACCGCCTGCGGCTACTGACGCAGACGCAGAAATCCGAGTGGCTGCGCCTCAGGCCGGCGACCGTCAAGGCCGGCCTGGCGGGCGGCCTGGCGCCGGGGAAGGCCCACGTCCATCCGATCGACACCGGCACGCACGGCTCCGTGGTGCGGGCCGACGCCGGGGACCTCGTGGTCCTCAGCACCACCAACGCGGTGTTCACGTCGCTGCCCCACGCGCTGACCGAAGTCTCTCCCGGGACAACTGCACAGGTCAGCGAAGCATTCACCGGGACCGCACTGGTGGAGGTGCACGTTCCCGGAGCGATCGGGCCGCTCCGGTTCACCCTGGAGCGCCAAGCCCCTCGTGTGGGGGTGAACACCCTCTGGCCGGCCTGACCGGCAGCCCCTTTCTTGTCCAGCTGTTCCACGCCTGCACTGCCCGCACCGCCGGCCACGACCTCCGGGTCCCCGCGAACGTCAGGAGCACGCTCATGGCCTTCATCGTCGTCGAGAAGCCGAACACCTCGCTGGCCTGGCAGGACGTCTGCCTGAAGCTGGATACGCCGGGCAACCGGAGGCATGACGCCCTTCACACCACGGTCCACATCCACAACGCTACGGCCGAAGACCCGCACCTGCGGGCCGAGTTCGACCGGATGCGCCACGAGCGGGGCTACTCTCCGATCGAGACGGTGGCCAATACCGTGTTCCCGGCCCAGCTCGCAGCCATCTGCCCGACCCCGCAGGAACTGGTGCGCCGATACCGGGACATGTACCCGCGGCTACGCCGCCTGGACCGGGCCAACGCGACCGGCACCTACTTCGGCCGCATTGTCGCCTACCCCGGGGAGAGCGGCATGGTGGACCAGCTGACTGCGCTCATCTACCGTATCCGGAGCCAGGCCGCAGGCAACGGCCCCATGACCGCCGCCTACGAAATGGGTCTCGCCCACCCTGGGGACCCCGACGACGGCCCGGACGCGACCGGACGCGCCGAGGATGGCCACAGCCCCGCGGAAACCGCAGAGACAGACGGCTCCCAGATCGGCGCTTGGGCTACCTCCGTCCAGGTCCCGGGAAAGGACAAGAAGCTGCGCGGTTTCCCCTGTCTGAGCCACTGCTCGTTCCAACTGGACCGCGACCGGGTCCTGCACGCGCTCGCCCACTACCGCAGTCACTACATGGTGGAGCGCGCCTACGGCAACTACCTGGGCCTGGGCCGACTGCTGGCCTACCTGGCCCAGCAGTCCGAGGTGCAACCCGGCACCCTGACCGTCGTCGCCGGCCATGCACAGATCGAGGGCAACCTCCAGGCCCTGCGACCCGTCCTGTCCGGCCAGTCCCGGCTCGCGGCCTGACCAGCGCAACCCCGACTTCACATCTGTCAGCCAGACTGGTTGATGCCCCACTTCGGCGGGAACCACGCCGTCAAAGGAGCGCTGTCCGCGCGATAGAGCTGCTTGATGCGACTGCGGCCACTGATCCCGGCGATGTCCGGATGGACCACCCGTGCGTACTTGTCGACCTCGCAGAACAGGTTCTGGCAGTCGATCAGCTGAAGCGGACGTCCACGAAGCCCCCCAAAGGAGAGCTCGAGACGGGCGAAGTGCTCGGCTTGCGTGTCCGCCATGTAGCGGATCACCTCGGCCTCGATGCCACTCGCCGCCGCGCCGAAGCACTTGCGGATCCCGTCCCGCGCCCCTGGGCCGGGCACGACGAAGTCCATCTCAGAGAACGACAGGCCAGCCGCGTAGTTCAGGTCGATCAGGTACTGGTACGCCAGGAACGGGCCGAGGGCCGGGAAGTCCAGCAGAACCTGGTAGGCCTCACGCATCGACGTGGCCTCCTGCACCCGCTCCGGCGCGCCGCGGTCCATCATCATCTCGACTAGGCGCAGGTGGTTGCTGTGCTTGCGCTGCTCGCCCAACGACGGTGGCGGCGTGATGTAGGCCGCGGAGTACAGCCGCTGCCCCGCCGCGAACGCTCCTGACAGCACCCGATCCACGGTCAGGAAGTCGTAACCATGCCAGGTGACCTCCCCCAGGTGCTCCTCCAGGAGCTGCCAGGTGGTGATCTTGTTGAAAACCTTGAACAGCAGGGTTCGAAAGAACACCTCCTGCCAGTCCTGGTCGCCGCGGTAGGACACCTCCCCGATCAGGTACTGGCTCACCCGGTCCGCCGCGCGGAAGCAATTGGTGAACCGGTGCTGCGCCAGCACAGGGTCCGACATCGCAGACGCCGGGACCTCCCCCAGCCGCGCCAAGTACACCTGCTGCCGCACCGCCGCGAAGCGCCAGTAGGTATCAAACACCGGCGTCGGCGTCAGCACACGCCCCGCGATCCGGACCCCAGCGGGCGGCTCGTATTCTTCCGCCGAACGCTCTCCCGGTCGGGCTTGCAGCATCGTCACCATCGCATCAATATATATTGAACATAGACTTGCCAGCCAGAGAGGCGCGAGATGGAACTGGCATGGCGCGCCCGGCGCCGCAATGCGCTCGTCACCTGGCCCGACGCCGTCGACGAGCGCCTGGACCTGCTGGTGGCAGCAGGACTCGCAGCCGGCGAGAACGTAAACCGCTCCCAACTGCTCGCAGCCCTCGTGATCAACGCGCGCCTCTCCCCCGACGCTATCGCCGACATCCTGCGGGCCTACCGCACGATGAGCACCGACGAGCTTGAGACGGCCAACCACACCGCCGCAGAACATTGGCCGAAAGCCCGGCGTACCGGCCCGCGACGCGGCACGGACCAGACACCGCGGAGCGCGACCCGAACAGCAGCCCCAAGCGGAAGCCCTGCCACCACCAACGAGCCGTCCTAACTAACCGACACGGCTCCAGTTCCACCGGCGAAGACACCGCCCGGAAGGAACCTCCCTCGTCGCCAAGGCTGGTTCTCACGGGACGCAGGGCGCATCCCGCATCAGCAACCGGAACAGTCACGTCGCGCACATGCATGTCACGTGGACCACAAGGTCAGCGGCCTTCCATGCAACTCCACCGCCGGTAAAACGGACGAGGCGCACCGGGTCTCCGGGCAGGCCGGGCGGCCGTGGGCGGCGATCCTGGACAACGCGCGGATTCCGTGTGACCGCAGGTTGTTCATGACGGCCACGCCGCGGTTGTGGGCGGTGAAGGAGACGGATCGGCTGCGGGCGGCGGCGGCCGGGATCGAGTCGGCCGAGCTGATCGCCTCCATGGACGACGAGGCGCTGTTCGGGCCCGTCGCCCACGACTACCCGCTCGGGACGGCGATCTCGGACGGGGTGATCGCGCCGTACCGGATCGTGTGCGTGGACGTCTCGGACCCTGTGCTGCAGGGCCTGGAGCAGCGCGGTGCGCACGAGATGTCGGTGGAGTACAGGGGAGCCCGGCTGGCGGCCCTGCAGACCGCTCTGCTGACCGCGTGCGCGGAGTGGGACCTGAGCCGGGTGCTGTCCTTCCACCACATGGTGGCCGAGGCGAGGGCGCTGAGCACCGGCCTTGGCGATGTCGCCCGGGTGCTGTGGGAGCAGGACCCCGCGCTGCACCCGAACCCGGCACTGGTCGGCACGAGCTGGCTGGAGGCCGAGCACACCTCCGCCGAGCGGCGGGCCGTGCTGGGCACGTTCGCCTCGCTGGTCAGGGACGACGGGTGGCGGCTGCTGCGGTACGTCCTGGCCTCGGTCAAGGTCTTGAGCGAGGGCGTGGACACCTTCGACTGCGACGCGGTGTTCTTCGCCGACGTACGCGGCTCCATGGTCGACCTAGTCCAGGCCGTCGGCCGGGCCCTGCGGATGCACCCGGGCAGCGGCAAGGTCGCCACGATCGTCGTGCCGGTGCTGCTCGGGGCCGGCGAGAACGGCGACCAGCTGCTCACCTCGAAGGCATACGACGGGCTGTCCAAGCTGCTCATGGCGCTGCGGGCGCACGACGCGGCCGCCGTCGAGCGCCTGGCCCTGCCGCAGTCCGAGACCCGGCCGCCGAGGGAGCCGAAGCATGCCGGGGAGCCGGAGGAGCGCCGCTCAGCTGCCGGGGAGGCGCAGCTGCTGCAGTTCTCCACCCAGCGCGACCCGGCGGTGATCGCGGCGTTCATCCGCACCCGGGTCTTGGAGCCGGAGCGGGCCGAGTTCCGACGGGGCCTGGAGGAGCTGCGCGCCTACCGGAAGACGTTCGGCGACGTGAAGGTGCCCTACGCTTACGCCGCGCCGTCCGGGCACCGGCTCGGGGTGTGGGTGGCCGACCAGCGCCGCTACAAGGCCGCCGACGTCCTCGGCCCGGAGCGGGTTAAGGAGCTGGACGAGCTCGGGATGGCGTGGTCCGCGTTCGACACCGCCTTCACCGACAACCTCACCGTGGTCGCCGGGTACGCGGCCGAGCACGGGCACGCCTGCCCGCCCAACGAGGCCGTCTGGGGTGGGCGGCCGGTCGGCACCATCATGAAGAACCTGCGCACCGCCCAGCGGCGCACCGAA
Source organism: Streptomyces sp. TLI_053 (assembly GCF_900105395.1). Taxonomy (NCBI): domain Bacteria; kingdom Bacillati; phylum Actinomycetota; class Actinomycetes; order Kitasatosporales; family Streptomycetaceae; genus Streptomyces; species Streptomyces sp. TLI_053. Next base: position 8,789 of record NZ_LT629775.1, read on the forward strand.
GCCCTCCAGCGCCGTGCCGAGGCCGGTGAGACCGGCCTCGACTGGACCGGCACGCTGACCGCCGAACGCAAGGCCGCCCTCGACGCCATCGACCCGGCCTGGTGCCCGGCCGGGTGGCCGGTGGACTGGCACCGCGCCTTCACCCTGTCCTGGCGCCACATCAAGGCCGGCGGCACGCTCGCCGGGGCCGAACCGGGCAGCATCGTCGTCCAGGGCGAGGACCTCGCCAGATGGGCCCGCGCCCAGCAGATCGGCTGGGACAAGCTCAACACCGCCCAGCAGTGGGCCCTGGAACACGTCCTCGGCCTCGAGCCCCTGCCCGCCGAGCAGAAGCCGGCGGGAAAGGTGAGCCACGCGGAGAAGGAGGCCCGCAACCTCGCCGCCGCCGCCCAGTACCGGGCCCGCGAGGGCCACCTGAACGTCCCCCGCAAGCACAAAGAGACCCTGGAGCTGGACGACGGCACCACGGCGCAGATCAGCCTCGGCCTGTTCATCGCCAACAGCCGCAGCCGCCGCGCCGACATCCCCACCGCCCGCGCCGCACGCCTCACCCAACTCGGCATCCGCTGGCAATAACCGGACGCCGAGCCGGACCACTCGGGGTGCAGGAGCGGCCGCCAGGAGCCGCGCCGCTCGCCTTCGGAGTCAGGGATAAGCCAAGCCTATTCCCCGGAGCGCTCGGGCAAGATCGTCGCGGACCTCAGCCTCCGACCGGGCAGACAGGCTAACGGTCTCCGTGTAACCAGCATGGGGCATGTCGGTCGGACTTACACCGTAGGGCAGTCCGAGCCTGGCCCACTTCTGAAGGACGGCGCGCTCGACTGCTCGCGCGTCTCGGCCGATGAGCTGGATCTGGATGATCTCTTCCCATCGCTGAGCAGCGTGCAGCGCGAGCCTCCTACTGCCAGCCTTCGCGATGCCGATTTTCACAGCCCCAAGTGCTCGATGGACAATCAGGTAGACGAGCGCGTCATCGTCGGCCTTGATCCCATAGGCGCCGCAGGACTCGCATGCGCCAGTGCCCGCGTGTTTGATGCTGTCCAGAAGCGCCCAGATGACCTGCCGGCACTTGTCGTTCAGGCATCGTGCCTTCCAGCGAATCTTGACGCCGGGGTATGGTTCCAGCGGCTCCGCACCAGCCCGAAGAAGTAGATCCACCGCAGCCCTCTGCGTAATGGGCGCGTTGCGACGGCACAGGTCACAGCATTTCGGTTGCCCCCGATTGATCGCCTTGCGCACGCTCGCCAGCGTCGGCGCCGTTACCTGGCGGCAGTTCCCACACTCGGATTCCCACGGAACCGTGTTGCCCGGGTACGGCACTGGGAGCAGGGGGGTCAGACCGCGCTCGGCCATTAAAGCCCGCGCTTCTCGCTCTGTGTACTTCATCGCACCACTGCACGGGCGACACGGCAGCTGTTTCGAGTTCGGTGAGGCGAAGTTTCGGAAGAACGGCTCCCCAGGCAGGCCACAGTGCTCACAGTGGCCAGGCCACCGCTTCTCTGCCCCGGGGAACCTACCCTCTGGTATCCAACCCCTTGCACGAGCGCGCCGCTCGGCCTCTTCATGTGTCAGAGCAGCTGGCATCGCGTCAACTCCTTGCATTCTCTGGCCTGGATGCTTGCACGCCGCTCTGACAGATCTGTGCTGGGTGGGTATCGCGTGCCGACCACGGATGGGAGAACGCGCCCGTCCGCACAGGTGACAGCACCCGCGCCAGCCTCCCGTTGGCCGGCACTCAGGCGGCGCGGTCCTTCACCGGGTAGAGCTTGGCGTGGAGCACCCGCACTTCCCGCCACGGATCGTCTGGGCCCAAGACCAGGGCGGCGACCTGCTCGCGCTTGGTCGGCGCGGGCAGCACCAGCGGCCCGAGCCGCTTCTCCTGGCGCTCGTGCTCGCAGCCGGGGCACTCCAGCCGGTCGGGGCCGGCCTTCTCCGTCAGCTCCAGTTCCGAGTCCTCGTCGCCCCCGATCGAGCCCCGGCATGTCCAGCACGGGCGCAGCCCAGCGTTCGCCGCCCGGACCGCCTCCGATGGAAGCCGCAGACAGTCCCGGGCGGCGCCTGCACCAGAAGCGTCGGCGCGCTCCGGCTGGCGGACGCGGGGGTGAAACGCTCCCGGGAGCGCGTCGCCGAGTCCTATCGTGAGCATTTCCTGTGCAGTTGAGCTTAGGAGTAAGGGATGCCCGTGTTCCGGATCGGATCGCGTCTATACCGGACAAAGGGGGAGGCTGAGAAGGCGGTACAGGCTGTGCTGCATGGTCACCCGGTCGGAACCGTGCTGTCCGGCGAAGACTTCGAGCTCGTGCGGGATCTCCTCGCCATGCACCATGAGGCGACCGACAAGATCGGTGTGGGCGTGGCGGACATCCGCATCGCTCCGCCCTTGATCGGTAGGTTTCCGGGTTTCGAGGTGATCCGGGAGGACGGCAGCACCATCGACTTCTCGTACAAGACCTGCCTGAAAGCCCCCAGCCTCGACTCGCAAGTACGTAACGTGCTGCGTATGGAGGTCGATGACTTGACCACCGCGTACCTGGCCCAACGTGTGTCCAGCGGGACTTTGGTATCCGATGAGTCCGGAGTGCCGTTGAGTACGGAGAACCTGCATGTGAGCTACTTCCGCGGCCCGTCGTTCAACGACATCAGCCAGACCTTCGCCGAGAGCGAGGGCGGCTGGGGAAGCATCGGAATGACTCCATCGACTGCTCAGGGCCTTGGCGAGCTGGTCGATCGGGGGCAGGCCGGGCGCTGGCGCGAACACTGGACGGAGCATGCCCAACTCGGGCTGCTGACGCCGGAAGAGAACCGCCGACGCCCGAGGACGCGGTAGTTCACGGTCCTCCCCCACGCGATGGCCGCCTCCAAGACCGCGTCGCGCGCGGCTGTCGTGCCCCAGTCACGCACCGGAGTAAGCACCTATCCGTGCAGGTCGCAGGGCGCGGCAGCACCCGCGCGACAGAGGACCGCGACAGCCGCGCGGCGGCCAGCACTCAGGCGGCGCGGTCCTTCACCGGGTAGAGCTCGGCGTGCAGCACCCGCACCTCCCACTACGGATCGTCCAGGCCGGAGATCAGGGCGGCCACCCGCTCACGCTCGGTCGCGACGACCGGCACCGAATCGTCGTACTCGCGCCAGCCGTCCCCGTCGTTGTCGTCCAGCCGGACGGTCCACCAGGAGCCGCGCCTCCCCCTGCCTGCTGACAAGCCCTGACGATCGACGCCGCGCGGGCGTCATTCTGGTACTTCCAGTAGACCCACCATCTGCGAACAGAGCGAGGACGGGCGCCGCATCTGCGGCCTACGAAGGCTGGACAGCAATTCGGCGGCGTGACCAGGAGCTGGGGGTGGGCAGGTTCCCGTTGACGACGATCGCCGCCACCAGGGAGGGGGCCTCCGGGTTGTCGAGCCCGTGGAGGGCTGGCTGCAGGGTGAACAGGTAGTTCTCCGGTACGCCGATGGGCGAGGACTTCTTGCTCATGTCCAAGATGCACAAGATGGACAGGCGCGCGCCGTCTGCCGCCGCGTACTGGGTGGGCTGCCCCATGTACTTCGGCGCAGTGGCCTGGGAGACGGGTGTCTTGCGTTCCACTTTCAGTTCCGCGGTGATCCCGTCGTGCCGCACGTCGAGGAAGCCGAGCGCCAACGGTGTCCCGCGTTCGAGCCGGCCGCCGAGTTCGGGCTCCGCCTGCAGTTGGGCGTATAGGTCGTCGTGGAACTTCCGCTCGGTGACATGGGTGCCGCGCTTGTACTGCTTGTTCCAGGTCATCACCAGGCCGACACGGCAGATCGCGGTGAACAGGCGGCAGAACGCCTGCAGGTGGGCGTCGTCGTAGCCGGCCTGGTGGAGGCGTTCGTACAAGGCGAGCAGCCGCTCGTCGAAGACGGGGAAGTCGGTCAGGAAGTCTCTGGAAGCGTCGAAGGGCCGGCAGCGGATCTCGCGGTGCCCGGCAACGTCGAGGTCCTCGACGACCGGCTGGCCGTCCTTGGTGCCGCGCCAGCGCAGCCGGACCAGGAACGGAGGGGCCGGCCGCCCCGCGGGTAGGCCGAACCGCAGGATGAGGGTGCCTGTCGCGCTGAAGGTCTCCTGCGCTAGGTCGGTGGGGCGCCGCCAGGTGTAAGTGGGGGTCTCCGCCTCGGCCGGGGTGAACCGGCTGAGCAGGTCGGCTTCAAGGACCTGGGCCCAGTCCGGCCACGGTCCGGGCTGCACGTCGAGCCGCAATTCGTACACGGTGGTGGGGCGTAGCACCTGGGGGCCGGTGATGAGGTGGTCGTCGATGCTGGCCAGGACGACGGCCACTTCGGCCTGTGGGGCGGCTTCTGGGGTGGGCTGGTGGGATGTGCGCACTCGTCGCGGTCCGCGGGTGACGGACAGGGGCAGGAGCAAGGCGGCCCAGGCGGCGAGGGCGCCGGTGACAGCACTGCCGTCGGTGATCGTCGCGGCGTGTGCGAGGGCGGCGAGGAGCGGGCCGGCAAGGGGGTCCTGTTCGTCGAATCGCTCCCGCACCTGGTCGGTGAGCATCTCCGCGCGGCGGCGTACGGCTTGGGCGCGGGCGCTGACGGTGGTGTGGTCGGCGTCGAGTTCGGCGGCGTCGAGTTCCAGCAGTTGGCAGGCCAGAGCGGTGAGCCCCGCGAAGTGGCGGAGATAGTCGGCCGTGGCGGTGTTGTGCGGGGCGGAGGCCTTCAGGTCGGCGGTTGCCTTCTGAAGGAGCTGGGCGCGGTGGCGTTGGGCTGCGGCCGGGTCCTGGCCCGGTCCCGCCGCAGTCTCCACGATCGTCTTCAGGGCGGGCGACAGTGCGGCCAAGGTGGTACGGCCAGAGAGGAGGTAGCGCATGGTGATGCGGGTCCGTGCCTGGTCCGCGAGCTTCAGATCGTCGCCGGGGACGGCTGCGTCGAGGGCGTCGGCTGCCTGGGCGAGCGCGGTGGCCGCCTGGTCGACCTGCTCCGACCCGTCGACCACGGCGGCGTCGAACGCTGCTGCCGCAGCGACGAGTTGGATCACCGCTTGGTGCGGGCGGTAGGCGGGGGTGGAAGGGGTTACTGCCGCGACGGCGGTCATGATGGCTGCCGCGTCGGCGGGGCGGGCGGCCCGCCAGGGCAACTTCGGCGAACTCGGCAGCGCCGAGCGGGCGCTCTGGGGCCAGTTCGACGGCCGCGGCCTTCAGGTCCTCGACGGGAAGGCCGTCCAGGCCAGGGCCGCAGTCCAGCAGCGCGCACAGCTCGTCGTCGCCGCCGTTGTTGAAGCGGTCGTTGATCCTCAGGTCACGGGCCTGTCGCAAGCGCAGCGCGGCCATCGCGGTGATGCGGGTGGTCGCAGGCAGCCAGGGGCGCTGCAGGGCTTCCTCGAGGTCGTAGCCATCGAGGTCGGCGGCACGGTCGAGGATGATCTGGTCGACGCTGGCGCGCAGGTCCTCGCTGCCGGTTCGGGCCAGCTCCGAGAGCGCGTCCATCGACTTCTTCAGCGTCCCCGCGTGCTGTCGGGCGTCGACCCCCTGGCAGATCTCCAAGGCGTAGCGGAGAAGGCTGTAGCGGTCGGCGTCGCTCCACTCAAGGTTGACTGCGGCGCCGAGGAGAGCGTCGATGACCACGACGTGGCGGTCCGGCAACAGTGCGGGCAGGAGGTCGGCCAGGCTAGACGGGAGCGAGTGGCTGGCCCCGATCTTCGCCCACGCCGACAGCGCGGCCCCGCGCAGCGATGCGTCGACGTCGACGAGGTAGGAGTGGAGCACGGGGAGGATGGCGTGCAGGACGGCCGGCTCCTGCCCATGTCGCTGCCCGAGGTCTCCCAGCCCTGGCAGCAGCCACCACGCCACGGCGCTGCCGCGCTGGCTCGCTCGCTCGTCCGCGATCGTCTCAATCAGGGCGGAGCTCACACCGGCGGCGTCCACGCGGGCAACGGACTCGATCGCGCGGAGCAGGCACTGCCCGGTCGAACGCAAGGCAATCCGGCGGGACTGCCGCTCCAGGTGGTGCAGAACGGCCGCCGAGGGACTGGTAGCGGTCTGGAGAGCTGCTCCGGCGGTGCCCGCGGCCAGATCCTCGTCGGAACTTATGAGGAGCAGGACGGCGCCGAGGAGCGCCGGAAGCTGGTCGCGCGCCCACTCGGGATGCAGTTCGGCGAGGCTCTTGATCAGCTCAGCAGCTGCCGTGCGTACTTCGTCTCCCCAATCCCCGCTGGCGCGGGTCAACGATTTGGACAGCAGGGCGTCGTAGATGTCCCGGCGGCGTTGCGGCTCGAGGACAGGGTCGCGCGAGGTGCGCCACCGGTCATGGGGGTCGATCAGGCGCTCCGCCTGCTGGAGGACACCGAAGAGGCGCTCGCGGTGCTCGGCTCCCACACCGTGGCCAATAGCCTCCACCTGGTCGGTGACGTCTCCTGCGTCGAGGACGAGCATGGTCGCCAGCGCCTGCTGGGCGGTGGTGGTGGACTGTTGGTCGAATCGGTCCGCGTTGCCCACGCCCAGGCTCAGCAGCAGCGGCCTCACCAGCGGCGCCACGAGCGCCGGATGGGTCTGGGCGAGCGCCGTGATCGCGCTCGAGGCCGCGCACCGCCGACTGTCCCTTGTGGCGGCATCGGGTGCAGGGGCGGCGGCGCTGCCCGGCGGGAGGATGAATCCGGCCGGTGGGACGGGCTGGGGGAGCATGCGCTTCAGCACTTTCACCACCCGCTCCGGCGCGATGTCCGCTGCCGCGCGCAGGCCGCTCGCGTCCCCCGCACCACCGGCGCGCGGCGAGGTGATGTGATCCTGCGGGGACTCGGCGAGTCGGACCAGGGCCTCGATCACCGTCTCGTCCAGGTCCGTTGTCCCGGCCGGCAGCAGGAGGTCGGCCAGGCAGCGGCCGGCGTCCGGAACCGGGGCGCGCCGCAGCGCGGTCATCGCCGCGTCTAGGACGAGTGGGGCAATGTCGTCATCGTGCCGGGCAATGTGCCGCAGCGGGGTCAGCAGGTCGTCAACACCGTGATCGACCACCAGCCTTACCGCCACGTCGATGACAGCGGCGGTGAAGAGGTGCGCGCTGCGCTCCGCGAGGGCGTTCAGCCGTCGCCTCGCCGCGTCCCGTGCCGTGACGTCGAAGTCTGCGGCCGGATCGGCGTCCAGGACACCGATGTCGTCCAGGGCACTCGCCATGGCCGGATCGACGCCGACCCGCAGGCTCCGCCGGCGCTCGACCCGCTGCTCCCAGTCGGCGTGAGCTTGGCGCGTGCGCTCCTCGGCCGCGTCCCTCGCCCGAGCGGCCTTGGCCTTCCGCTCGTCCATGAGGGTCGCCAGGTTCGGGACGTCACCGGTCGGGTCGCGTAGCTCGCAGCCGACGCAGTGCTGGTCGTAGAACTCCCCCACGACCAGCTCCAGGTTCACACTCGCGCCGCCGATGGCCACGGGACAGCCGACCTGGCGCATGTTGATCGGAAGGCCGGTCGCGGCCTCCGCGTACCCCTGCCCGCCACACGGGGTGAACGTCATGCGCAGGCAGTGACGCCGCGCCATCTCGATCAGCTGCGCGTTGGCGTTCCCCACCCGCACCGCGTCGTCGAACGCCCCTTGTGAGTCTCCAGCCATATCATCAGTCTTGCAGCCACCACCGACACACCGAGCCATCCGACCTACGGGCAGCGCCACGGGCGAGACGGCGAGCAGGAGCGGCGCCGCTGTCCAGCGCGGACCGGACCAACCGATCTTGCACCCCCGGCACCCGGGCGGGGGTGATCAGCTTAGGTCGAAGTCGTTGGGGTCGAAGTCGAAGTCGTCGGCGGTGAAGCCGCCGTAGCCGGCGCCACCGTTAAAATAGTCCGCGAGGGCCTGACCGACGATCTGCCGCACCTCGCCCTCGTCCTCGGCGAGGGCCAGGGCGGCGGCCTGCTCGCCCGTCAGGTTCAGCTGGATGTCGCGGGCCCGGACGGCGTCCGAGCCGCGGATCTCGAAGCTCACGGCGCGGCCGACCCGGGCCCCGACCCCGGAGACCGTGCCGCGCTGGGCCAGCTGCTTGGCCTTGCGCTCCCGGCCCCGCTCGGTGGTCTGCACATCGACCGCCTCGCGCTGCAGCCGCTCGGCGTCCTCCCCCTTGGGGTGGCGGGTGCCGTCGATCCAGCGGAGCACCGTGCGCGGCACGACGCCGTAGGCGGCGGCCATGGCCTTGGTGTTCCCGCCGTACTTGCGCTCCCGCACCTGGCCGGCCTGCGTCGTGGACTGCACCGGCGCCTTCCGGGAGGGGAACAGCGCCTCACGCACCCGGCCGAACAACCCCTTGCCCGCCATCAGTTCCCGCCTTCCTCAATGTCGGTGCCGGCCTGCTCCTGCCGGAGCGCGATGCCGTCGGTGGTGTAGTGGTGGACCAGCTTGGAGGGGTGCTCCCGGCGCTCCATCACCTCGACCACGGCCGCCAGCGGGATCGAGGACTCGTGCTTGTGGCTGCCCGGCGCGATGCCCAGGCGCAGCGCGCCGGGGACCGGGGTGCCGTCCTCCTTGACCGGCAGGAGCTCCAGCGGGGAGGGGTCGTCGGCGGCGTACAGGTACGAGTCGACGTTGACCGCGAAGGGGGCCCGGCCGGTGAGCTGGAAGGTCTTGCGCAGGCGGCGGTGGGCGGCGATGCGGGCGGCGGCGATGATGTGGAAGCGCAGCTCGGGGCGGTAGGACCAGGCGGCGGCGATCTTCTCCAGCCACGTGGCGTCGTCGAGGTGGCGGGCCGAGTCGGCCCACTTGCCGATCCCGCCCTTGTAGATGGACTTGTAGAGCCCGGCGAGGACCAGGGCGTCCGCGCGGACCGGGTCACCTCCGGTGTCCTTGTGGACCGCGTAGGCGGCCAGGAACTCGGTCGGGCTCTGGCCGTCGGTCAGGCCAAGGTCGGCGTAGGCGCGCTTGTACCCGGCGCGGATCCGGCCGGTCCACTCCTTGAGCAGCGGAGCGGTATGCGTGCTGAGGTACGCCACGGTGATGGTGGCCGGGTCGAAGCCGTAGGTGGTGGCCATGTAGGCGACGGTCGGGGTGGCGTACCAGCCGGGTCCGGTGGGGGGCTGGCCGTGGAAGGTCGCCGGGTGCGGCAGCAGGGGGTCGGTCTCGGTGGTGGTGAAGTCGCACCACCACAGGCCGGCGGTCTTGCCGTCCCAGGCCGGGTGCTCCACGTACTGGTACGGGCCGATCGGCAGGCGCAGGGAGTCGGTGACGGACAGGTAGGAGGCGCAGACGTCGACCGCGACCGCCCACGGGCGGGCGGCCTCGTCGGGGGTGAGCTCGCGGGCCCACCACTTGTAGTCCTCCTCCTCGCACAGCGCCTCACCGCGCGAGAGCAGCTCGCGGGTGAGCGGGTGGCGGGCGCCGGCGGCCGGGGGCACGCACAGGTCCCCGGTCGGCAGGGCGCCCTCGCGCAGATGCGAGGACCACTCCCCCGTCACCTGGTCCCGGGTCCACTCCACCCGGGGTCGCACCGCGTCCAGGAGCAGCATCGCGGTGGAGGCGGTGGTCGCGCCGGGGGCGACACCGAGGTCGGTGGTGAAGGCGCGGTAGCGGCGGGCCAGGGTGAGCCCATCCTTGGCGCCGTCGGGGGCGGTGGCCAGCGGGGCGGCCAGCGCGCTGACGGCCTGCTGGCGGCCGTCGCCCTGGCCCAGCCACGGCGCGATGGTGACCCGCACCGAGGTCTTCGGACCACCGGCCGACCCGGCACGCCGGAAGACGTGGAAGGACGGGCCGATCTGGTCGCTGATCTCCATGCCGACCGTGGCGGCGGCCTTCACCAACTTGGTGTGCAGCGCGGTCAGGGCCTTCTCCGTGGTCGGGAGTGCGGTGGGCAGGCCGAGCTGCTTGAGCGCGGCAGCGGTCAGGCAGACCATGCCGTCGCCCCCGCGTCCGGCCGGGTGGGACCGGTCGACGCGCAGCGGCAGCCCGGTGCCCAACCACGCGAACCAGTCACCCAGCTTCGTCCCGGCCGGGGCCGGGACCTGCGGGACGTCCAGCACCCAGCCACCGCCGTCGGCGACGTCCAGCGCGACCGCCGGCCACCAACGCGCAGCAGCAGCGGACGGAGCAGCGGTCGGGCCGGAGGAGCGCGGTGCAGCCGGGCGGCTGGCGGGACGGGACGTCGCCGGGCGCGCCTTGGCTGTCGGAGCCGGGGACGTGGTGGGTGCGGGCCGGACCGGCGCCGAGGCGACAGAAGCGGGCGCGGCCGGGGCCGAGGCGGTCGGAGCCTGGTCCGCCGGAGCCGGGACAGGCTGCTGGACGGCCGTGGCGGCGGCCTCGGGCGCCGGGGCGGCGGGGCGGCAGAACCCGCCCAGGTGCATCGGGCGGCCCTGGGCCCGGTAGACGGAGGGCTGGCCGCACTGCACGCACGGCGCCGCCGGTCCCATCACCAGCGAGCCGTCCGGGTTCTGGTCGAGCAGCGGGACCACCAGGCCGTCCGTGGCCTCCTGGGCGGGCGCCGGGGCGGTGAACGCCTGCGGCACAGCCGGGCCGGGAGCAGCTGCGGGCTGCGCGGCGGGGAAGCGCTCCGCCAGGCCCGCCAAAAGCCGCGCGTAGGCCGGGGCGATGTCCGGGCCCGGGACGGCGGATCCGTCCTCCCAGCCCTTCACCAGAGCCGAGTCCACCCGCAGCGCCGCCGCGATCTGCGCGGGCGTCAGCCCAGCCGCCAGACGCAGCCGCGCCCGCTCAGCCGGCAGCGGCAGGCCAGTGTTGACGGCCGCCAGCAGGGCATCCACGGAGTCGAACAGGTCATCCGACATCAGGGCCGGTCTCCTCAGCGTCCGTTGGGTCGGGTCGGGTCGACACGGGGGTCGCCGAACAGGGCGTCGAAAACCTGCTCGGTAAGGCAGGCGATCGGGCCCCGGTCGGGGCGCAGGGTGTAGCCAGCGGTGCGTCCGAGGTCGGCCACCGCGATCGGGACCTGCGGCCGGTAGTAGAACTCGAGTTCCCGGCCGGCGAACCCGGTGGGCTCGACCCCGTCCTGTGCGGGGCTGGACGCCAAGGTGAACGACGGCAGGTCGGCCACCTCGTCCTCGGCGGCCAGGTGCAGCACACCGTCGTCGGTCGTGCGGAACGCAACCGCCAGGTCCACGCCGCCGGCCCGGCGGTCGCGCGGCAACCCGTGGCCCTCCAGCACCCGGCCCAGCTGCGAGGGCGCCATGCCGGCCGCAAGTCCCAGGGCGCGCCGGTTGGAATAGCTGTCGCTGGCGTCCGCGCGCGACATCGCCAACTCCTTGACCACGCCCAAGTGCTGGATGACCCGGCCAATGCCAGCCACCAGGGCGGTCAGCTCATCGAAGTCGGAGGCCTGCGGCGGCTCCACCAACCGCTCGCCACGCAGCGCCGCGAGCAGCGCCCGACCAAGATCGTCGTGCACCTCGACCCGCTCACCGCCGATACTGATTATCACGAGAGCTCCCCCAAACAGTAGAACATAACCAAATGCTACGGGCGTCCGCTCTTGGATCCAAAGAGGAAAGGGCGCGTACCAGCGCCACGCGCCCCCTGGTCTCCGTCATCCGCCTTTCCGAGCGCGCCAGACCTGTCCTGACACAGGCAGGCGCATTGTCAGCGGGGGTTGGTAGCCTCCGCCATGACTTTTCCGCTCGCCACCTTTCTGGGCACCGCCAGCGCGCTCGGCAGTGCGATAGCCACAGGACTCGCCCTCTTGTCGTCTCGTCGATCGAACGAGGCTTCGCGGGCCGCGAACCGCACCGCCGACTCGCTTGCCGCGATCGAGCATGACCGCTGGCACCGGGAACTCACCCCGCAGATCCAGCTCACCTTCGTGCCCGACACGAGCACTCTTCAGGTCAAGCTGACCGGCCCCGTCGGCCTGGACCGCCTGGACCAAGTCGTCGTCACCGTGCAGAACGAGGCCGGCGTCGACCACACCGGGCATTCCCACCTCGGTGGTTCACCGTCCGAGGAGGAACTCGCCGCGGTCGTGTGGTCGCCGCTGCGCCTGAAGCCAGGCGTCAATGAGGCCGACCGGCTCGGCCGGGTCTCGGGAACGTTCGCCTTGGAGGCCGGGGATCACCAGCCGCTCGCGATGGAGCCGAGCCTCGCACCGCACTGGAACACCGGCTCCTGGACGCGGCAGTGGGAGAACAAGCCACTGCGACTCAAGATCGAGTGCAGGCGGGACGGCCACAAACCGTGGTTCATCGTCGCCGAGGTGGCCGCCGTTGATCTCCGAACGCCGGCCACCTGACGACCAGACAAGGTCCTACAGGCCGCGCCCGTCCCCCTCCGCCGCGATAGCGCGGTGGGCCGGGACGGGAACGCCAGTGATCGTGTAGCGGGCGCCGTTGACGACGACGGCGCCGATCGGCCGGTCGGTCACCAGGACGCGGCCGCAGGCCGGGCCTCCGAGCAGGACGATTCGGTGGTTATCTACCTGCCCGCCACCGTTGACGACGGCAACCCGGGCGGCAAGTGCCTGGAACTGCCCGATTGGGCCACCGTCCAGGGGACACGCCTCGGAATCTGGGACTGCCCCGGCCTCCAGGCCAACCAGCAGTGGACGATCCAGCCCGAGCGGACACCCTGACACCACAACCCGCTCCCCCCACCACGACTGAGCGCTGAACAGGTCACGGTCCTCGCATCCCACGAGGACCGTGACCTGCATGCATCCCGCACACGGGCGCCACCGGACCTCCCGCGGGCCGACCGGCACACACCTCGCATCAAGAGCACCGCCTGCCGACCGAGGTTCGTGCGCCGCAGGGTGGTGGTGTTCGTGGCCGGGTAGGCCGTCAGCCCCGAGTCGCTCGTCGTGGACCTGGTGCATGCCGCGCTCCCCGGACGTCAGCCGGCGGCCGGCGGCCGGGTTCGCAGGTCGGCGTGAACGGTTTTGCCGTGCGGTTCGGGGGTGGCGCCCCAGTGGCCACCGGTGAGGTGGTGGACGAGGGCCATGCCACGGCCGGACTCGGCGGTGGGGCCGGCATCGATCAGGCACGGCAGGACCCGGGAGCCGTCGCGGACGCTGATCCTCACGCACTGGTCGGTGACGCGGGCGACGGTGACGGTCATCTTCAGGCAGCAGCCGGTGTTCGCGGCGTTGCCGACCAGCTCACTCGTGATGAGCTCGGCGGCCTCGGCCAGGTTCTCAAAGCCCCAGCCCTGCAGGGTCGTGCGCACGTGGCGGCGCGCCGCAGTGGCGGACTGCGGCTCGTAGGGCAACGACGTCTCGGCAGTGTCCGCAGCCGACGGAGGCGCGTGGCTGTCGACGGCCTTCGCTGTTCCTCTCCCGTTCCTCGACGCCGCCGTCGGCGGGGCCACACCCGGTGGGCGGGGCGCGGGGTGGGTGGTCATGGTGGGCTCCGTTCTGTCGTTGACGGCGGCCGGTGCGTGGGCCCTGCGGGGGCGGGCCCACGCACCGGCGCCGAACTCGCCACCCGCACTGGGAAGGCCCGGCCATCCGGCCCGTCACCGTGGGCGACGGATAGACCGTAGGGAGTGACGGTATTCACGTTCAACGTGTTTGCACGTGTTTGCAGAAGTTCAGCCCAGGGAGGCGGCGGCCCTGGAGATCAGGGCCCGTGCCTTGGCACCGTGGACCGCGAAGCCGTTGAGTCTCTCGAACGCGCTCGCGTAGAGCGAGAGATCGCTAGGTGCGGTGAGGGTCACCTGCGCGGACAGCAGTTCCACCCCGCCCTCGGTGTCGTCGAAGATGTTGAACGTTTCCACAGGCCACATGGTGCGCTGCGCGGTGAACGGGATGACGCCGAGTGAGACGGTCGGCAACGTCATAGCGGCCCGTAGGTGCTCCAGTTGCTCGGCCATGGTCGCGACGGTCCCGAGGCGGTAGTAGAGGACGGACTCCTCCACCAGGATCGCGAAGCGGTGGCGGCCGGTGCGCACGACGTGGGAGCGGGCCATGCGCGCCCTCACGGCGTCGGCGACGTCGTCGGGAGTGCGACGGAAGTCTGCGACCGTGGTGAGCAGGGCGGTGGCGTATGCCTCGGTCTGCAGGACGCCCGGCACGACGCGGGAGGAGTAGGAGCGGAAGTGCCGGGTGCGCTCGTAGAGGGGGGTCGCGGATTCCTGGAGGCGGCGCAGGCCCGTACGGGTGAGGCGGCGCCACTCGACGTACATGGAGTCCACAGCCCGGTTGGCGGCGATCAGGTCCTCGGCCTGGTCGTCGGAGCCGCAGGCCGCGCACCAGGTGCGGATGTCGGCGTCCGAGGGCGCAGTGCGGGCGTTGACGATGCGGGAGGTCTTGGCGCCGTCCCAGCCGCACCGGGCGGCCAGCTCCCGTCCTTGCAGGCCGGCGTCCTGCATGATCTCACGCAGCCGCGCGGCGACGGCCAGGCGGGCTTCCTGGGCGCTGGAGGACGGGGAGGCGGGCACTGGGCTCGTTGTCCGGTCGGGTGTCAGAGGGTGTACTGCTCGTGCGGCACGGCGCGCTCCCACACGGCCTCGAACGCGTCCGCGCAGAGCTTCGCGACGGCTGGCTCATGGCGCATCTCCGATCCGGCGGAGGCGCCGTCGCCGGTGAAGTGGTTGAAGCGTACCGTGGTCCGGTCGAACAGCCAGAAGTCGTTCCCGGGCAGTGCGAGGTCGGAGGCGCGGCGGCGCGGCAGCCAGCGGACCTGCTCGCCGGCGGTGACGTTGACGATGGTCCCGGCGTGCTCGTAGCGGATGTACTCGGTGACCGGCTCGGAAACGATTCGAACCCGGCGCATCGCAACGCCTCGGGCGACTGTGGCCCGGACCATCGACACCCAGCCGGACCAGGCCGCGCCCTCGGGGTCGAGATCCGGGTGCACACCGGTCCGCCGGAATTCCTCGAACTCGGCGGCCTCGCTGGCGATGCCGTAGGAGTCACGCATCTCCAGGTGCACTGCGGAATGCCGGGCGGCGGCCAGCAGCTCAGAGAAGGCCTTCACGTTCGGCATCGTCCAGCGCCTTCCTGATGACCTGAGCCATGCGTAGCGGGATACGGGTCACGTTTTCGTGGTCGGGGATGCCGACCGTGTGGCCGGGCACCCACGAGGTCGTACCGATCTCCGCCAGGAGCTCCTCGCCGGGTTTGAGGCCCTGAAGGACCAGCTCTCTCGCTTTGTCGTCGACCCACACCATTGGGCTCTCGTCCTTGCCCGTGCTGGAGTCCACTCCAGCGAACCGTAGCGTCATGATGCCCTCCCGTACCAAGTCGGTTGCGCAGTTTTGCACGACACTTCACCCGATGGCGACGGTCCGTCAAGGGGGTGGAGGTGCAGATGGGCCCGGGCAGGAGCCGTCGCCGGGTGCCCGCGAGTGGCGCAGCGGTGTCGACACGCCGATCACAGCCCGATGGTGCAGCAGGAGTGGAGGTTCCGCTCGATCGGGCGCGCCTGTGCTTCAGGGTTGTGCGGCATCGCGCTGCATTTTCGATGTACGTCCGGCGGCCAGGGTGTTTCGAGCAGCATTGAGGTCACGGTCATGGCGGGTGCCGCACGCGCCGCACGTCCACGTGCGGACGTTCAGCGGCTTGGGTCCGTCCAGGACCCCGCAGGTGGAACACACCTGCGATGTGGGGTTCGTACCGGTCGACGATGCCGACGTGCCGTCCGTAGCGGGCGGCTTTCTCCTCGAGCAGCCGCCGGAAGGGGGCCGTCCGGCGTCGTGCACGGACTTGGCCGGGCTCGTACGGCGAGGCCGCGCACGTTCAGGTCCTCCACCGCCTGGGTTTAGCGGATGGTCCTGGTCGTCTGCCGGTGTGCCTGGTTCCTGCTGCCCTCGGCCTTGCGGGACAGGGCACGCTGCGCGGCATTGAGCTTCCTCTCGGCCTTCCGCAGGAAGCGGGGGTTGTCGATCACGGTGCCGTCGGACAACACGGGGTAGGCGGTCAGCCCGAGGTCGATCCCCACCTCGGTGTCCAGGACGGCCAGGTGCTGCGGTTCGACGTCCGCGACGAAGCCGGCGTGGTACCGGCCGGACGGGTCCAGGACCACCGCAGCGATCGGAACAAGCTCGGTTACCGAGCGTGGTTGGTGTTCGGTTCCGCCCCCCACGTCTGCGTCGCCTGCAGCAATTGCGTCGGACCGGCAGATCCGGCCGCCGCAGCGCTGGTGGGGGTCGCCTCCCACCGCGTCAGCGCCCGAATCATCTCGGCGGAGCCGATCGTGCTCGGCGGCGACCGGCAGATGTACGAGTGGGAGACCTACGTCACCGTGCCCCTGGGACCAGGGTCAGAGCAAGCGCTCCGGCACCCGCGTCCTGTGTCCCGGAACAGGGATGGTCGAGGGAGCGCTCTTTCTGGACATCAGGAAGCGGCTGTCTCTGCCACAGGCACTCAGCGCCGAGCTGCTCCGACGCGAAGATCGGTCGGGCAGTGTTCTGCGGCATGGGGGCGGAAACGTCCTGTCCGTCCCGGAACCGGGCCCGGCCGCTCGGCAGCGGGTCTTCTTCGCCATCGACCGTACGGCGTCGGCCCGACCCCGTCGCCGACCCCGGGCTCTGCCAGCTGGCCAGGACCGGCATGTGTGAGGCGTGGATTTGCGGCCGTGCCCGTCAGTAGAGGGCCGCTTGGTCGAGGGGCTTCAGCGGGCGTGGGAGGACTGTTGTGCCGGTGAGCGCTTCGTGCGAACGGGGTGCCAGTGAGGTGTTGCGTGGGGTCGCGGGCTGTTTGATCGCCATGGTGAGTGCGTCTTCGTCACCGACGAGGACGAGCATGCGGCGGGCACGGGTGACGGCGGTGTAGAGGAGGTTGCGTCGCAGGAGCAGGTAGGCGGGTCCTGCGGTGGTGAGGGGCACGATGACGAAGGGGTACTCGCTGCCCTGGGCGCGGTGGACGGTGATGGCGTAGGCGTGGAGGAGTTCGTCGAGTTCGTCGTACCCGTACGGGACGGTTGTGGCGTCGTCGAGGGTGACGTGGACCTGGCGTTCCTTGTCGTCGATCGCGGTGATGGTGCCGGTGGAGCCGTTGAGGACGCTCTTGCGGGGGTCGTTGCGCACGGCGATGACGCGGTCGCCGCAGCGGAAGGGGCGTCCGTCGCCCCAGTGCTGGGGCTGGCCGTCGGAGTGGGGGTTGATTGCGGCCTGGAGAGCCAGGCTGAGTTCGTGCGTGCCGGCCGGGCCCTTGGTGGTGGGGGCGAGGATCTGGATGTCGGTGGGGGTGATGCCGAACGCGGTGGGCAGGCGGCGGGTGGCGATGTCCAGGACGGTGGCGGGGATGTTCTGCGGATCGGGGACCTTGATGAACCAGAAGTCGTTGGTGCTGTGGATGTTCTGGCCGGCGTTGATGCGGTGGGCGTTGCGGGTGATGGCGCTGTCCTCGCCCTGCCGGAAGACCTCGGTCAGTTCTGTGCGGGGGATCGCGGCGACGGTGAGGAGGTCGCGCAGTACCTGGCCGGCGCCGACGCTCGGGAGCTGGTGGACGTCGCCGACCAGGAGCAGGTGGGTGCCGGGTGTGAGTTTGCCGAGCAGCCGGTCGAAGAGGGCGAGGTCGAGCATGGAGGCCTCGTCGACGACGATGAGGTCCGCTTCGAGAGGGTCGTGGGCGTCGAAGAGGCTGACCGGTCCGTCGTTCTCGTGGTGCGGTGTGCCGATGAGGCGGTGGACGGTGGTGGCGGTGCGGCCGGTGAGTTCGCTCAGTCGTTTGGCAGCGCGGCCGGTGGGCGCGGCGAGGGCGACCCGGCCTCCAGCTGCTTCCACGACATCGACGACGGTGCGTACGGTGAACGATTTTCCGCAGCCCGGGCCGCCGGTCAGGACGGACACCGGTTCGCTAAGTGTCATCCTGACTGCGGCTTCCTGTGCCGGTGCCAAGGGCGGTCGGCGGTCCCCGAGCGGGAGGGGTGCGGTGTGCCAGTGGTCCAGTTGCGCCAGGCGTGTGGCGGTGGCGCGAAGGCGGGCGAGGCGGGAGGCGGCGGAGGACTCCGCGGCGTACAGGTGCGGGGCGAAGACGGCCGGGCGGTAGTGGTCCCCGTAAGGCATGGGCTGGACGATGGCTCGCCGTTCGGCGCGCAGGGCGTCGAGTTGGGCGGGCAGCAGATCGGTGAGGGCGTCGTCGGCGAGGTTCTTGGTGGTGCGGGCGTAGAGCTGGCGTTCGTAGAGGAAGCAGTGGCCTTCTTTGAGGGCGGCTTCGTCGAGGGTGTGGAGGAGTGCGGCCCGGAGGCGGTGGGGGGATTGTTCGGGCAGTCCGAGCCAGAGGGCGAGTCTGTCGGCGAGTCTGAATCCGATGCGGTAGACCT
Organism: Streptomyces sp. TLI_053; assembly: GCF_900105395.1. Lineage (NCBI taxonomy): Bacteria > Bacillati > Actinomycetota > Actinomycetes > Kitasatosporales > Streptomycetaceae > Streptomyces > Streptomyces sp. TLI_053. The sequence continues at coordinate 26,915 of NZ_LT629775.1, forward strand.
CGGTGAGCCGGTAGGGGTTGTCCTGGATGATCTCCAGTACGTCCGCGACGTCGTGGGCCTCCTGGCGTTCGACGCGGAAGTGGCGGGCGATGCGGGGTGCGTGGGTGGCGGAGATGCCGGCGCTCTGGAGAAGGATCATCAGCTGGCGAATCTCCTGGTGGACTTGCCAGGAGGCGATGATCTCGGTACAGCGGGCCGGGCCGATGAGGTGGACTTCCCGGAGCCGGTCGGGGGTGGTGTCGATGATGTGGAGGGTGTTCTCCTTGAATTCGTCGACGATGGCGTCGGCGAGTTTGGGGCCGATGCCTTTGACGAGTCCGCAGGCCAGGTATTTGCGGATGGCGTGGAGGGTGGCGGGTTCGGTGTAGTGGCAGTCGTGGGCGTGGAACTGTGGCCCGTGGGTGGGGTGTTGGGTGGTCTTGCCGGTGAGCCTGAGGGTTTCACCGGGGTGGACGCCGAGGAGTGCCTCGCCTCTGGCGGTGACGGTGGTGCCGTCTTCGAGGCCGAGCCGCAGGGTGGTGCAGCCGTTGCTGCTGACGTACAGAATCCGTTCGACGATGCCGTTCACCGTCTCCTGCTGGCCGTTCATCGGTGGTGCTTCCTCCGTGGGCGGGTGTGGCGGGGCGATGGCTCGCCTCGGCAGGACGTTAGCGGTGCCGAAGTTCACGCGGCGCACCTTGCGGTGCTGTCGCGGGGTGTCGGTACGGGCGCGTCCCGGTGGGTGTGAGTCGACGGGGCGCGGGTCAGCCGGAGAGCGCTTGCCGGGCGCGGACTGCTTGGAGCTGGGCTGCGCAGCGGGCGGTGTGGCCGGGTGTGAAGTCGGTTTCGGTGAGCCATTGGCCGTGGTCGGCGGAGGGTGTGGGGACGAGCCAGACGGGGGTGCTGAGGAGTAGGGCTTTCAGGCAGGTGTCGCCTGTTTCGCCGGTGGGGTCGAAGTCTTCGTGGAAGGCGACGACGAGGCCGGGTTCTTCGTCGAGGAGCATGGCCAGGTGGCGTTCGGTGGTAGTGGTGTGCCAGGTGTGGGGGCGTCGGGCGCGGTCGGCGTCCCATGCCGTGGGGTAGCAGCGGTGGCGCCAGGCGGGCAGGGCTTGTTGGGTGCACCATCGGTGGGCCGCGCGGTCGGCGCCGGTGGCGGCTCCTTCGATGATGACGAGGTGGGTGTCGTGGCGGTCGGCGAGGCGGTCGAGGACGGTGTGGATGGTGTCGGGCCAGGGCCAGCGGCGGCTTCCGCACACGAGGACGCGGGAGTCATGCATCGGTGCCTCGGTGGTGGTACGTGTCGGGTAGTGCGGGGTGGATGTGCTGGTGGTGGAGGGTGGCGTCGAAGAGTTGCCATTGCGGGGGGAGGACGTCGGCCGCGTGGCCGGCCCGGTGCAAGGAGCAGTGCTGGTGGCGCCAGCGAATCTGTTCACTGTGGGACAGGTCGGCGAGGTGGTAGACGGCCGTGACGGCGGGTGTGGTGGGGATGCCCTGGAGGGGCAGGAGGATCCATCGGCCGGCCGGGACAGGGGTGTCGACGGGTTGGGGGCAGCGGCGCCGCCGACGGGTCTGGGCGACGCAGCGGATGGTGTGCACGGGGCCGGGGGCGAGGTAGTCGGTGTGGAGGAGGTGGACGACGGGGCGGGCGGGTCCGGAATTTGCCGATGGTGTGTCGTCCGGGCCGGGTGGGGGCAGCAGGCCCAGGTCGATCAGGCTGCGTGTGCGGAGGGCGAGGGTGCGGCGGAGTCCGTCGAGGTTGTCCGCCGGGGGGCGGGGGTTGGTGGCGGGGCACAGGTCGGGGTGGGGGATGCGGCACCAGGGCGAATCGGAGCCGACGGGGTAGGCGATGCCGTGGGCGATGTACCAGCGCAGGGACGGGGGTACGCGGGCGGCGGACAGTTCCGCGGGGTGCAGGGGGATGTGGCCGTTGTCGACGCGGTAGCACCATTCGATGGCGTTGCCGCAGCGGCGGCAGGTGTCCATGAGTGCCGAGCGCAGGGCCTTGGTGGGGCTGTTCGGGTCGATACGCAGGGCTCTGCTGGTCTGCGGTCCGCGACGGGAGCCGTCCCAGCGAAGTCCGGGCGGGAAGGAACGGGATGTCATGCGCGTGAAGATCACACGTGTCCTGCCGTGTGCCGGCGGCGGACGGCGCCGAGGTCATCCGATAGTGGGTGTCTTCTCGCAGGGGCGGCCGTCCACTGGGCTGGCGTTCGATTGTTGGTGCTCGTTCGAGTGGCGGCGCGACCGGTGGTCAGTCAGCCTGCCGGTCGGGCCCGGGCGGGGTGTGACCGTCGCACAGGGATGCGATGATGCCGCCGAAGGGGATGTCGAAGGCGTGGGCGAGAGCGTGCCAGGTCGCGAGCGTTCCGATGGTGCGACCGGCCTCGATTTCGATGAGGGTGCGGCGCGAGAGGCCGCTCTGGGCGGCGAGTTGGTCGTAGCTCCAGCCGCGCCTGTCCCGCAGCCGCGCGAGCTCCAGGCGCAGCGCGGTGAGGTTGGGTTCGGGCGGCGGGATGATCACTGTGCTATCGCACGGTGCAGACCCCTGCCCTGTCAGTGCAGACCTCTGCCCTATTTGTTCCGGTTCCGGCTTCGTGTGGAAGGGCAGGAGCCTGCACTAGGGTGGCCGCCGCTCCGTCCCGGGCCGCCGACCGGGCGCGCGCCGAGGAGGGCGGGTGGGCGCGGGAAAGGACGGCGCGGTCGATGCAGGGGGGCGGGAGCGGTGCTCCGGCCGTCGGTGTGTGGTCGGTGGTGATCGATCCGCAGCGACGCTCGTGGCTCTGCGGGTCACCGCGGTGCGGGCGCCGCTCGCGGCTTCCGGCGACCCCGGCGGCCGCGCGCGAGACGGTGGTCGCGCATCTGGCCGAACACGCGCTGGGCGAAAGGCTCCCGGCCCATCTGCGCAGTTGCCGCTGCCGTGCGGCCGGCTGTCCCTGGCACCGACGGACCGGCGCCTGCACCGGCCTTGTCGTGCTGTCGCTGTTCCGGCGCAGCAACGGACACATGTGGTATCTCGCCGATGTCTGCGAGGGGTGCACCCGTGCGATCCGGGGGGCCGCCGAGGTCCCGGTCCGCTCCCCCGCCGCCCCGGTCCCCGGGCACCGGGCCGATCACCGGGCCGCGCGCGGACGCCGGGGCGGCGGTGAGGCCACGTCGCCGCGCCAGCAGCGGCTCGCGGCCCGCGCCGCGCTCATGTACACCGCTGCGTCGCTGGAGGCGTCGGTGGGGCCCGAGGCCCGGCTGCTCGCGGTGGTCTGCACGCTGCGGGTGCGGCCGTCGGGCCTGTCGCCGCTGCCGCCCGGCCTACTCAAGGTTCTGCGGATCCCGGGCCCCGCCGCTCTCGCCGAGCTCCAGGCGGCGGGCTGGTTGCGCTACCTCTCCCGGGCGCAGAACGGGGGGCCGGCCGTGTTCCTCCCCGAACTCGTCGGCCGGCCCGGACGGCTGCGGGCGGGCCAGTGGGCGCTGCATGCTCTGGCCGATCGTCGGCTGGCGGGCTCCGGTGCCTGCGCGCGGCTGGCCGCTCTGACGGTGGCCGCGTGGCAGGAGGAGTCCGGGGTGCCGTTCCTCCTCGATCCGGACGGTGGGGCGCGAGTGTGCGGGCTGGAGTGCCCGGAGGCGTTCGAGAGGGCCCTGGCCGGGATCGGCGCGGTGGGGCTGCTCGATCGCTGGCGGACGGTGGGCGCCGGTCTTCTGCTGTGCACGCCTGCGCGGTGACGTCCCGGCGTCTTCTCCTTCTCCCCCGGGTCGGCCCCCGCCCCGGTGGCGTGGGGGCCGACTTTGTCGGCGAGCCACGGTTCCGGCTCGACGTCCGGGGTGCTGTCGCAGGGGTTGCCGCTGGCGGACAGGGCCTCGCTGCGCCGACGAGGGCCCTCTGCCGTGGGCCGGAGCGGGACGGCGCGTGTTCCCGCAGGCTGCGGTGCCGTGGCAGAGCGGCCCCTTGCGATCGGCGTGGGCGGGTCCCGCTCACGTCGACCGACGGAGACGGGGCGGTGCTTGTTCCGATCTGTCCGCGGGTTCGAAGCCTGTCGGCACCGCAGCCGACCCGGAGCTCCCGGCACCGGCAGGTCGGCGTCGGTCCGGGTCACGGAGGTCGAGCCGGAACCCGTTCCTGTGTGCAGGGCCGGGGCCGGCCGGCGCGCGTCGCTTTGAGCCGGTTCGACACCGGTCGGGGCCCTGCGTGTGTTCCCGTGGAGTCGCCCTTCCTCGAACGACTCCACGGGGTTGCGGTTCGGCCGGAGCACGGCTGCTGTGGTGCGGGTCAGATCCAGGTGTAGTTCTCGTCGGTGATCGGCTCGAGCTCGAACCTGTGCACCGGGGCGGTCGGGCTGGCCAGTGCGGCGATCTGCGTGCCGATCGGCGGGAAGAGCGGCAGCGCGTCGACCTTGCGCCAGTCGTGCCATTCGACGGTCCCGACCTCGTGTCCGCCGTCGGGGAGTTCGTCGAACTCCTGGGTGGCGAGGCGGGCGCGGACCTCGGGGGTGACATGGAGCCGGTAGATCAGGTGGAACTTGCGGGGCGAGGGGGTCGGGCCGGGGCGGGTGATCCGGGCGTCCGCCATCCAGATCAGTTCCGGGGCGGTGGAGGCCAGGCCGGGTCCGAGGCCGAGCTCTTCCTCGAGCTCGCGCAGGACGGCCTCGCGGTAGTCCTCGCCGTCCTGCACGTTGCCTCCGATGGTGGTCCAGTGCACGGAGTCGGCCCGGTCCCGTCGCAGCAGCGCGACATCCGTGCCGCAGAAGACCAGGCCGGTGACGCGGACCTTGATCCTGCTGAACGGCTCGGGCGTCGTCGCTTCGGTGGTGCTCATGGGGTTGGTTCTCCTCGGTGGGGACGGTGTCGTGCTGGAGGTTTCCAGCGGCCTCCCGGCTCAACGGCCGGGAGGGGTCGGTGGGTTGAGGTGCTCTAGCGTGCCCCGGGGAAGCCGTGGGCGGCGCGCGCGTCGCTCTGGGCGATGTGCTCGATCTCGACGCCGGTGAGGGTGAAGCGGCGCAGCCGGCGGCCGGTGGTGCGCATGACCGGGGCGAGGTGGCAGGGGTCCAGCTTCTCGATGAGGACGGTGGGCTGCTCGGTGGGCGGGTTCTTGCGGCCGGTGACGGCGAGCGGCAGGCGCGTGCCGGTGAAGGGCAGTGGGGTGATGCGCCAGATCGGGCCGCGGGCGGTGGAGAGGCTGGCCCGGCCGAATCCGCGTTCCTCCCGGAGGGTCATGGGTTCGCCGTCGGTGGCGGCCAGGCCCCGCAGGAGGTGGAGGGCGCGTCCTTGGTTGACGATCTGGCCGGTGTCGATGGTGAAGTCGCGGGAGAAGAACGCGGCGGCGGGGTGGCCGGCGCTCAGCAGGGCGCGGGCGTGGACGCCGACCATAGGGATCACGCGTTCGCGCAGGTGGGCGGCGGCGGCCTTGTCGACGGGGTCGAGTGCTTGGGCCTTGAGGCGTAGGGCGCAGAGCACGGTGTCGATGTCGGCGGCGGTGGCGTCGGGGAACGGGTCGCGGCGGGCGAGGCCGCGGGCTGCTTTGTGGTCGAGGAGGGTGTTGAGGAAGTGGCGGGTGGCGTCGGTGTAGCCGGACTTCCTGCGCTTGCCGGTGGCCGGGTAGATGCTGAGGGCGGTGAAGCGGCCGTCGGGGTGGAAGTCGGGGTCGGCGCTGTAGTAGTCGCCGTCGGCGTTGGTGAGGCGGTGCAGGCCCACGGGGGTGGCTCGGTGCTGCACCGTCAGGAGGCCGGCGAGGGCGTCGTGGACGGTGGCGCCGGTCGGCCGGGCGGCGTCGGCGGTGATGTGGAGGTAGGGTCGGCCGGGGTCGGACAGGACGGGCCGGCCCTGTTCGTCCAGGCGCTCGATGGCGGTGACCGGCAGCGGGTCGGCGTTGGGCCGGGCGGAGATCAGCAGGTGCGGGCCGACCTGCAGGACGTGGTGGCCGTCGATGTGGGTGTCGGTGAGGTCGGCGATGCCCACGAGCGGTGCGAAGCGCAGCTCGACGGCGGCTGTGGCGGCACCGTGGCCGAGGCGCTCCAGCAGTGGCCGGTAGATCCGCAGGGTGTGGGCGAGGTCGGCGGTGTACTGGTCGCGGGAGGTGCCGGGGGCCTTGCCGACGTAGCCGGCGGCGTACGGGGTGAGGGAGAAGCGGATGCCGTCGAAGACGTCGCCGAGGTCGGTGGCGATACGGCGGTGCATCTGCGTCAGCGCCGTGTTCTTGGCGGAGAACCCGACGGAGGACATGCGGATCTTCACGCGGAGGACGTCGCGGGCGAGTTCGGCGTAGGTGTCGAGGTACGGGTAGGAGCCGATGTCGTTGTCCAGGTAGGGGAAGAGGACGCCGGGGCGGTGGATGCGGCCCCGGGCGATCCGGATCCCGCGGGCGGCGGCCTCGTCGGCGAGCGCGGTCATCAGCTGGGCCAGGCCGCGCGGGGTGAAGCGCCACAGGTCGCTGCCGGCGGCCTGGCTGCACATCGCGCACGTGTTGACGCAGCCGACCTCGGCGGCGAGGTACTGCAGGCGGGTGAGCGCGTCGTCGGGCACGGCGGCGAGCTGGTCGCGCAGGCCGGGGACCGTTGCGGTGGTCATGGGGCGGTTCCTTCCTTGCGGTCGGCGGGGACGAGGTACTGGTCGAAGGCGGCCAGGAGTGCGCGGCCGGCCTCGGAGAGGGTGTGCGGGCCGGCGAACGGCGCGTCGACGACGGTGGCGATCCCCTCGGCGGTGCCGAGTTCGGCGCCCGGCTCGCAGACGGTGCCGGGGGCGGGGAGGTTGGCGAGCAGGACCTCGCCGGGCCCGGCGTCGGCCGGGTGGGCGCCGGAGCGCACCCACCGCAGGCGGCCCCCACCGACGCGGTAGACGCCCGGGACGCCGAGGTGGGGGCCGAGGTGGACCGGCACCTGGCCACGGTGGCGGAGCTTGAGGTAGTAGGGCCCCGGTGCGCAGCCGGCCGCGAGGTCGACGGTGGCCGCGTTGAAGTCGTCGGGGTCCGGCAGCCAGGTGACCGGGTGGTCGAGCATCGTGGTCAGGTGGGCGATCAGGAACGGCGGCAGGGCGCGCAGTTGCTGGTTGACCGCGGAGACCTCGGTGGTGCCCTGGTTGCGGCAGTTGATCTCGTTGAGGAACACCTCGCCGTCGCAGGTCAGCAGCGCGTCGAGGCCGAACAGGCCCTTCATTCGGTGCTTGTCCCAGGCCCAGGTCGCGATCCGCACGGCCGCGTCCACCAGGCGGGCGGCGGCGTCCTTCGGCCAGGGCAGGCACCAGGTGTTGCCGGCGCTCTTGCCTGCGGCGATGCCGGCCTGCGGCACCCCGACGGCCTTGTGGGAGGGGCGGTCGACGTAGACGCGCAGGCGCCCGGCGTGGTCCGGGACGGACAGCACCGTGGTGTTCGCCGACCAGCCCGCAACGAACGCCGTCACCCGGTAGGGGCCGGCAATCTCCGCCGCCCGCGCGAGGTCGGCCTCGTCGTCGACGAACACGGTCCCGCGGCCGCCGCAGTCCGCGCCGCGCTGCACCACCACCCGCTCGGAGCGCACGAGGCGGCGCAGCTCGCTCAGGGCGGGCAGGGTGGCGTCGATGCGGGCGCCGGTCAGGTGCAGGGCGGCCGGGACGCCTGCCTGGTCGAGGATGTCGCCGAAGTTCGCCTTGTCCTCGACCTCGGCGCGCAGGGCGGTGTCGACGGCGGCCAGCGTGCCGCGCGGCCCGGCCCACCGCCGCAGCCGGTCGGTGGCGTACCAGGCGGCGATGACCGGCCGCCCGTGGCGGCGCAGGACTTCCTGGGCGCTGCGGTCGAGGTCTCTCGTCCAGGTCCGGCGCTGGGCGGTGCCGCGGCGGGCGGTTCGGCCCTCCAGCGTGAGCGCTTGGATGGGCGAGGCACTCCCCCAGGTCTCGTAGCAGCCGATGGCCAGCGCCGGTCGGGCGGCGGCGATCGGCGCCGGCCCGGTGTAGGAGGTGCGGCCGCTGCTGGCGAACCGCTCCACCGCCACAAGTGGCCTGCCGTCGAGGGCGGTGCGCAGGTCGTGCTCGGCCGCCTGCCACAGTGCGGTGTCGTGCGCGGGAACGGGGAAGGTCATGCGGTCCGCCCGTAGGCGGGGCCGGTGGCCTGCAGGGCGGGCATGCCGGTGGCGGCGAGGACCTGGTCGGCGATCTCCTCGGGCGTGTGCTCGGCCGTGTCGAAGACCAGCAGGGTGCGGTGGCGGCGGGAGACGAGGTGCAGGAGGCTCGCGTTGAAGCGGGCCGCGAACCGTTCGTCCTCGACGCTGCGGCGGTCTGCGGCGTCCACGTCCGCCCGCATCTGCATCCGCTCGCGCCGCACCTGGGGGCCGGCGTGCAGGTACACGGCGACGTCGAAGGTGGCGAACACCCGGCGGGCCCACAGCGACAGCACGGCGGCGAGGTAGGGGCCGCCCGCCAGGCCGAAGGCGATCGTGCGGTCCGCGTAGCCGTCCTGAATGATCACTGCGCCGGCCGGCAGGGGCGGATCGAGGCGGGCGAGGAGTCCGTCGAGGGCGTACCCGCCGACGAGGAACGCCGCGGTGATGGCGCTGCTCTCGGCCTGCCGGACCAGCGGCAGCCGCTTGAGCAGCGGCTCGACGGGGTGGTGCTCGGCGAGCATCCCGCGGTGGCGCACCGCGGGGACCTCTCGGGCTTCGAGGGTCTTGATCAGAGCGGCGACCAGGGTGGTCTTGCCCGACATGTCCAGTCCGTCGACGAGGATGCGCATGCTGTGCCTCCTGAACCACGAAAGGGGGGTGGGGTTCGGGCCGCCCGGCACGGGCCGGGGCCCGTGCCCGCGGACGGTTCGAGGGAGGGAACTGTGTCCTCTCCGACCACGAGCGGCTGACTCTCAGTCAACGACCGTGCACGCTGGAGCAGAAGCTGCCAGGGTGTAGGCCAGTCGTCGGCCGTTTGTCGGCCGGTGTCGGCCAGGGGAGGGATGGTCGTGTCGGCGGACACCGCACCGATCGGGGCACTGATCAGAGCCGCCAGGAAGCACAACGGCTGGTCGCAGCCCCGGCTCGGCCGCGAACTCGGCGCCGCCGAGGGCAAGGGAGCCGCCGGGCCCGGGCGTGACCAGGTGTCGCGGTGGGAACTCGGTGGACGTGTCCCCACATACTGGCTGCCGTACCTGATCGAGGTCCTGGAACTGCGGCCACCGCCGGCGGACGACAGTTCGCCGACCGGTCCGAAAGATCCGGCCCCGGGCGATACCGTGGATTGCGTCATCGAGCTGAGCCGGAGGGACGTGGTGGATCGCCGGGGATTCGTGGCCGCCTCCAGCGCCTACGCGCTCGCGGCCCTGGGGCTGCCCGACCCGGAGAGCCTGCTGCGTCGCGTCCGCCTGAAGTCCGGCGGGAAGGTCCGTGTCGGCCAGGGCGAGGTCGCGGCGGTCCGGCAGATGACCAGGTCCTTGGGCGACGCAGCGGCGGAACTCGGCGGCGGACATGCCCGCCACCTCGCCGTCCGCTACCTCCACGAGGACGTCTCCGTCTGGCTGGACGGCACCTGGACCGAGGCCGTCGGCCGCGACCTGTTCGCCGCCGCCTCCCAACTCGTGCACCTGGCGGGCTGGATGGCCCAGGACGAGGGCAACCAGGACGCCGCCCAGCAGTACTACGCGCACTCCTTCCGCCTGGCCTCCGAGGCCGGTGACGCCGAACTGGCCGCAACCGCCCTGCGCGGCCTGGCCGTCCAGGCCATCGACCTCGGCTTCCGCGCGACCGCCGTCCGCGTCGCCGAGGACTGCGTGAACCACGCCAAGAACCTCGACGACCCCCGCGCCGTCGCCTACTACCAGGCCACCCTGGCCAACGCCGCCGCGCTCGACGGCGACCGGCCCACCGCCACCCGCTCCCTCGCCACCTCCCAGACCTCCATCGAACGCGCCACCGGCACACCGGGCGACTCCTGGGCCTCGCACTACAGCATCGGCCGCTGGGCCCACGAAGCCGGCATGATCCTCGCCCGCCTCGGCGATCACGCCAGCGCCCAGGACCACCTCCACCACGCGCTCGACATCCACGGCCTCGACCGCCGCCGCACCCGCGCCATCGTCCTCGCCGACCTCGGAACCGTCCGCCTCCGCCAGGACGACGTCGACGGCGCCCTCACCGTCTGGAACGACTTCCTCGACTGCGCGGACGGCATCCGCTCCGTCAAAGTCCAGGACGCCGTCCACGACATGCGCGCCCGCCTCTACCGGCTCCGCGACATCCCCGGCGTCGAAGAACTCGACGAACGAGCATCCGCCCTCGAGTAGGAGCGCGCAGATCGGGTCCTGCGAGGCGAGCGACGAGGGAGTCGTGCGGAACCTCCACGCGCCAGGAGGGGCGGCGTCGGGACGGTGGAGCGCCCGACGTGGCTCACTCGTTTCGAGGTTGACGAGGATCTGCGGAAGCAGGCTGTCGTCCGCGGAGAGCGTTCGGCAGGGGACCTGTCGGCGGCGGCGTGCAGAATGCGGCCATGAGTTACGACCTGGCTGTTTGGGAAGGCGAGCGTCCCGCCGGCGACGCCGCGGCGCGTGCGGTGTTCGCGGATCTCCACAGTGAGTTCATGGGCAGTCGGAGCGTCGAGCCGACCGCGCGCATCGGGCAGTACGTCGCGGCGCTGGTGGCACGGTGGCCCGACCTGGGCGCGGACGACGAGGACGAGGACGCGAGTCCCTGGTCGGACGGGCCGCTGATCGCCAACGCGAGCGGCCCCCTGTTCTACTTCGGAATGGTGTTCAGCAAGTACCAGGAGGCCGCCGCGTACGCCGTCGATGTCGCACGGTCCGCAGGCCTGGTCTGCTTCGATCCGCAGGACGGACGCCTGCTGACCTGAGCCCCACCCCTGGCGCCGGGTCCCGCCACGTCCGTCCGGGCCCGGTTGCGACGGAAGGGGTGTTCGATTCAGAAGGGAGGCTGCCAGTCTCCCCAGCTCGGCGCGTGGCCAGGTGCAGGCCAGTTCTCCGAGTGACCCGGGTAGGTCCACTGACGGCCGACCCATTCGCATTCCGGGATCGCGCCTTCCCAATCGTCGGTGCACCGTTCGGCCCAGGCCCGGCCCACCATGACAGGACGGGTGCCCGGGCCACCGGGAGTCTCCTGGACCCGCAGGACCAGGCCGAGTGCGTTGGCCCCAGGGTTTCCCCGCGGGCCGTAGGACACATCGATCACCCCGCACCTGTGAGCGTGCAGGAGGAACCTCTCCAGATCGCCCGGGACACAGGAGGTCAGCTCCCGCCCCCAGAGGGATACCTGGGGTCCGTGGACCGCGTCGACCGCGACACAGAACAGTCGGTGGTCTGTGAAGTAGGCATAGACGGCAGGCTTCTCCGGCTCCGTGCCGAACTCCACTCCGAGGGTCTCGGGAAACGACGGGTCGGCCTGGAATCGACGCAGCTCGGCCATACCCGGCAGCTCTGCGGCGACCTCCGGGACGAGCGCGCCGAAACTCAGCGGCCCGACACCTTCCAATGGCGTCAGTTCCCAGTCCGCCCGCGCCGGCCCTTTCGCAGTGGGGCGGGACTCGGACGCCACTACTGGTCCTCTCCCCCACCCGCCATCGGGACGCTCCGGTCCCGCTGCCTTGATCACCGTTGCATTGAACCAGGCCAAAGGATCCTGCACGGCAGTCCGGGCAGAGCTGATCTCGAGGAGCGCCGTCACCCGGCGCACACAACTCATCCGGCCCCCGGCCCCCTGCCCCCGAACCCAACTGGCATCGAACCGGAACAACCCGGTGCGGACCCGGCACGTGGAGGTCCTGCACACAGCGGCGGGTCAACGCCAGGTGATGCTCACCGACAGGTGGTTGGGGATCACGCCTGTTACCAGCCACAGGATGATGCCGACGGTCACGGGAATGAGGATCAGGCCACGCGCGGTGGTCGGGTCGAACCAGCGCCTCACCACAGCCAGCAGTGTCGGCGCAGGAACCCGGGGCCTGTCGGTGTCGATCGTCATGCCGATTCCCGCTGCCGACCGGACCTCAGGACGACCGCGTTCACCAGCAGGCCGCGAAGCTCGGACAGCAGAAACCGCGCCCGGTGCCAGCGCCCCGGCGTCTCCGACAGCATCTGCCGGCGCTCCTCCACCCACTCCGGGCGGTCCTTCGACGGAATGGTGAATGCCATCACCCGGCACAGCCGACCACCCAGGCGCTCACGCCCCACCACAGCGGCGCCGGTCTCGGCCGATGCGGCAAGGGCAACGTCCCCGACGGTCCTGCCGTAGCCATCCGGTGTTGCCGCAGCAGCCTTCATGACGGTGTCGGCCGCCAGGTGCTCGGACCTCGACGAATAGACGAAGAGGAACTCGGACTCGTCCGCGTCTCCGTGCCAGCGGTCCTCGGCCGACTCGGTCGCCCACACCAGGAAGCTGCGGCCGTCGGACTGCGACACCGGATCGCGGTCGGCGGAAAAAACCCGGCCCAACTCAGTGACGCGCCAGTCGGCCCCACGGCTGGCTGGCAGTACGTCGAACTGCTGCTTGAACAGGAGAAGGCGCCGCATGCGGCCTTCGGGAGGGGTGCCGTTCACGCGGCGCCCCCGTGCGAAACCGTGGCGCGGCGACGGGGAGTGTAGGGGGCCGCCTTTCCGGAAGCCATTGCCTCGGCCAGAGCGAGGCGGGCGCTCGCCGCGCCGGAAGCGGATAGCCGGTAGTAGCGGCGCCGGGTACGGCCCGCCGCCTCCGCGGCCTCGTCGCCCTCCCAGTACCGCTCCACCCAGCCCGACTGGATCAGGCGCTCCAGCAGGGGGAACAGCGTCCCGGTCGCCAAGCCCGTCACCTGCGACAGCTCCAGCCCGTACACGCCGTCCTCCAGTGCACCCGGAATCGCCGACCCGTCCGGCGTCTTCCCCAGCAGCGCGCGCAGCACCGTCTGGGTGTGCGCGGTCATCTTCGGAGTCTTCACACCAAACAATCTACAGCTGTCGGCAAGGGGCGCGCAATAACTTTCTACAACTACCGAAACACCGCCGACGGACCGTCACCTCGCCTTTCCCGGAATCGCCCTGTGACCGCGGCATGCCCACGCCGTCGATCGGGCCCAGGCCGTTCCGGCCCCTACGCGACCGCAGCCATGAGCGTCTCGCTCTTGCCCGAGCCGCCCAGGAAACCGAAAGCCGGCCCGCCGGCTTCGACGTCCGCTCACCGGGTCAGAGCCTGCGGACACGAAGACCACCGGCTCTCCGAACAGGGCGGCCTGCTCTGCGAGCGATGGTGTTTTGACGCCGCGCTCGGCATCATCTGCCCGTGATCCGCGTCCGGCCCGCATGCTGCGACAGTCTCCGCGGATACACCCGTACCTGCGGTGCAGAACCGCCGGCTGGGGCCCCTGTACAGGCTCAGAAGTCCCGCATGGTGCTGTCGAGGCGACTCATGATCCAGCGGATGAGTTTCTTGTCGAGCGCGATACCCGCATTCCGGGCCATCTCGTCGCGTGCGTGGTAGGTGACGTTGGCCCAGCTGCGGAAGTTGCCGTGGCAGACATAGTCGTCGGTGTACATGATCAGGTCGTTGTCCGCTTGCTCCCACAGGGGGTGGAAGGCGGGGATGTGGGTGAGCACGTCGGCCGGTGTGAGGGGGCGGAACTGCTCCCAGTCGTGGATGCGCGAGGCCAGGGCGCGGCGGTCCCTGAGTTTCTTGTGGGTGCTGTCGGCGCCGACGAATACGAGGGGCCGCTGGGTCCGGTCCCAGAGGGTGCGCAGGTATTCGAAGGCTGTGGCGCTGAGGTGTTGGGCTTCGTCGCACAGCAGGACGTTCGGGGTGTCGGCCAGGGTGTGGACGAGGCGTTCGTAGGGGACCTCGGGGGGCAGTTCGAGGGCCTGGGCGAGGGCGGTGTGGATGTCGCCGTTCTTCATGCCCAGGTGGACCTGCAGGCGGATGGTGGTGTCGGGGGCGAGTTCGCGCAGGGTGGCGTGGACGGCGAAGGTCTTGCCGAGGCCGACGTCGCCGTGGATGCCCATCATGGCGCGGGCTGCGATGACCTTCTCCAGTTGCATCGCGACCCTGCGGGCCGCGTCGGTGGCGACGGCCCGGGCTTCGGGCAGGCGCAGGTAGTGGTCGTCCTGCGGGCGGGGCAGCAGGCCGGGGCGCGCGGTGGGCCGGTGATCGTTCACGTGTCCTCGTTGCTCTCGGGGTCGGTGGCCGGGTGTGCGGTCGGCTTGTTGCCGAGCGGGGTGGTCCAGTGGGCGGACGGTTGGGGCAGTGGGATGTAGTCGGGCAGGGCTTCGCCGGCCGTGTCGTGGGCGTTGAGTTCGCGCAGTTCGCGGGTGGCTTCCTGGTGGGTGATGGTGAGCAGGTGCCTGGGCGGGGCGGGCTGGGTGAGTGCGGCGAAGCGTTCGTTCCTGCTCTTCTCTGCGTCGCGGAGGCGGGATCGCAGGCGGTCGGCTTCGCGTGAGCGGGCGTTGAGGAGCGCGCGGACTTCCTTGGGGGTGGCCTGGTCGGCGGGTCGGGCCTGGCCGAGGTGTCGACCGGTGGCGGCGTCGTAGAGTTCGATCTCGTCCTCGTGGTGGGGCATGTAGCGCAGGTGGACCTTGCGGCCGACCTGGGTGGTGGGGGTGTGCATCCAGGGGGCGGTGTAGTCGCGGTTGCGCCATCGCACGCCGGCCGGGTGGATGGTCAGTGCGTTGCCGTGGCGGGCGAGGGTGAAGGTGTGCACGTCGGTGGGGCTGACGTCCCAGACCGGGGAGAGGTCTTCGTTCCATGCCTGGGCGGGGGTGCGCCCGCCCATGGTGGGGATGGTGTGCTCGGTGTTCCAGCGGGTGACCCATTCGCGCAGCATGAGGACGAAGGACTCCAGGGTGAGCAGGTGTTCCGGTTCCTTGTTCTTGCGTCGTGGGGCGGCGGGGTCGTGGGTGTAGCCGGGCAGGCCCTTGAAGAGCATGTCCTTGACGGCGCCGTTGACGGCTTCGACGTGGGGTTTGAGGTCGGGGCGCCGGGGCGGCAGTCTGACCAGTTCGACACCGAAGGCCGCGAGGGCCTGGCCGACCGCGTTGGAAAGGAAGTCCTTTCCGCCGTCCACGCGGACGCGGCCGGGCAGGCCGCCGAAGGGGCCGTGGCCCGGGGTGCGCAGCAGGGCGTCGCGCAGGGCGAGGAGGATGCTTTCGCTGCTTCCGTACTGGGGGCTGACGGCGAGTCCGCAGATGGCGTTGGTGGCGGCGTCGACGAACCAGGTGATCCAGGGCTTGCGGACGATGCGGTTGTCGATGACGACGCGGACGCTGGCTTCGACGTGGTCGGTCTCCCAGTACTGGTTGCGGTGGCCGCGGGGGCGGGTGCCGTGGAGGTCGTGGCGGCGGCGGGCTTGTTCGCCGCCGGCCAGGCCTGCGCGTTGGCCTTTGGGGATGTCGTGTTCGACGGCGCGGTAGAAGGTGGCCCGGGAGGGCAGGGGTGGTGTGTCTTGGGGGGTTTCGTCGCGGAGTTCCTGGTAGGCGGCGGCGACGTTGCCGCGGTGGCGGGCGATGGCGGTGTGCATGTCGGGGGTGAGGGTGAAGCGGTCGCGGGTGGTGGGGGTGTAGTGGCCGTGGTGGGTGCGGGCGTTGGCGATCCAGCGGTGGACGGTGCGGGGGGTGACGCCGAAGGTGGCGGCGGTGAGGCTGATGTGGGTGGCGGTGAGTTGGCCTTCGGCGTGCAGGTGCAGGAGGCGGCGTACGCCGGCTGCGCGCAGTTCGGTGGTGCTCGGCTCGGGCGGGAGTGGTGGGTTCATGGCGGTTTCCGGTGGGGGGTCGGGTGGTCAGGCAGGGGCGAGGGTGAGCAGGCCGGCGCCGTGGGCCTTGCCGCGTCCGATGCCGTGGGTGAGGGCGGTGTGCAGGAGGGCGGGGTCGGTGATCAGGGCGGTGCCGTCGAAGCGGGTGAGGCTGTGGTGGGGGCCGGGGGTGGTGTAGTCGCGGCGGAAGCGCAGGCGGGTGGCGGTGGTGGTGCGGATGTCGAGGCCTGCGTGGGTGGCTTTGCGGCGCCACCAGGCGAGGGCGTCGTCGCCGTGCAGGGCGGTGAGGGTGCCGCGTTTGGCAGTGCCGTTGCGGACCTGTTCGGTCATGCGGTGTGCGACGGGGTTGGCGGTGATGCGGTAGTGGACGGGCAGGCCGGGGGTGAGGGCGTTGAGCATGGGGGTGAGGTCTTTGGTGGTGCAGGTGCCGTAGCCGTTGGGCAGGGCGCTCAGGTCGGGGTGTACGGCGGTCTGGACGAGCAGGGTCGGGGTGTTGTCCTCGTCGAGGCGGAAGAGCAGGCCGGCGTCCTTGCGGGGGGTGGGTCCGGTGCGTTCGGGGATGAGGCGCATGAGGGTCTTGTGGAGGCTGTCGGCGGCCCTCAGGTCGGCGCGGGCGGCGTTGTGGTGCGGGTTGAGGCGGATGAGGGTCAGGGTGTGGGCGGCCATGCGGGGTCCTTGTGGAGGTAGGCGGTGAGAGTGTCGATGGGGCGTTTTCCGGCGTACAGGTGGGCGGGGAGGTGTTCGGTGGTGCGCCACAGGGGGCGGGCGAGGTAGGTGCGGTGTTCGGTGCGCCAGTCGGTGGGTTCGGCGGCGAGTTCGTTGTCGGGAGAGGTGTGGGGGTGGTCGGTGGGGGGTGTTTCCGACCAGAGGATGACGGGTGCGGTGGGGCCGGTGGGGGGTGTGGGCCAGCTGACGGGGGCGCGGGTGAGGAGTTCGGTGATCGGGTCGGGCAGGGGCGGGCCGAGGACGAGGGGTTCGTCGGGGATGCAGGCGCGGCGGCCGAGGAAGGGCGCGTGGGCGGGGTTGTCGAGGGCGTCGGCGATGTCGTCGATGAGCGGGTCGGGGCCGGTGACGGCGACGGTGAAGACGGCGCCGGCCAGGTAGTGGCGGCGGGAGACGAGTGTGGCTGCCTGGGCTGTGCGCTTGCTGCCGTTGGCCAGGTACAGGCGTTTGTCGGGCGGGTGGCCGCCGCCGACGGTGTGGTAGTCCTCGTGGGGAGTGCCGGGGTTGTCGACGCGGACGGTGAAGGTCAGGTCGTGGTGGCTGGGCCGGCCGGGCAGCTGCTCGTAGGGGGTGAGGGCGTTGTCGCGGGTGCGGCCCTGGGCGGCGGTGATCAGGCCGATGAGGCCGGAGCGGGTGGGGTGAAGGGCGGTGTCGCGGTGGTGCGGGAAGGCCGCGTGCTGGCCCCAGGCCTGCCACACGCCGGCCAGGCGCAGCAGCAGGCCGCTCATGCGGTGTCCCGGGTGTGGGGGTAGGCGGTGGCGGTGACGGCGGCGGTGAGGTGCTCGAAGGAGGGGTGGTGGGTGCCCAGTTCGGTGATGGGGGTGTCGAGGGTGCCGGCGTGGCCGTGGGCGTGGCGGTGGCGGGTGCCGATGAGGCGGTCGACGGCGGTGGCGTAGGAGGCGAGTGCGTCGCGGGCGGGTTGGGTGTAGCCGCCGCGGGGGTGGGCGGTGACGGGTTGTTCGAAGGCGGCGCTGTAGGAGACGGGTCGGCGTTCGCGGATCGTGTAGTGGACGAGGTCGGGCAGGCTGTGGTGGGCGGTGGCGGTCTTCTTGGCCTGGGGCAGGGTCATGAGGTAGGCGTCGGTGAATGCGGTGAGCACGCGGCGGGCGCGGTCGATGTCGGCGTTCAGGTTGTCGAGCAGGCCGGTGAGGTTGACGGTCGCGTAGCGGTAGAACAGGCCGGTGGTGAGGAAGGCGGTCTGCAGGTGGGCGCTGCCGCTTTCGCCGGGCCGGGGCCAGTCCTCGACACTGGTGAAGTAGTCCGGCTGGAGGTCGGCCTTGTGGACGGTGAAGGCGGGGGCCATCTGCAGGGCTGCTTCGACATGGGCGTCGGGCAGTTCGGCGTGCATGCGGCCCAGCAGGGCGATGCTGTCGGTGCGGCGGGTGAGGATTCCGGCGATCTTCTTGGTGGGCAGCAGGGCTTTCAGGGCGGGTTTCTTGGTGGCCGCGGTGTAGTCGGTGTGGCCGTCCTCAAGGGCGGTGCGGTGGTCGGTGCACAGGTCGGCGAGGGCGTCGGTGATGTCGGCGGGCACGTAGGCCAGTGCGAGGGTGCGGCCGTTGTTGGCGGGGTCGGTCTTGAGGCCGCCGGTGGTGGCGCTGCGGGCGACCTGGGCGCCGGCGAAGGCGGCGAGGTCGGCGGGCCAGCCCCGGGCGAGCAGGTGTTCGGCGAGGACGGCGGGCAGTTGGCGGGTGCGGGCGGCGGGTTCCTTGAGTTCTTCCTCGATGTCGAGGCGGATGACGCGTTTCCATGCTTGGCTGGAGACCATGGCGCGGGTGGTGTTGCCGACGTCGATGGTCTTCGGTTCCTGGGCGTCGTTGCGGTTGAGGTTGGCGGCGGGGACGGCCTGCAGGACGTGCAGGTCGAGGAAGCGGTGGCGCATCAGGTCGGGTCCTTCACGGTGTCGAGGCGCAGGTAGAAGTTGTCGAGCCAGCGGGTGCCGACCTGCCCGGCGGTGTGGGCGCGCACGGCCAGGTCGTCCAGCAGGACGGCCCAGTCGGGGCGCAGCCCTGCGGCGGCGAGGCGTTCGGCGAGGGCGGGCAGACGGCGGTGGGTCTGGTCCTCGCCCAGACGCACGAGGACCTTGAGGTCGTCCTCGGTGCGGCCGGGGTTGAAGCCGTGGTCGCGGGCTGCGGTGGCCAGGGTCGTCCCGAGGTCGGGGCGCCGGCGCCACGCGGGGGTCCGGTAGGGGTCCTCCCCCGTGTCCGCGGCGGGGGTGGTGTTCTCGTCGAAGGGGTCGGTAGCCGCGGGGACGGTGGGGGTGGTCAGGGCGATGAGGGCGGCGACGGTGTAGTGGGCGCGGCGTGCCCCGTGGCCGCGGGTGAGGCGGCTGAGGTGGGGTGTCAGGTCGAGGCAGTCCTCGACGGGCCTGCCCCGGCCTCTCTTCAGGACGGCGCGGATGCCGGGCCGGGTGCACAGGGCAGCGATGTCGGTGACGAAGTCCTGGCAGTGGCGGCGGTGCTCGGGTGCGGTGGCCATCAGCTCCCCTTGGGCAGGCGGGCGCCGGCGAGGCGCAGCGTGGTCGTGGCGGTGGTGCGGGCTCGGGCGGCTGCTCTGTGCTGGATCACGGCGCTGTCGGTGGCCTGGCGCAGGGCGGTGATCGCGTCGTGGGCGAAGGCGGGGCCCACCGGGTGGTCGGTGTCGTGCAGCAGGCGCCAGAACGTCTTCTCCGCGAGTGGCCAGTACGCGGCGCCGGCGCGCTCGGCCCAGCGGCTCCTGCGTGCGGGTCGGCTGCTCCTGTTGGCGCCGGGCGGGGTGGTGGTGTCCTTCCATGCCTGGTTGGCGGCCCTGGTCAGAGCGTGCGCGATGTCTTCGGCGGTGCGGCAGCAGTCGGCGATGCGCTGGGCGCGCCCGGGGTCGTTCTCCTGGGCCCAGGCGAGCAGTGGTGGGGTCAGCGCGGTGTACCAGCCGTAGTCGACGCACTGGTGGTCCTGGTGGAAGCCGTGGACCCGTACGCGCAAGGTGTCGCGGACGGTGGCGGGGAGGTCGTTGAGGGTGTCGAAGACCTGTGGCCTGCGGGTGCGGGCGCTCTCGTCGGGGGCCAGCAGCAGTGCTTCCAGTTCCCGCCACCAGGCCCGTCCGGTGTCCGCCCGGCGCGCTGTGCAGCGTTTTTCGGGGTCCTTGGCGGTGGGGTTCAGCTGCAGGACGACGTAGGGGTCGAGGGCCGTGGGTTTGGGGTGGCGAGTGGCCCAGGCCAGGTGCGCGTCGGTGACGGTGGTGCCGTCGGGGCCGGGGACGAGCAGGAGCGCGTGGCGGGAGCGGCCGGTGAGCAGCCGGCCCGGCCAGGTGACCGGGGCCGGCGGGGCCATCGGGTCCGGCAGGTCCTCTTCCTCCCACGGGCTCAGGTCGACGGCGGGGTGGTAGTCGCCGTGGAACGCCGGTATGCCCGCCAGGAGGGTTTCGTACAGGGTGCGGCCCAGCGGGTGGAAGGAGACGGTGCCGCGCAGCGGTGCGCTGGTGAGTTTGTTGTTGCGGTAGGTGCCGACCGTGCGGGGTTTAGCGGCGCCGGAGCGTCCGTAGAAGTGGTGGAGCAGTAGGTGCTGGACGGCCTCGGCCGTGGGGAGGGGGTGGGGTGCGGCGTCGGTGTGGGGGCCGAACCAGGCGAAGTTGTTTCCCGTGGCGCGGCCGAGGACGAGGGTGTTGATGCCGGCCGGGTCGCTCTGGTGGGCCAGTCGCGGGTCCTGCAGCCAGGGGCGCTCGGGGTGGAAGGCGTCGAGGCGGTGCTCGTGCCGGTCGAAGTAGGCGTGGACCTCCTTCGGATCGAAGCGGTCGGTGTTCTCGAGCAGGTCACGGCGCAGCCGGTTCCACCGCGACGCGCTCAGGTCGGTGTCGTCCAGGGCGCAGATACGGGCCGCGATGGCGCTCGCCACGCGCAGGACCGCGGAGGCAACGGGCGGGATCGCGAACGCCAGGTCGTCGAACTCGTGCGCGCGCAGGAGGAGTTCACGCAGTCCGACGTGCTCGTAGGCGGTGCGGGTGCGCACCGGGATCCAGGGCCGGTCGGCGACACTGAAGGACGGCGGATCGGGGGCGGCGGTGCTGGACACGGGACGGCTCCACAGGTCGGCGCGGGGGCGCGGCAGGAGAGGTGGACAGGGGTGGAGTGTGCGGGCGGCGCACCGCCGGGGACGCATGCGCGGCACGCGCCGGGAGGGGGGCGGCGGGCATCCCCACACCGAGACGCATACCCGGCCGCCGTCACCGCTCGGCACGGGGCGTGCGACGCAAGTGCGGTATCCGAAGCAGGCGGAACACATCCATCGCTACTGCTGATATTTCGTCAGATCTGTTCTGCAGCAAGGGAACAGTGAGGATTTCCGGTCGTGCTCCGGCTCGACTGTGCCCGCTGCGCCAGCCAACCACGGCCCTCCCGGCAATGCACAACCGGTGAGAATTATGTGACTTACAGTCGTCATATGGGGTAAGGTGTCCCGTTCACGGCGCCCAGGCACCCGCCCCATGCCGGTCACACCGTCGTGCACGCCGCGCGGGCGCGGCCCGGACACGGGTCCGGGTCCCACTCCTCCTTCCCCCGGCGCTGCGGCGCACCGCGGGCCGGCGCTCCCGTCGGGTTCGAGGCCACGTCGAACAAGGACCGGCCCCGGTCAGTCCCGTTCGCGGACCAGGCCGAGTTCGGGGTCGATCCGCATCCGACTGTCCCCGAACCGGTGGAAGCCCTCGCCGGGCAGCAGCACGATGTCGGCGAGCAGCGGATGGTCGCGCCAGGCGGGCGGGGCGGCGTTGGACACGGGCACGTGCGGGATCCAGGCGCGTGGGGCCGGCAGGGTGCGCTGCAGGATCGCGCGTACCTGCGCGGCAGTGGGCCGGCCGGTCACGGGCAGTGGGTGCTCCCCGGCCGCGTCCAGCGTCAGGCTCCGGCTTCCCGGTCGGTGGTGGCACGGGAGAAGTCGCCTGGGCAGGACTCCGGGGCGGGTGACGGCCTGGGCGGCGGTCAGGTGCTGGCGGTGCAGGTCGGCCAGGGAGGAGACCCTCGCGGGCGGCGGCACGAGCTGGCGGGCACTCAGGTGCTCCTGGGCACCGACGGCCGCCATGTACCCGGCCAGCCGCTGCTCGAGGTCCCAGGTGGCGCGGTGGAAGGTGGAGGGGGCGCCGTGGACGGCCTCGAGGAGTTCTTGGACGCGGCCGGGGATCTCGATGTCCTCCTGTCCGAGGTCCTGCAGCAGGGCCGCGGTCTCGTGCAGGAGGAAGGCCGGCTCGAGCGGGCGCCAGTGTGGCGGGATCGACGTCTTGCCGTCCGCGTTCGTCGGTACGAGGACGGTCAGGCGGGCGACGAGGCCGCGCAGCCACGCGGCCCGCCGGTCCCCCGTGCCGCGCCAGGCGAGCTCGAAGCGGCGCAGCCGCCCCGCCAGTTGCAGGAGCCGGGCCAGCGCGGCGAGGTCGGCGACCATCTCGTCCAGGTCCAGGTTCAGGCCCAGCTCCAGCACGCTGGTTGCCACCACGATCATCCGCCGCGGGCGCGGGCCGGCGGGTCCCAGTGCGGCCCGCACCCGGGCGGTGACCTCCTGGCGACGGTCGGCGGGCAGGCGGGCGTGCAGCAGCACCACGTCCCCGGCCGCGTGCGGCCAGGCGTCCTTCAGATGCAGGTAGGTCGCCTGGGCGTCGGCCGTGCTCGCCCTGACCACCGCGGCGCAGCCGCCGTGCTCGGCGAAGGGCGCCAGCAGCGAGGCGGCCGCGTCCAGGTGCGTCGGCGCGGCGGGCCCGTCCGAGGTGCGGGCCCGGCCCCAGAGCGGCACCCGGCACTCCTCGAAGCGGACGGTGCGGGTGTGCTCGCGGATGTGGCGCCGCCTGGGTTCCTCGTCCATCCGATGCGGGACCCCGGTGGCGCTGTCGGCGAACAGCCAGCCCGGGTAGGCTGGCGTGTACACGAATTGCTCGAGCGCGCGCCGCGACAGGCCGGTGCCCGCGAGGTAGGCGCGTACCAGCGCGTCGCACCGGCTGGCGGGCAGGGTGGCCGACAACAGGACCACCGGACTGCCCAGGCCCCCCAACCAGGCGAGCAGACGGCGCAGCTGCAGCTCGCTGAACGGCTCAAGGGCATGGGCCTCGTCGACGACGACGGTGCGCCCCGACAGGGCCAGCAGGCGCAGCGCGTTGTGGCGCACGGGCTGGACGGCCATGAGTGCCTGGTCGACGGTGGCGACCGTGAACTGGGCCAGCAGTCCCTGCTCCCACCCCGCCGACCGTCTCTCCGCCGCACCGGCCGGCGCCTGCCCCTGCCGCCCGTGGCCGGCCTCGGCGCCGATACCTCCGGGGTGGTCGTCGCGGGCCCCGTCAGTGTCCGCGTCGTCCGTCACCACCCCCTCGACGGCGGCGATCCGGCGATCGGTGAACGCGGCACTGTGCCAGCCGTGGCTGTGCACCAGGCCGACCTCCGTACCCTCGAGGCGGTGCGCCCGCACCCACTTCCGGACCGTGTCGAAGGCGGCGTCCGCCAGTGCCGTCGTCGGGGTCAGCCAGCACACCCCACTGGTGCCGCAGGCCTCGTTCAGGACCCGCGTCGCCTCCAGGGCGGTGACGCTCTTGCCCGTCCCCGTCGCGTCGGTCACCACCAGGATCCCCGCCCGCCCGGAGCCGGCAAGCAGCGGCAACCGCGCCATCACCGACGCCTGCAGCGCGTTCGGTTCCTCCAGCCCGTGCGCCACCTCGAACGGCAGCCCGGGCACCGCCACCCGCCCAAGGCCCGAGTCGGCCACCACCTCCCTCGCCGTCCCCCTGGACCAGGCGAAATGCTCCCGCGCGCCGTAGGCGGGAGCATGCGCCCGCCCCAGCCACACCGCTCGACGGCTCGCCAGCCGGTCCGCGACCGTCCCCAGCCCGCAGATCACCACCGCCGCCTCCACCGACACCCGCCCCGGCACCTGCCCCGCCCCGGTCAGATGCCGCAGCTGCGCCACGTAGCGCCGGCGCAGCTCCTGCCACAACGACCCCCCGAGAGCCGCCCTCACCCGAGCTCCCGCGGCCGCGCCCGACAGGTCCACCTGCAGGAACCGGCCATGGTGACCACCGGCGATCTGCGCCACCCGCACCCCCGGCGCGTCGTTGCCCGACACGTCGTAGCCCAGCTCCTCCAAGAGGCCGGCCAGCAGGTGCATCGACGCCCGGTCGTGCGGGACGTGCACCAACCGGCCCGCGTCCTCCCGCAGCTCCTCCCCCAATCGCATCCACCCCGCCGGGACCGAGTGCTGCCACCACGGCGTCAGCTTCCCGATGTCGTGCAACGAGGCGAAGAACGCCGTCAACGACCGTGCCGCCGCCCCGTCCACACCCAGCCCGTCGGCGATCAACTCCCTCTGTCTCCTGGTGAGGAAGCGGTCCCACAGCTCCAACGTGATCGCCGCGGTGTCCAGCAGATGGAAGAGCAGCCCGTAGAACACCCCGTCGGCGCTGTCCGACTTCCCCCACGGCTGCAACGACAGCCCACCGAAACGGCCCTCCGCCACCACATCGGACGCCCCCGACCCGACCGGCACCCGCTCACCCACACGCCCATGACCCACCCCCGCAGCCAACCACCACCGCACCCCCGCCCCGGAGCGACAGGCCAGGCCATCCCCAACTTCCGCGAACCGACGCAGCACACCGAACGTCCTGGCTACAATGACGACCGGGCGACCCCCCTCAGGTCTCGGCGTAAGCCACGCTGACACGGCGATCCCAGCCGGAACGAACCTCGTCGAACCGTCCTCGCGCATGCGAGGCTGACACGCGCTCCTACCGCCGCCTGCTCTTCTACCTCGCCTCGTCCCCGCGCGCACGCAGGGCTGACACCGGCACCGACGGGGACCCGCTCCTTGTCCCCGCGCGTGCAGGGCTGGCCCCTGGGGCGTGTCAGCGACCTCGTGTAAGTCACTTGTGATCATTAGATGCTGAGCCGGTCCTCGAAGAACAGCGAGAACTGGTTCAGCGCCTCCTTCCAGTGTGCGGCGACGCGGTTGACGTCGCGTGCCCGGGGAGCGATCAGCTCCCGGACGGCGAGGTAGAGCACCTTCAACGCTGCCTGTTCGGAGGGGAAATGGCCGCGGTTGCGGGTAGCCTTCCGCAGCCGGGAGTTGATCGACTCGACCATGTTCGTGGAGTAGACGACCTTCCTTATCGCGGGCGGGAAGGCCAGGTAGGGCGTGAACTCGGGCCAGGCCCGCTGCCAGGTCTGGACGATCGCCGGATAGCGGGTGCCGAGATCGGAGGCGGCGAACTCCTCCAGCGCCTGTTCGGCGGCCTGCTCGGTCGCGGCCGTGTAGATAGCCTTCAGTGCCGGCACCAGCTTGGGGTGGTCCCGCTTGGACGCCAGCCTGAGAGACGCCCGGATCAGGTGGATCACACACGTCTGGACCGTGGCGCGGGGCAAGGTCGCGGTCACCGCGTCGGGCAGGCCCTTGAGCCCGTCGCAGGCGACGATACAGACGTCCTCGACGCCGCGGTTGCGCAGTTCCGACAGCACCGCCATCCATGTGGTCGCGCCCTCGCCCTCGGAGCCGACCCACAGCCCCAGGACATCCTTTCGGCCGTCCATGTCGACCCCGACCGCGAGGTAGACCGGCTTCGAACTCACCGCGCCGGAGCGGATCTTCACCCACAGCGCGTCGATGTAGATGATCGGCCAGACCGGGTCCAGCGGCCTGTTCTGCCAGGCGGTGAGTTCGTCGGTGACGGCGTCGGTGACCTTGCTGATCAGGTCCGGGCTGACCTCGACACCGTAGATGGCGGCCAAGTGGGAGCGGATGTCCCGCACGCTCATGCCGCGGGCGTACAGCGACAGGATCCGCTCGTTGAACCCCGCAAGCCGCCGCGCGTTCTTCGGCACCAGCAGCGGCTCGAACTCTCCGTTGCGGTCCCTGGGCACCGCCACCGTCACCGCTCCGACATCGGTCAGCACCGTCTTCGGCGAGGTGCCGTTACGGCTGTTGCCCGAGCCCCGGCCGGCCACATCGTGCTTCTCGTAGCCCAGGTGCTCGGTCATCTCGGCCTCCAGCGCCCGTTCCAGCACGGCCCGGGTGATCTGGGTCAGCAGCCCACCCTCGCCCAGCAGGGCCGCCCCGGAGGCATCGGCGCGGTCCATCAACCGCTCGACGACCTCGTCCACCAAGTCGTCCCCGACCTGCTCGACGGCCGGGTTCTCGCTGTCAGTAGTCATGTCCGTCCGTTCCGGCCGGCCAAGACCCGAGGCCGAGCCTCGGCCAGCCTGTCACATCACGGACTTACACGATCTTTCGGACACGCTCGGCCCCTGCCTTGCAAACCTCAGTAGGTAGCGGGTGGGGGCTGTTGGAGGTCGTCGGGGTATCGGAAGGCACCGGTCGGGGCGGCGACGTCGTCGGTCTGGTAGCGCATGACCAGGTAGTGCCAGTCGTGATTGCCGCGGACCATCATGGCGATGTTGTCGACGAGCGCCATCGCGGCGGTCCGGTCTCCTGGGTCGACGGCCATGGTGGCCAGGTCCCTCTCCAGGTCGAGGCGCGCAGCGTGGAACTGCTCCACCCGGTGCGCCAGAATCCGCACGACTTCGTCCACGGCTTCCTGCGGGCTGCATCCCAGGTCCCGGCGCAGGATCGCGAGGCTGTTGAAGGCGCGTTCCTGATACGCCTCGCGGGGGGTGGAGAACACGTCGTTGAGCATGCCCATGTGCAGGGACGCGGCGCGCCGTAGTCGCAGCATGGAGGGCATGCGGCGGACAGGGTCGGGGAGGTAGGTGCCGAGCGCGGGCTCCATGTAGTCGTAGCACCAGTCCATGCCGAAGCTGATCTCGCGCCAGTCCTCCCACTGGGCGATGCCGAGGAGCTCGCGAGTGCCGGGGGTGTACTCGTAACGGGATTGGTCGTTGTAGGAGCGCAGCAGTTCGCAGTAGTGGCGGGAGAACACGTCCAGCCAGGGCGCAGGATGGGCATTCTGGGTGTGCCGCCAGGTGCGGGCCATCGACTGGGACAGACGGCTGGTGCCGGGCCGGCCGCGGTTTTCCAGGATCGCGACAAGTTCCTCCACCGCGTGTCCGACCGCCCGTGGGTCGCCCTTGACGGCGCCCTCTTCGAGTTGGTCGTCGAAGCGGAAGAAGAACAGCATCCACTTCATGCCCTCCAGCAGTACCTCTCGGTCGGCGGTGGGCCAGGTGAACGAGCACGCGAGATCGATACTTGAACGCCGTGCCCGCTCGCGCGCCCGCTCGTTCGGCGCCAGTTCCTCCTCCTCGATCCATTTCCACATCTCGCCCGCAACCCGGCCCGTGAATGGGTTGATCGCCAGATCGAACGGACAGGGGAAACTGTTCGGAATCGTGTACACGCTCCACCCTCCGGCGTTGGACGCATTGCCTCGATCGGTTCCAGTTTGCCCCGGTGACAGTTGCAAGGCACCGCACACGGGGTGGGCGCACAGCAGCACAGCCACCGCGCCAGGAACTGTTCAAGGTTCGGATCATGTGGCTGGAGTCTGGGACTTCAGCCACATGATCGATCCGCGTAGGTGCAGGCCGGCCGCGTAGCGCTCCGGGCCCGCGGCGACGGACACGCTCGTCGGGGACTGGCTTCGAGAGCATCAGGTCGCCGCATCGGTCGAGAGCGTCCCGGGGGTCGACGCCGTACTCGGCGCCGGGTCCAGGCCGGCGTCGGCGGTAGTGCGGACGGCTTCGCCTCCCCGGAGGCGCTTGCGGTCTTCGCCGGTGTTGCCCCCGCTCCCCGGGAGGCGGGCAGGATCAGCGGCACCCTGTCTCGGCCGACCGTCGACCGCCGAGGGACCCCGACGTGAAGCTGCGTCACTGGATGCGGTAGCCGTCGATGAGCATCCAGGTGCCGCCTGTCTTCGTGAGGGTCAGCGTGTGCCGGCCAGGTCTCAGGCTGGTTGCTGTGTAGACGGGTTGCTGAGCGTGGCGGGCGGCGCTGTAGGTATTGACCGAGGGTTGGACGACGCCGTCGAGGTTGACGGCGATGGTGCCCTGGTCACGGTTGGTCTCGGACAGGACAGTGATGGCGGTGCCTGTGAAGGTGACGGTGGCGGTGTCGCCGTTGGCGGTGGTGGCGTGAACGTCGTCGGCGAGGTCGCCGAAGCCGCGGTAGGTGTAGTGGACCCAGGACTGACCGCCGTAATCGATGGCGGGGGAAGTGTCGTTGACGACGGCGTTGACCTGGAAGCCGTCGAGAACCATGCGTGTCCCGCTGCGTTTGACGACCTGAACGGTGTGAGTACCGGGGGCGAGTGTGTCAGAGGAGTAGATCCTTACCTGTACCTGGCGGCCCTCGGAGGTGCCGCGTGAGGTGTCGACGAGTCCCCTCGACTCACCGTCGATGAAGATCTCCACCAGGCCCTGGTCGCTGTTCTTGTCCCCGACGACGGCTACAGAGGTACCGGCGAAGGTGAGGGACGCGCTGTCGCCGTCCCTGCTCGCTGAGTGGACGTTGTCGAGGTACTCGCCCTTGCCGCGGCCGCCGGTGGCATTCCAGGCACCGGTGTAGTCGATGGCAGTGTCGTCGTCGTCCATCCGGCCGGCGAGGGGACTGCGGGTCGCGTCAGGGCCAACGGCTGCAATGATCGCCTTCGCGGCCGGTGGCCAGACACCGTCCGTCGGGCTGATAGCGGGGTCCATCGTGACGTTCGTACCGCGGTTGTAGTCGTAGTCCTTCAGATCGGAGTAGTTGCGGTACCCGACGATGTCGTGGATGGTCGGCGTCCACATTCCGGTCCACCACTGGCCGTTGAACCGGACAACGTTGTCGTGGGTGTTCCAGTAGGAGCTCCCCTCGTCGTGGTACAGCATGAAATTGGTGTGGTTGCCGGCCTCGATCACGTTGCCGGCAACCTCCGAGCGGACCGACCCGTCGCCCTGACCGCCATTGGTGTAGATCGGGCCACCGTCGTGCAGGACCTGCATCACGTCGTGGATGTGGTTGTACAGGACCCGGTTCCCCTGCGCGTAGATGGTCCCGCGGGCGCAGTACGGAAGCCCTTGGGAGGCCTGGTCCTCACAGGGCGAGGACCAGCCCCAGCCCCAACCGACGGAGACGCCGGAGTAGGGGGTGTGGCCGATGTCGTTGTGGTCGATGGTCAGGTCACGGGTATAGCCGGCCCACACGCCCACAGCGTCGGAGTAGTCCTGGCCCACGCGGGAAATCCAATTCTGGCTGATCGTGTCCCCGGTCGTCATACGCCGGGTGTCGGTGAGGTAGTAGTCGTCGACTTCACCGACGGATATCCCTCCGCCTGACGCGTCGTCGATGAAACTACCGATCACCGACGAGTGCTGTGTTCCGTCCGCGAGATCGATGCCGGCCCCGCCGACGTGCGTGACTGTCACCCCTGTGAAGGTGATGTTGGAGCCACGATGCACCTGCACGGCTGCCGGGATACGGACAGGGTTGTGTTCCGGCGCGCTGTCCCACAGGACCCCGGCCTGGTTGTCGACGTACCCGGTGGTGCTCGGACCGTTCCAGGTCGTGTGCGCGAAGTGCAGGCCGCGGAAGGCGACATCATGCACCGGCGCGATGGGATCGGGGAGCACGGTGAAGCCGTCGACGACCAGGAACTCCCCGCCCGTCTTGACCAGCGTCACGGTGTGCTGACCTTTGGGCAGGTCGGTGACCGAGGCGATCACCTGCTGCGACAGGCGATCGGTGTTCCACGCGTTGATGTTCTGGACCCAGGTGCCGTCGATGTAGATGTCGGCGGCGCCTTCGTCGGAGTTGGTCTCCGACATCACGTCGACACCGGTTCCGGTGAAGGTGTAGCTGACCGAGTCGCCGTTGACTTTGGTCGCGTGGACGGTGTCGTAGAGGTCTCCGAGGTTTCGGCCCGGTCCGTAGGCCTCCCAGGCACTGCCGGTATACCGAACCGCTGCGTTGGTGTCGTCGATCGGGGACAGATGGCCGGGCGTGCCGGAAGCGTCGAGAAGTCTCTCGAGTACAGGCAGTTCGACATCCGCAGTGGCCAGATCCTCGCCCGGCCTGGGCTTGTAGTAGAGCTGGCCGGCCGCCGAATCCAAGTAGAACTCACCTGGTTCGTCGAGGAGCTGGTAGGCGTTTTCGAGGTAGGTCACGCCGCTGAGAGAGGGGAGACCACTGCCGTTGAACGGGAAGCCCCGCGAGATGACCGCAGTGCTGTTGTTGGCGAAGCAGGTCGGCTCGACATTGAGATTGGAACCACTGCTGTCTGCTTCCGTGATACTCGCGAGCGGACACCGCATGTGCTTCCACGCGTTGTTGTCGATGACCTCGACCGCCGAGGGGTTGGTCAACGACCGGTACGACCCGTCAGCGGTGGCGAAGCCCGTCGCGGTGAGGGTAAACCCAGCCGGGTCCACCGTGCTCCTGGCTCGCTGGGCACGCTGGCCGTTGACGAACAGTTGCCGACTCTGTGTTCCTGCCGGCACTGAAGCCCGATAGATGCCCTGGTTCGGATCGCGGAGAGTGAACCCCGATACTCTCCGGGCCCCGCTCAGGACCGGTGTCTCACCGGGGTAAGCGGCCCACACGACAGTGTGCCCATTGCGACCTGAGTCCTTCACACCCAGGTTGAGTGTGCTGTCAAGACGGTAGGTGCCGCCCCGTAGAACGATGTTGATGTCAGCGTTCATGGTCGGCGCCAAGGCTGCTACCCGCGCCTTCACCCCGTCCAAGTTGCACGGTGAACTCACCGAACACACCCCACCCGAACCGGTGGGGGATACGTACAGGGAGGTTGCCGTCGCCGAAGCGCCGCCCGTGCCGGCGACGACAAGCCCCGTCACAACTGTGATGAGAGCAAGTACCTGTGCGGCGAGCGCACTTCCGCGGCTGTGTCTGGGTCTGGACATGAAGCTCCTCGGCTCGAGTCCATGGGTGGGTGGAGGGGGCAGACTGGGAAGCGAAGAGACCGAGGCCTCGGCGACCTCTTGAACGGCGTGAAGGCGGACAGCCGCAGGGCGGCGGCTCGGTCTTCCGGGTAATGGACTGTCCGCTCGGACCGTTCCGTCACGGTGCTGTTGGCGCGGCCCATCCCGTACAGGGGCCAGCGCCTACGCGTGACCCGCACGCGATTGACCCGGCCTGGCCTGTAGACCAAACCCGAGAACACCCCGTGGCGCGCGGTAGCCGTATTCCTTTACTGCGTCTAGATGTCCTATGTATTAACGCGCAGCCGGTGCCCCTTGTCTAGGGAGTCGTCAAAAGAACCAGTAGAGAGGCAGGCCAACCAGAGTGGATCACTTCATACATCCGATCAATGGGCATCGACGGGCTTCGCGGCCACGAGACGCATCAGCACGCGACCGGTGGCCTTACTGATCGTTTCAGGTTGAGGCGTGGAGCTTGCAGGCGAGTTGGAGCAGGCCCCGGCCCTGCCCCGGAGGGAGTCGTGGGCGATGCCGCAGTGGGTGTTCAAGGGCACGGTCGCCACCCCACTGCGGCAGGCGACCGTTACGTGTCGCGGTTTGCCCGCGGTCGGCGACCAGGGTGGCAGGGCCCTCCGTGAACCGGCCGGACGACATCCGGCTGCCGGAGGGTTCTGGCGGCGTCTCAGCGGCTGCCGCCGGCCTGCGCGCCGGCCAACGGGGCAGCCCACCGACGGAGGACCCAGTGGTGCTTGCCGTCCGGGCCGGCCCAGGAAGGTCAGGTGCGCGCGGACCCTTCGAACCACCGACGTGTGAACCGCCGGGCGCGGCAAACTCCGGCCCGCCGCGCCGCGCGACCTGCACTCAGCCCACCAAGAACAGACCGCACGTCCTCAACGACGTTGCCACAGAGACGCTTCGCCTGATCGGCGGTTCAGCACCACTGGTTGGGACGGTCGCCATCTTGCAGGTCCGGAACCGCTCCCACCACTATCCGCTGAGCACTGGACGGCGCGCACCAGGAGCGGGCGTCCACCGCCCACCGGATTGCGCCCGTCACGTCAACAACGAATCCGTCGGCCAAGGGGCCGTTGACACGCCTCGAACCGTACTGGGCCTCGCAGCGCTTCACCTCGGTCCTTCGGACGGAAGCAGTGGAGGTGCTCTCGCGGTTGGCGGAGGCCGAGTTGGAGCAGCCGAGGCGCGGTGCGTGCAGGCTGCGGATCGTGCTGCCCTCGGTGGAGTCCGCGCACCGTAAGATGCCGGCGGAGGCGGTCGATCGGGTCGGGTCGTCACTCCGGGAGACCTGCCGTAAGGCTCATGCGGGCAGTGTCGACGACCTCGGCGTTGCAACCTTCCCCGATACGACGGGAAACCCCCGGTGCCGGCTCGGATGCATGAACTCAGAGGGCGACTGCCCCGATACTCCGGACTGTGGAAGCGGGCACCCTGAGGACGGATCGTGGCGTGCGGCACGGGACGCCCCAGTAGGTCATCCCGGATCCGCTTCCGGGGGCGCGCGAGGACCTTTGGCGCGCCGGGTGGCTCGCCCGGAGGGTTGACAGCCCCCAGGACCGCTGCATGAATAGGTCCCACGCGGTGACTCCAATCGAGGTCCCGCTCGCTGAGAACTTTCGCCCCCGGACACGTTCGTCGAACGAGCGGCGAAGTCACCCCGCCGGCTTTCCTGTGGCGCCGATGCGCCCAAGCCGCGAACGATCCCACGTTCACAAGCCTCCGGGCGCGCCCCTGGTCGGCTCCGGCA
Organism: Streptomyces sp. TLI_053; assembly: GCF_900105395.1. Taxonomy (NCBI): domain Bacteria; kingdom Bacillati; phylum Actinomycetota; class Actinomycetes; order Kitasatosporales; family Streptomycetaceae; genus Streptomyces; species Streptomyces sp. TLI_053. Next base: position 58,837 of record NZ_LT629775.1, read on the forward strand.
CAGCTCCGGTCGGCGTGAACGACTTTCGGCAAGAAGGAGAGACCCAATGGTGACCGTGTTCCTCGAGGGCGGCCCGGAGGACCTGGACCCGCGGGTGAGACAGGTGAACGGCCGTGAGGCTCCGGAGAAGGTGTCAGTGCCGTTCGGCGGGCGTCAGCATCACTTCGAGTCTACCGGGGAGAGCACGGCCGTCGACGGCCGTGAAGTCCCGGTCCTGCGGTGGACCTACAGCACGGCGATCGCCGAGTAGCCCGGGAGGTGTGTGGTGTCTGCATCGAATGTCGTGCCCATCGCGATCATCGGAATCGGCTGTCGTTTCCCAGGGTCGGTGCGCTCCGCATCCGGACTGTGGGCCCTCGCCGCAGGCGGGTACCGGACTGCGGGGCCCGTTCCTCCGCAGCGGTGGGACGCGTCCGCTCTGGCCGCCGTACACGATCCGGACGAAGCCCGCGCTGCCGGGTGGGGATGCTTCATCGACGGGGATCCCTGGGCATGGGACCCGTACGCGCTCTCCGTCGCGCCGAGCGAGCGCGAATCGGTCGACCCGCAGTTCAGGCTCCTCGCCGAGGTGGCGTGGGAGGCGGTGGAGCACGCCGGTATCCCGACGGACCGCATCCGCGGTTCCCGAACCGGCGTCTACATGGGTACCTACGCGCCCGACAACCTGTTCCGGGAGGCCCGACCGCCTGAGGAGGCCCCCAACAGCCCTTACCTGTTCGGGAACTTCACGGCCGGGGCGGCGGGGCGCATCGCATTCGCGATGGACCTGCGAGGCCCGGTCATGGTGATCAGCACGCACTGCTCGTCCGGGCTCGTCGCGGTGGACAGCGCGTGCGCGGCGCTGACGCTGGGCGAGTGCGACACCGCCCTGGCCGGTGCGGTACTGCTGATGCTGTCGCCGCAAACGCACGTGCTGGAGGCGCCGTTGCTGCTGTCCCGAAGCGGTGCGTGCCACGCCTTCGACGCGCGGGCGGACGGCTACGTGCGCGGTGAGGGCGCCGGAGTGCTCCTCCTCAAACGCCTCACGGACGCAAAGCGAGACGGCGACCGGGTGCTGGCGGTCATCCGGGGCAGCGCAGTGAACAACGACGGGCAGTCCAGCCGGCTCACCGCGCCCTCAACCGAGATGCAGCAGCAGGTCTTCCGAACCGCCGTAGAACGCGCCGAGATCGATGCGGGTGATGTCGGTCTGGTCGAGGCTCACGGGCCGGGCACCGCCGTCGGTGATCCTGTCGAGTACGCCTCGATCGACGCCGTGTACGGCAGCGGCCGCGGCCGGTGCGCGCTGGGGTCGGTCAAGACGAACATCGGCCACTGCGAACCGGTGTCGGGCATCGCCGGAGCCATCAAGGCGGTGGAATGCCTGCGCCGCGGCCTGGTCGTGCCCAACGCCGGCTTCCGACAGTGGAACCCGTCGATCCCCCGCGACGACGCCTCGCGGCTCTTCGTGCCCACCCGGCTGGCCCACTGGCCGGTGGCCGACACTCCCAGGCTGGCCGCAGTGTGCTCCTACGGGGTCAGCGGCACCAACGCGCACCTGGTGCTGGAGGCACCACCCCGGTACACGCGCGCCACCCGTCGTGCCCCGACCGACGGACGGCCCCGACTCCTGCCGCTGTCCGCGACGTCGTCCGCCTCACTGAGCCTGGCCGCCGGAAACCTGGCGCACTGGCTAGGAGGAGAAGGAGCCGACACACCTCTGGACGACATCGTCCACACCCTGGCCGTACGGCGCTCGCACGCCGAGCAGCGACTGTGCGTCGTCGCCCGCGACCGGCACCAACTCGCCACCGGCGTAGAAGCGTTCGCCGAGGGAACGGAGCATCCGAATGTAGTCGCGGGCGGCACGATCCTGCCGCCCGCGCACCCCGGACCGGTGTTCGTCTACACGGGCCAGGGCTCCCAGCGGGTGGGCATGTGCCAGGGCGTGCTCCGTGAGGAGCCCGTGTTCCAGGACGTGATCGGCCGCCTCGAGCCGCTGATCGCCGCGGAGGCTGACTTCTCGCTGCGGCGGGTGCTCACCCACCCCGAGCAACTGACCGGGCTGGCCCGTATCCAGCCCACCCTGTTCGCCGTCCAGCTCGCGCTCACCGCGATGTGGCAGTCCTGGGGCGTCGAACCGTCCGCAGTGATCGGACAGTCGCTGGGAGAAGTAGCCGCCGCCGTCGTCGCCGGAGCGCTGACCCTGGAGGACGGGGTGAAGGTGATCTGCCGCCGCTCCGCTCGGCTGGCCACCATTACCGGAGGCGCGATGGCCTCCGTCCTCCTGGACGCCGACTCCGTGCGCAAGGCGCTGCGCCAGAAGCAGGCGGACCAGGTCAGCCTCGCCGTGCTGACCGGCCCCGGCGCCACCGTGGTATCCGGGGACGCCCAGCAGGTCGCCGCCCTGACGGCCCGCTGGGAGGCCGCAGGAGTACCTGCCCGCCTGATCGACGTCGACGTCGCCTCCCACAGTGCCCAGGTCGAACCCATCCTCGTCGACCTCGGCCAGGCCCTGTCAGACATCCGCCCTGCCACCGCGACCATCCCGCTGTACTCGACCGTCACCCACGACCCCCTCACCCCCGGCCCTCTCGATGCCGCGTACTGGGTGCGCAACCAACGCGACACCGTCCGCTTCCATCCCGCCGTCGAGTCCGCGCTCGGGCGCGGACACCGGGTGTTCGTCGAGTGCACCGCCCACCCCCTGGCCGTTCGCCCCATCCAGGACTCCGCGCGCCGACTGGGCATCCACGATGTCGTCGCCATCGGCACCCTGCGCGAGGGAACCGACGACCAGAGCGCCTTCCTCACCCATCTCGCAGCCCTGCACTGCGCCGGACATCACGGAATCGACTGGCTCCGCCACTCGCAGGGCGAACTGGCCGACGTCCCCACCACCTCCTGGAACCGGGAGCGACACGGCGGCGACCGGACGCCGTACCGCCTCATCGCGCCCCACCTGGTCGGTGCTGCTGAGCACCCTCTGCTCGGGGGCGAGGTCCGTGACCCGGAGCGGGCCGGCCGCTGGCTCTGGCAGACCCCGATCGGTCCGACCCGCCTGCCCTGGCTGGCTGACCACCAAGTGGCCGGCACGCCGGTCCTGCCCGGCACCGCCTTCGCCGAGATGATCCTGGCAGCCGGATCCCGCGCCTTCGGCACCGCCCACGTCCGCGCCAGCCGCGTGCAAGTGTCACACCCTCTGGTCCTCGACCCCGAACCCCTGGTCACCACCACGCTGGTCACGGACGGCGGCACCGCGCGCGTGGAGATCGTCACACACACCGAACAGGGAACCGTGACGCACGCCCGCGGCACAGTCACCCGGTACACCCCGGCGGGCACCGCCACTGAGTACGACGCGACGCATGACCCCGACACGGCCGCATGGCACGACAGCCCGCCGGAAAGCCTCCACCGTCACCTTCGCGAACACCGCGACGTCTTCCACGGCCCCGCGTTCACCGCCATCGACCACATCCGTACCGACCCCGAGCGGGACGAGGCCGTCGCCGGGCTCCGTCTGGCCCCCTCCGCACGGGTCTCCTCCCACGCGCTGCTCCTGCACCCCGCCCTGGCCGACGAACTTGTCCAGGTCGTCGCCTCCGTGTGGCTGGACCACCACGTCGTCGAACCCGGCCCCGTCGTCGTCGCCGGATTCGACGACGTGATCGTCCTCGGAAGCGCCGCGCACGCCCGCACAGCGCACGTGCGGATCGACGAGGCCGACGAGCTCACCTGCTCCGCCACGGCCCGCCTGCTCACCGCCGACGGCACCTTGGTGGCCGAGATCCGCGGCCTGCGCCTGGCCAACATCACCCCGCCCGCCCAACGGTTCGCCTCCCGTCTGTCCCACCTGGCCTGGGTTCCCGAACCCGCCCGACAGGACGACAGCGCCCGATCCGTGGCCCACTGGCTGCTCCTCACCGACCCGAGCCAACCGTGGTCCCGGGAACTGGCGGAGGTCCTGCGCCGACGCGGCGCCGACACCAGCCGGCTGTCCCGAAACGAAGCCTCGACGGCCCTGCTGGCCCCGAAGGCCTACGAGGGCGTCGTATTCATCACTGCCCGGCCCGGGCCCGGGCACGACCCCTCACGCGCCGCCTACGAGGAGACGGCCGCGCTCGTCGCCGTGGTGCGACGGCTCGCTGCCCTCCGACGTCCACCGCGCCTCATGGTACTCACCCGCACCTCGGCCGACGCCGACCCCGCGGCATCCCTGGCTGCAGCAGGACTCGGCGGACTGCTGCGCACGGCTGCCTACGAGCATCCCGAACTCGCAGCGAGCTCGCTCGCATTCGGCCCGGACACGCCGCTCGACACCGTCGCCGACGAACTGCTGAACCCCGGTCCACCCTTCGCTCAGACCTGGCTGCGGCCCGACGGCCGACACGTCGCCCGCATCTGCCCCGGAGGCGACACTCCGCCGCCCGGTGCGGGATCCGTCCTGGTACGCCCGCAAGCGTCGTACGTCGTCACCGGAGCCATGGGCGGCCTGGGCCTGGTCACCGTCGAGTGGTTGGCCGGGCACGGCGCCGAGCGCGTCATAGCCTGCGCGCGCTCCGCCCCCACCGGGCCCACCGCCGCCCGCCTGACCGCGTTGCGCCGGGCGGGCGCCGAGGTGGAGGTCGTCCTCGGCGACATCGCCCACCCCGCCGTCGCCGCACGCTGCGTGCAAGCGGCGACCGCCCGAGGCGCGCTCCTCAAGGGCGTGCTCCACTGCGCCGGCGTGGTCGAGGACGCCACCCTCGGCTCCCTGGACGACGCGCTCCTGGAACGCGTCTGGCGGGGCAAGGCAGCCGGGGCCTGGACGCTCCACGAGGCCACCGCCGGGCATGACCTCGACCACTTCGTCCTCTTCTCCTCCGAAGCCTCCCTCCTCGGCTCCCCCGGCCAGGGCGGCTACGCCGCCGCCAACGCCTTTCTCGACGCCCTGGCCCTCTGGCGCCGATCACACGCTCTGCCTGCCACAGCCGTCCAGTGGGGAGCATGGCGAGACGTAGGCCGCGGCCAGCACCTGGCTGCCCGGGGCTTCCTGACCATCAGCCCCGCCGACGGCATGGACGCCCTCGAACGCATCCTCGCGGCCGGCCACACCACCACCGCCTACTCCCCATTGGACGCACACCGCTGGACCGCCCCCTACCCGCACCTGCGGCACTCCCCACTGATGGCCGCGATCCTCGACACCGCTCCCACCGAGAACATCACCTCGCCCGTACGCCTGGCCGTCTCCGCCGCCGGGCATCCGGGCGAGCGTCGACAGATCCTCGAGACCTTCGTCATCGACAGCATCCGCGAGCTCCTCGGCGGCACCACCCGCCACATCGGCGCACACACCAACATGATCCTGCTGGGCATGGACTCCCTCGGTGCCGTGCAGCTCCAACAGCGCCTCCAGCGCGCCTTGGACGTCACCATTAAGCCCGGCGTCATCTGGGTCAAACCCAGCCCCGCCGCCCTCGCCGACTGGCTCCTCGAACACCTGGGCCACGGCCACGCGGCCACCGGTCAGGAGGACGTCCGATGAGAGGACGCTACGACCGCCTGCACTACGTCCGTACCCTCCACCCCGAGCGCGACTGCGAGGAGATCGCCACGCTCGTCACCCGCTACGAGTTCCCGTTCGAGTACCGCTTCGGCTTCGCCTTCGGCATCATGAACGACTGCGCCTTCCCCACCGTCAGCCAGGTGTTCGCCGCCACCGGACAGATCCGCCACCACGGACAGAAACGCTACGACGACGGGATGCTCTTCGAGTACGAGATGAAACGCCTCGGCCTCGACTCCCTCCACGGCCGCGCGACCGTCCGCAAGCTCAACCGCATCCACAGCCACTACGGCATCTCCAACGACGACTACCTGGCCACCCTCGCCTCCCACGTCCTCACGCCGATCCAATGGATCAACGCCTACGGCTGGCGCCCCCTCAGCGACCACGAATCCCGCGCCCTCGTCGCCGTCAACAACCGGATGGGCCGTCTGATGGGCATCAAGGACATCCCCGACGACCTGGACGGGCACGCCGAGCTGTTCGCCACAGCCCTACGCGAACGCGCCCGCTACCATCCCGCCAACCAGGAGGTCGCCCACCAGATCATCCGCGTGGTCCAAAGCTGGTGGCCCCCGCCGCTACGCCGCTACGCCCCCGCGGTCACCGCCGCCCTCATCGCCCCGGACGTCCGGTCGTTACTCGGCCTCGAGCAGGCCTCTCCCGTCCTCACCCGCAGCGTCCGCACCGCGCTGGCCCTGCGGGGCGCTCTCGTCCGAAGGACCCCTCCACGCCCCGACCACCGCCCCTATCGGCCGAACCCGCGCAGCTACCCGACCGGCTGGACCCTCGACCACCTCGGCCCGGTGCCCTCCACGGCCAAGGACGAGAACCAGTCGCCATGAGCGCCCACCCGCACGACCGGTCGGACGAGTCGGATCGCACGCCACGCCGAGCACCAGCACGCTTCCGACGCACCTGGCAGATCTCTCCGATGTCACAGGTCCTCCCGCGTACCGGGCGCGGCGCGGGAATGCTGTGGGTCGTCCTCGGAGCGGTCGCCCTCGTGGCCTCGGTATGGGTGGTCAGCCGGTGGGCCGCGGCCGGCAACCTCCACCTGGAGTTCCGGGACGCCGCGGTAACACCGGCCCGCGAAGTCATGACCTGGGCCGTGCAGGCCGTGCTCGCCGTGGGAGCCGTGGGTGTGGCCGTCATCGCGTCACGCGGATGCCGCCGCACCGGCAGCGTCACGCTCGACACCGCCCTCGCCATCGGCTTCGCCCTGTCGTTCTGGCAGGACCAGATCCTGAACTACGCCGCGGCCACAGCGAGATACAGCCACTACGCCGTCCACGCCCCAGGGCTGGGCCCCTACCTGCCGGGCTGGCACGGACCCGCCCCCGACCGACTGATCATGACGGTACTCGGCTCCAGCGGACTGGCCTGGTTCGCCATCATGGTCCTGATATGGCCCCTCACCTCCGTCGTCACACGGATCAACCGGCGATGGCCGACCTGGGGAACGGGGCGCCTGTTCATCGCCTGTCTCGTCTCAGGGCTCGCCATGGCATTCATCAGCGAAGAAGCAATGATCTTCGTGGGCGGCCTGTACTCCTGGACCGGGGCGATCCGTTCGCTGTCGATCTTCGGTGGGCACTGGTACCAGCTCCCGATCACGGAGCTCGTCTCCTTCTCCGTGTTCCTCAGCCTACCGGCGATGATGCTGTACGGACAGCGGGTCCGCGGTGTCACCCCTCACATCTTCCGGGGGCTCGAGCGCTCGGGTACGCCCGCTGCGAACTGGACTCGGCTGCTCGCCGGCATCGGCTACGGCAACCTTCTTGCCTTCGGGTACCTGGCGTTCAACGCGTTCATCGGATACATCGGAGATCCTGCACCCTCCGACCTGCCTTCCTATTTGAGGTGAGGTCGTGGCCTCCTCAGTACCGAGCCCTCTGTTAGCTGCTAACCTGCGGGACAGCTCGTGCAGGCGCCGCTCGATCTCGTCGTCGACTGAACGGCGAATTACGGCTGGCTCGGTCGCGCAGGGGGATAGTTGGCTGCGGGTGAGCTCGCGAGAGTCGCCGAGGTCGAGGCAGCGGCGAGGATGGTGCGGGCGTGGTCGAAGCTGAGTCCCAGCCTGCCACCTCCGTGAAAGGCCAGCAGCGCGGGGGAAAAGTACTCGCGCAGTTGGGAGCGGAACCGGTTGACGAGCTGCCCCCTGTCCCAGACGGCATCATGGTGCGTGCAGATGACATCCGCCTTCGACAGCCGGCTCTACGCCCTGGTGGACCGAAGGCGACGGGTTCCTGGATTCTGACGCTTTGGTGGCGGCGAACCTGATGGTCGTTCGCCTCAGCTTGACTCCGTCGGTGATCTTGGAGTTGCCCAGTGCGTCGAGGTGTTCCGTGGGCAGGCTCAGGGTGTACCGAGTGCCCAAGTAGCTGTCGAGGTGTCCGTTGTCGCTCCGTCCTCGTTCCGGTGATCAAGTCCCGCCTCTGACCGCGCAGATCTCGCGAGCGAGCAACCCGACCAGTACGGCGGCGATGTGGGTGAGAGACCGCCTGGACGGGCTGTGGCATGACGAGGACTCCACCGACTGGTATCCGCGTGACGGCCGGCCGGGCCTTTCGCCCGCCCAGCCCAAGCCGCCGAGGCAGTCCGCTGCCGCATCGACTTCACGTACGCGATGGCCATGGAGCTGGACGATCCCGGCTTCCACCACAGTGTGCTGAGCGGCCTCCGCGACCGGCTCACCGAAGGTGACCACGCCGACCGCCTCCTCGACCTCGCGCTGGCCCACTTGAAGGAGGCCAGCCTGGTGCGGGAACGCACCACCCCGCGCACCGACTCCACCCACGTCCTGGCCGCGGTCCGCGACCTGACCCGCCTGGAGCTGTTCACCGAAGCGGTCCGCGCCGCGATGGAAGAAGTCGCGGGCATCGCCCCACATCTGCTGGACAACCTGGCCGACGAGAACTGGGGGCGCTACTACGGCCGTCCGGTCCGCCTGGGCAAGAACCCCAACAAGCCCAGGACCAGGACCCTGACCACCGGAAACCACGCCGCCCAGCTCCTAGAACACCTCCACCGGCACGGCGGAGAGCACGCCGGACTACCGGCGAATCATGGACATCCTGGCCGGTGGCAGCGACTCGGGCGGGGTGACGATGGCCTGTCGGCAACCCGCCGCAGCACTCGGCCCGGAGCAGGTCCCGGCGAGAGTGGAGGGAGTGCGGTCGAAGGCGGAACGTCTGGCCGCGCGGGGATGGCTGGTGAAGACGAGCCCGGGACTGTCCAGCGTGCCCGCCGGACGATGCGGTGGCTCATGACCATGCTCATCAACCAGCGGATCATCTCCTCCGAGCTGTCGGTGCGCGTCTCGCAGTCGCGGGCCAGGCAGCGTGAGCACATCAGCCACGCGAACGACCGCTCGACCAGCCATCTTTTGGGCAAAATCTTGGACGCGGCGGCCTCGCGCCGACCTGATGTGGCTCAAGCGTGGATGCCCATCCACACCGAAGGAATCGAACAGTGGTTTCGAGGGACCGTCGGTGAGGCCGGCTCGGCCCTTGGCTGACCCGAGAACGTCCCACCGACTGCGAACCTTTTAGGACATCTGGCTGGCAGCAGCCTGTTGACGGCCCGCCTGGCGGGCCGTCGACTCAGGCGCCCGGGATCACTCGATGACGATCTCTGCGAGTTGCAGCCGGTACCGGCCCGACTCGTCGGCTGCGGGCGCGCCCAGGCGTGTGACATGCAGCCGGAGATAACGGCCGTAGGCGGAGGAGAGGGAGTAGGTCTGCGGCTGTCCGTTCGGTGATGGCTGACCGGTGACCGTCCGTACCGTGCTGTAGCTGATGCCCTCCTGTGAGCGTGTCTGAATGGTGAAGTCGACAGGGAAGCCGGCAGTCCCCCCTGCGGAGGACGGCGTGTCGGTTCGGGGGCAGAGCTTCACCGAGCTGATGGGCCGAAGGGCGCCGAGGTCGATTTCGACCCACACCGGAGAGCCGGCCACATCCGCCGAGGCGAAGTCGTGGCTCGTATACCCCTTCGCTCCGCTGACGCTGGTCAGGCAGCCGTCGAGGAGCCTGTCGGTCCCCCAGTCACTGTTCTCCAGGGAGGTGTTGCTGGTGACCGTGACGCCGCGGGAAGGTACCTGCACCTCGGCGAGCTGGAAGCGATAGCGGGTCGATTCATCAGCAGCGGGAGTGCCCAGCCGAGTGGCCGACACCCGCACGTAACGCGCCCGGGCCGTCTTGAAGCCATAGGTCTGGGGCCGACCGTTGGGGTTCGGCTGGGCCTCAAGGGAACGGACCGTACTGTAGGTGCTGCTGCTCGCGGTGCGGGTCTGGATGGAGAAGTCGACGGGGAAGCCGGCCGTGCCTCCGCCGACCGCAGGTGTGTCCGTGCGAGGGAAGAGTCGCACAGCGTCCACGTCCGCGTCCGCTCCCAGGTCGATCTCGATCCAGACCGGTGAGCTCGGGACGCCCGCCGAGGGGAAATCGTTGCTGGTGTATCCCTTCGCTCCGTCGACACTCGTCGTGTGGCCGTCGGTCAGGCGGGAAGCGCCCCAGTGGGTGTTCTCCAGGGTGTTGTTGGTACTGACCGGCTTCCCTGCAGCCAGGTTGTTCGCGCGTCCCACGCCGGTCGCCGTGAGCGTCCACGTGCCCGGCTGCAGCGTGAAGTAGACATGAGTGGTGTCCTTTCCGGCGTACGTCAGTCCGGAGACCTGACCGGTTGCGGCGCCGTCCCGGAACACAACACTTCCTCCGGCCTTGATCTCGGGGCGGCTTCCCCCGTAGGTGGGAACACCCAGTCTGGCCGTCGTGCCAGCGGGCGAATCCAGTTCAAGGGTCACCCCGTCACCAGCCCGCGCAATGTCGAAGGTGATGTTGCCCATGACCGTGGGGGTGACCGTCTTGATGCGGGTGAAAGAGCCTGATCTGGGCACTGCGTCGTACTGCACCCAACCGGGCCCGGTCGGCCGGACGCCTGCTGCGTAGGCCGACAGCACATACAGGGGGCCACCGTTCCAGGCGTGGTTGTCGGTGCCACTGCCACCCTTGGACCAGAGCTCCCACAGTGTGTAGCCCGGATCGCCCACTTGTCCGGCGAAGCGCGTGCGCATCCGTGCCTCCGCGACAAAGGCGGCGTCCAGGAGGTACAACGCCTCGAGCACGTAGAACTCCAGGTAGGGGCTGGCGTTCATGTGCTGCGACAACACGCGAATGATGTCTGCGTAGTTGGCTGCGGCGCTGAGGCCGGCGATCACTGCCAGCGCGTTCGCGCGGTCGTCGGTGTCTCCCTGGTAGCCGGGGGAGCGGTACTCCTTGCGGCCGGCGTCCCACAGGACGCGGTCGAAGTTGGCCTTGATGGCGTTGCGACGCCCCTGCCACGTCGGGATGTCGACCGAGCTGCCCGCCAGTTCGGCCAGTTTGACCGCCGAACCGAGCGCCAGGTAGTACCAGGCGTTGTCGAGTACGCGCGCGTCGATGCTGCAGCCCCAGTCCTCCCAGTCCCAGCCTCCCGCTCGGTGTTGCACCAGACCGTCTCCGTCGAAGGTCCAGAGATTCAGGTACTTCTTCACCTGGGGGTACACCGAACCGACCGCGGAGGCGTCTCCGGTGTAGGTGTAGAAGGTCTCGAAACCCCAGATCGAGGCCAGCATCTGGGTTGAGAGTTCACTGCTCCAATTGCCGGCAGGGACCGGGGAGTACAGCACGCCGTCCGGCTTTTGCCATGCGGCCAGCTCGGAGATCGCCTTGCGGCCCAGGTCGTGGCTGCGGGGATCAAAGGTGTAGAAACCCTCCTTCAGTTGGTTCACCACGTCGCCCCACCACTGGGCCCGTTCACGCGTGGGACAGTCGAAGTACGTATCACGCATGTTGAGGTACATCGTGCGGGCGGCTTTGCCCCACAGCGCATCGAAGTACGGGTCGCTGCTCGTGAAAGAACCGGCGAAGCTCGTGTCGTAGCCGCTCTCCCGGTACTTCAGTTCAAGGACGGTCACGGACGACGGGATCGTGTAGCGGACAGCGGTTCCGCTCAGCCACCCCAATGACTCGAACTCCTGGACCCCACCCTCTGTAATGTAGGTGGAGCGCAGATTCTTCTCGCCACCGTCGCTGTAGTGGTCCGTCTCGATGTCGATGACTGCTCCGGCAGGGGCGTCGACCTTGAGGTAGGGCGTGATCTGGAGGTTGGACGGCAGCCTCGCTGTGATGGGGGTGGTTCCCTGCCCTTGGCCGGGGAGGGCCAAGTGGTTGGTGTAGTTGAGCAGTTCACTGGTCCGGAAGAAGGGTATGGGGCGCTTCACCAGCGCGTTCCAGGGGGCCGCGCCCGCAGCGCCCTGGTCCGTCGACGGCGGCCACCCTGTGTCGTCGTACGAGGGCGTGTGCCAGCCGTTCATGCTGGTCGCACTGCGAGCGTCGTAGTAGACGTTGGATTCTGCGAGCCGCCAGTTCGGCTGGCCACCACTCGTATTGGCGCTGTAGCCGGGATGGACCACGGCCCGCCAGCCCGTGCCACTGCCGACGAAGGTGGTAGTGGCGCCCACGACGATGGCGGACTCGAAGAGGACGCCGGCCTTGCCGCTGTTCTTGTGCGACAAGCCGTGCTTGCCGAAGTGCCATGCCAAGAGTGCGATGGTGTTTTCCCCCGCGACCAGGTAGGGCGCGAGGTCCACGGTGTCGTAGTACGTGTCGTTCGGGTTCGGTCCCCGCTTCAGGCCGCCTTCAAAGACCACCAGCCTGCCGTTGACGTGGAGCCAGTACTTCGAGTCCACGGCGATGCGGGTGGGCGCCGCCGCGGGTACGCCCGCAAGCTGTACGGACCGCCGGAAGGCGGCCCACTGGTTGGCGGCCCCTGTGCCGGCCCACATCCACCGACCGGACCACTCTTCGGCAGCGGATGCGGTGACGGCAGGGACTGCCAGGCTCGCCGAACCAACGACGAGTGAAACCCCGATGGCGTTGCGCAGCATTTCGCGACGTGACTGAGACACAGGAACTCCCGATGCGGACGCCGAGTGAGATCGGTCCAGTGAAGGCTGGCCCACGGGGACAGCACCGCCCAGGGATCCGGAACGCCACATGACTTCAGGGCGTCAACCGATGATCAGGCTTCGCGAGAGGTGAACGGACGTCGTCGCCCAGAAAGTCCAGCCTCGCGGTGGGCACTGTCCGTTACCGACTCAGTCCGTCAGCGTAATCGCGGCCGCAGGGCTGAATCGTTCTTCGTGGGCCACATATGAACATGCGGTCTCAGCGGAGTCAATACGTCGCGCAGACCGACAGAAGCGGCCGGAGCGCGCGAGGCGGCTTCCAGTTCGGCACCCCCAGCTGTCGCCGGTTACTGAGGCTTTCAGCGTGGGGTCGGTGGGGTGAGTGCCAGACCGGTGCAGACCAGGCATCCCTCGATCAGGGTGGGCCAAAGTTGGATATGTCGCAGGCCTCGCCGGAGAGTTCGGGTGAGATGGTCGGGGTCGGTGAATGCAATTCGCAGATCGTGCCGCCCGGCATGCCCGCCTCCTCGGTCAACCTGCTGCCCGGCATGGACGGCACCCGCCACAAGACCGGCCTGAGCGTCCTCAACCAGCTGCTGCTGGAGGTCCTCGCCCCGCTCGACGGCATCGCCGACGTGGCGCTGTGCGGCAACGGCTTCCTTCTCCCGGGCAGCCCGGACGGCCCGTTCCTGTACTCCGATCACCCGAGGATGGCCGAGGCCGCCAGCGGCCTGCAGAACCTGTTCCGGGTCCACGGCCCGCGCCCGGGCGAGCGGCTGACCGTCCCGGCCTCGCCGGCGCAGAAGGTGACGGCCGACCAGGTCGGCTGGGTGCGGATCGACGACGACTTCGAGTACGAGGCGCTCATCACCCACGCCGCGTTCCTCGCCGACCCCGGCGACGTCCAGCTGTCCCCGCTCGCCGACAAGCCCGCCGACCAGGACCAGGCCCTCGCCGTCGTGAGGGCGGAGCTGCCACGGCTGGGCCGCGAGCTGCTGGCCACCGGCACCGGGATGCTGGCGTGCAGCATCCACGAGTACCTCTCCGGCCCGCTCGGCCCCCACCGTGCGGTGCTGCGACTCAAGAACGGCCCCGGCGGCGAACTCCTGCAGTTCGCCTGGAACGTCACCACCGCCGACTTCGTCCAGGTCGAGGCGACCGGCCGCGAGGAGGCCATGGCCGTCTACCCGTTCGGCGCGAAGATGTTCTTCCAGGACTACCTCGCTCTCCTCCAGGGCCGACTGCAGGTGTGGGACGTGGCCGGCAGTGCGATGAAGTGCTGGCAGCTCGGCCGCCCGCTGGACAGCCTCGTCTACGCCCTCTTCGGCATCTACGGCGAGCACCAGCGCCCCGACCTCGCCGCCCTGTCCTACGTGAACCTGGCCGCCGGCATCACCGCCCCGGTGGGAACGCGGTGACCACCGCGCCGGCCACGGCCGCCCAGGCGCTGACCGGGCTGGCCCGCACCCGCCCCGCCGGGTGGCTGGCCGCCCCGATGCCCGCCGATGCCGTCGACCTGCTCGTGCTCGCCCGCCGGGTGCTCGCCGCCGACCACCCGGGCGTGAACGGCCGCATCAGCGTGGTCAGCGCCTGGTACACCGCCGCGGTGTTCGCGGTGCATCGCCCGCCGCCGGAGAGCTCGCTGGTGCTCAAGTCCACGCCGATCCGGCCGCCTACGCCGGGGAGGCCCTCGCGCACGTGCTGCTGGCCGACACCGCGTCCACTCCGGCGTGTAGACCAACAGGTCCCGCACGTGGCTGGCCCCGGCCGAGTTGCCGGCCGCCGTGGCGAACAGCACGTCGAAGGACGCGGGGTCCTTGGACGACCAGCCGGACATCAGCCGAACGGTGAGCATCCGGGCCATCGGCACCCGCTCGCCCAGGCTCACGCTCTGGTCACCGGCGTTCGCGGCGGCCTTGCCGGTGGTGAACTCGTCGCCGGAGAGCCGCCCGGTTTGGAACATGCAGTCGTCCGGGATGGCGGCGACGCCGTTTCGGGAGCGGGTGGCAGCCCGGAGTCCCCCGCTCCCACAGGTCGTCAGGAAGCATACTGCTGGTCTGTCACAGTGCTGCGCCGCCAGTTCATGTCTTCGGCTTCCCCTCAGGTCGTCCGGGCGTCGTTTGTCAGGCGGAGGAACGCACTACGAGCTCGGTTGGAAGGATCACGGTGGCGGGGTCCTCGCCGGTGATTCGGATCAGGAGCAGGCGGACCATCTCTTCGCTGATCCGGTCCCAGGGCTGCCGAATGGTCGTCAGCGGCACGCGAGCAGCCAGGGCAACCGGTGAGTCGTCGAAGCCACCGACCGCGACGTCGCCGGGCACTTGTCGGCCTGCCCGCGCCAAAGCGGCGAGGGCTCCCTCGGCCATGAGGTCGGAGGCCACGAATAGGGCGTCCAGATCGGGTGCGCGCTCCAGCAGATGCGCCGCAGCGGTCTCGCCGCCGACGCGGGTGTAGTCACCAAAGGCGACCAGGTCCTCCTCGTAGGCGAGGCCGTACTCGGCGAGCACTTCGCGGTAGCCGATCAGCCGCTCCACTCCACCTGGGGTGTCCTGTGGGCCTGCAACGGTGGCCACTCGGCAGCGGCCGGAGTCGAGCAGGTGGCGGACCATGTCCTTGGCGCCCTCCCGGTCGTCGGCGGCGACATACGCGATCCGGCCACGGTGGCCGAGTGGCTTGCCGCAACAGACGACCGGCAGCTCGGCTCGGTGGAGCTCCTCCAGGATCGGGTTGCCGGTGTGTGAGGAGACCAGTAGTACCCCGTCCACGTGGCCGGCCGCTAGGTACCGGGAGACCCGACGACGCTCGGCCTCGTTCCCAGCCGTCATCAGGATCAGGGGGATATCGTGTACGGCCAGGGCTGCGGTGCAGCCCCTGAGCAGCGTGACGAAGTTGGGGTCCTCGAAGAAGCGTTCCTGCGGCTCTGTGAGCAGGAAGGCGACCGAGCCAGAGCGCTGGGTGACCAAGCTTCGGGCAGCTCGGTTGACCACGTAGCCCAACTTCTTGATTGCCGCGTTGACCGACTCCATGGCCGCCGGGCTGACGTTGTGGCCTCCTTGGAGGACCCGGGAGACGGTGCCGCGCGAGACGCCGGCCTCGGCGGCAACATCGTGGATGGTCGGCGGGCGCCGGGTCCGGCCGGTCTGGCGTCGGGGCGCGGGCTCCGTCATGTTGCTTCCTCGAAGGTGGTACTGGCGTTTGTCAGGACTCTCTCATGTCGGGTCAGGCTTTCACGGAACCGGAGAGCAGGTCGATCCGCCAATACCGCTGGAGGCCGAGGAAGAGGGCGACGAGCGGCACGATCGAGAGGAGTGCCCCGGTGATCACCAGGGTGTAGAGGGCAGGTGCGTTGGCGCCCTGCTGGAGCAGTGAGTACAGGCCGACAGTGACCGGGAACCTCGAATCGTCGCCGAGCATGATGTACGGCAGCAGGAAGTTGTTCCAGATCGCCACGAACTGGAACAGGAAGACCGTCACCAGGCCGGGCACCATCATGGGCAGTGCGACACTGCGGAACAGACGGGACTCGCGGGCTCCGTCGACCCGTCCGGCCTCCAGCACCTCGTCCGGCACGGCAGCGGCCGCGTAGATCCGGGCCAGGTAGATGCCGTACGGGCTGACAATACTGGGAAGCAGTACCGACCAGTAGCTGTCCGCCAGGCCGGCCTCGGCCATCAGGAGATACTGCGGGACAGCAAGGGTTATCGGGGGCATCAGCACTCCGGCCAGCAAGGCGTTGAAGAGCGCGTTTCGACCGCGGAAGCGGTACTTGGCGAGCGCGTAGCCGGTCACCCCGGAGAGAGCGGCCGAGAGCAGGGCGCCAATGCCTGCATAGAGCCCGGAGTTGAGCATCCAGTGCCAGTACACGCCGTCGCGGTAAGCGGAGAGATCGGCCAGGTTGTCCAGGAATCCGGTACCGGGGGTGAGAGTGAAGGTGGAGAACAGCTCGGTGTCGGTCTTGGTGGAGGCTGTCACCACCCAGATGATCGGTACCAGGCAGTAGACCCCGCCGAGCAGCAGGAGCAGGGTGGGGATCCACCGGGTGGGCTTGGTGCTACGCATCAGCCGTCTCCTTCGGTGCGCTTGTTGACCAGCTTGAGAAAGCCGAAGGAGAGGGCGAGGGTGACCAGCGCGATGACCACCGAGGTGGCGGCAGCGGAGTGGATGTCCCCTTGGACGAACGCGTCCCGGTAGACCTTCATCAGCGGGCTCCAGGTGGAGCTGAGCGAGTTGGTCATCGGCTTGAGAGTCATCGGCTCGCTGAAGACCTGGAGAGTGGCGATCGTCGAGAAGAAGAAGGTGAGTACCAGGGAAGGCAGCACTGTCGGGATCTTGATCTTCAGGGCGATCTGCAGCTCCGAACAGCCGTCGAGCCGGGCAGCCTCATACAGCTCATTGGGGACGGATCGGAGCGAGGTGTAGATCACGATCATGTTGAAGCCTGTGCCGCCCCAGACCGCGATGTTGGCGAGTGCAACGTAGAGGGCGTTGCCGGAGAGAAGGTCGGGGCCGCTCATCCCGGCCTGCTGCAACAGGAAGTAGCCGGGGCTGACGCTCGGCAGGTAGAGGAAGCCCCAAAGCAGCGAGGCGACGATCCCGGGTACCGCGTAGGGCAGGAAGATGGCCAGTCGGGAGAAGGCACCGAATCGTACCGCCGGGGTGTCCAGCAGCAGTGCGAAGAACAGTGCCGCGCCCAGCATGGTGGGGACCAGGAGGGTGCCGTAGAGCAGGGTCCGTGCGGCGCCGTTGAGCAGTTCCGGATCGCCCAGCGCGGAGGTGTAGTTGGATATTCCGACCCAAACCTCGGTACGGGTGCCCGGGTTCAGGCCGAGTCCTTTCACACGGACGGCGCGGAAGCTGAGGAGGACCGCGTAGCCGATCGGCAGCGCGAAGAACAGGACGAACAGGAGCGTGGCGGGGGTCAGGAAGGCGTACGGGGCGAGTCGCCTGGTCGGCCTGGGATGTGGGGTCGCCATGACGGTCCTTGGGGAGTCGGTACGGCGCCCTGGGCTGATGAGCCGTCAGCTGCGGGCCTGGGTCGGCTGGATTCTCAGCCCTCGGTCGCGAAGCCGTTCTTCTTCAGGTCGGCGACCGTGGCCTGCTGCATTGCGGTCAGTGCGGCGGCGAAGTCACCCTTGGACTGGGCGGCCCTGCCGAAGGCGTCCTTGAAGGTGGAGTAGGCAACATTGACGTTCGGTCCCCAGGCGGCTGGTGCGGTGCCCTTGGCGATCTCGGCGGCCCTGGTGTAGAAGTCGGCCTGGTTCGAGAAGAAGTCCGGGGCAGTGGCCAGCGCCGAGCCGGTCTGCGCCGAGGTGGCGGCCGGGTAGATGCCGGATTCTTTGACCAGGGCGGTTACGGCGGTCGGGTCGGTGTTCAGCCAGGCGGCGAACGCGGCGGCCGCGTCAGCGTGGCCGGCCTTCACGGCACCGGCAGTGACGCCGGTGGCGGATCCTCCCCAGCTCCCGGTGATGTTCTGGCCTGCGGTCCACTGCGGAAGCGGGGCGATCGCCCATGTGCCCTTGGTACCGGGGGCGGAGCTGGTGAGAACGCCAGGGGCCCAGACCGCGCTGACCCAGGCGATCTGGGTGCCGTCGTTCAGTGCCTTGCTCCAGGCCGGGGTATACATGGGCTGGTTGTCAACGACTCCTTCGCTGACCAGGCCGCCCCAGAAGTCGGCGACCTTCCTGGTGGCGGGGTCGTCGATGGCGACCTTCCACGTCTCGCCCGAGGTGGTCCACCACTTGGCTCCGGCCTGCTGGGCCAGGCCGGCGAACAGACCGGAGTCGTTGGCGGAGAAGGTTGTGAGTGCTCTGCTCGGGTCCTTCTGCTTCAGTTTCCGCGCGACCTCGGCGAATTCGGTCCAGGTGGTGGGGATGGTGAGTCCGTACTGCTGGAACAGGTCCTGCCGGTAGAAGAGGGCGAGCGGCGCGGTGTCCTGCGGGATCGCGTAGACCGCCTCGGAGCCGAGCGAGACCTGCTGCCAGACGCCGGGGGCGAACTGGCCCTTGACGCTGCCGCTGCGCTTGGCGATGTCGGCGAGAACTCCGTTGGACACCAGGGTGGGGAGCGCCTGGTACTCGGTCTGGACCAGGTCGGGAGCGTTGCCCGCCTTGGCTGCGGTGATGGTCTTGGTTATCAGGTCGTCGCCGCTGGCCTGCTTCTGCACGCTGACGTGGATGTCGGGGTGGGCCTGGTTCCAGAGCGCCACGACGTTGTCCATGTTCGGGGTCCAGGACCAGAAGGTGAGGTCGACCGGGCCGGTGGCGGTCCTCGGCTCTGCCTGGTCCGTGGAACTGGAGCAGGCGGAGAGTACGAGCACGCCGGTCAGCGCGGTGGCCGCCACGACGGAGAGACGACGGTTCATGGGGATCGATCCTCCCGGGGATCACGGTCAGCGACTGTGCACGTTCACAGTAGGGAAATGTTCCGGATACTTGTCAATGCTTCGGGCGATACGGTTACCTGGGCGAGACGCGGATCCCAAAAGGCCGTGCACGTTCACAGATCTGAGGGAGCATCACATGGATCATCCGCTGTCCTGGCCTCTCGGACTGGACTCCCTCGCCTACGGCGGGGACTACAACCCTGAGCAGTGGCCGGAGGAGGTCTGGCGGGAGGACGTCCGGCTGATGCGCCAGGCCGGGGTGACCATGGTCAGCGTCGGGATCTTCTCCTGGGCGCTTCTGGAGATTGAGCGTGGCATGTACAACTTCGGCTGGCTGGACCGGCTGCTGGACCTTCTGGACGAGAACGGCATCCGGGCCGACCTCGGCACTCCGACGGTGGTGCCGCCTGCCTGGTTCTACCGGGAACACCCGGAGGCCCTGCCCGTCAACCGGGAGGGAATCCGGTACGAGTTCGGCGGCCGCGGCGCCATCTGCCACAGCTCACCCGCCTACCAGGACGCTGCGCTCTCGATCACGGAGAAGCTCGCCAGGCGTTACGCCACCCACCCCGCGCTGGCACTCTGGCACGTGCACAACGAGTACGGCGTACCGGTCAGCGCCTGCTACTGCGAGACGTCCGCCGCGCACTTCCGCCGCTGGCTCACCGACCGCTACCGGACCCTGCCCGAACTCAATTCCGCGTGGGGCACCGCTTTCTGGGGGCAGCGTTACGTCCAGTGGCAGGACGTGCGCCCGCCCCGGCTGACCCCTACCGCTGGCAACCCGGCACAGCAACTCGACTGGGCGCGGTTCACCAACGACGCGATCCTGGACAACTTCAAGCGCGAGCGGGACATGCTGCACAGGCTGTCGCCCGGCATCCCGGTCACCACCAACTTCATGACCGCGCTCTCCCAGTGCGAGTCCTTGGACTACTGGGCCTGGGGCCGTGAGGTCGACATCGTCTCGAACGACCACTACCTGGTCGCCGAGGCCGAACGGAACCATGTCAACCTGGCGATGTCCGCCGACCTCACCCGCGCGGTGGCGGGCGGCAGGCCCTGGCTGCTGCTGGAGCACTCCACGAGCGCGGTCAACTGGCAGCACCGCAACATCGCAAAACGACCCGGCGAGTTGGCCCGCAACAGCATGGCCCATGTCGCCCGCGGCTCGGAAGGTGCAATGTTCTTCCAGTGGCGAGCCTCCCGCTTCGGGGCCGAGAAGTTTCACTCCGCGATGCTGCCGCACGCCGGCACCGAGAGCCGGATCTGGCGCGAAGTCGTATCCCTGGGTGCCGACCTGGGCTCGCTGGGCTCCGTCCGCGGCAGCCGGGTCAAGGCCGACGCGGCGATCCTCTGGGACTGGCAGTCATGGTGGGCGCAGAAGCTGGAGTGGCGACCCAGTACGGACCTGGACCCACGCGAGCGGGCCGACACCTGGTACGCCGCAGCCTACGACCACCATCTGACGGTCGACTTCGCACACCCCGAGGCCGATCTTGGAGAATATCCTCTGGTGCTCGTCCCGGCCCTATATCTGATGACCGAGGCATCCTCGCGCAACCTGGCCCGGTACGTTCGCAACGGCGGCACACTCGTGGTCTCCTGCTTCTCCGGCATCGTCGACAGCCACGACACCGTTCCCCCCGGACCTCACCCCGGCGCGCTGCGGGATGTGCTTGGCCTGACTGTCGAGGAGTTCGCGCCGCTGAGGGCGGGCGAGCAGGTCTTGCTGGCCGGAGAGGGGCAGCAGCTGACCGGTGACGTATGGTCAGAGTTCGTCGTTCCGCGCGGTGCCGACACCGTCTGGAGCTACGTGGACGGGCCGGCCGCCGGACACCCCGCCATCACCCGGCACCCACTCGGCTACGGCTCCGCCTGGTACGTCTCCAGTCGGCTGAGCGCGCGCGACGTGGGCGCGGTTCTCACCCGAGCTTGCTCGGACGCCGGTCTGATCGAGCGTCGCCTGCCCCACGACGTCGAGGTAGTGGAACGGGTCGGCGCAACAAACCACTACCTCTTCGCGATCAACCACAGCAGCACGGACGCCGTTGTCCCGCTGCCCTCCCCCGGCACCGAACTTCTCACAGGTGCCCCGGTTACGGACGAGCTCACCGTCCCGGCCGGCGCCACCCGCGTGGTTCGGCACGCGTGAAGGGCCCTCCAACGCTCTGTCCTCCCCCGCACCCCACCTCATCGCCAAGGACGACGATGCATCAGAGAACCAGACACTTGCTGAGCAGTGGAACAGCCACTGCCCTGCTTGCTTCCTCGGCCCTCCTCTCCCTCCCCACGGGTGCGAGCGCGGCTTCCTCCCTGACCAACTCCGGTTTCGAGCAGGACGGTTCGGGAACAGCGACCCCAGCCGGCTGGTCGACCTACTCGGCCACCGGGCAGAACGCCGCCTCCTACACCGAGACCGGCGGCCACTCCGGTTCGTACCGACTCACCCACTGGTCCGGCTCTGCCTACAAGGTGGAGACCTACCAGTACCTTTCCGGCCTCGCCAACGGGAACTACACCCTGACCGCCTGGGTCCGCTCCAGCGGCGGTCAGAAGTCAGCCTACCTCGCTCTGCGCAGCTGCGGGTCGCCCGAACAACGCACCGACCTGCCACCCACCGCGAACTTCGCCTGGATCCGGATCGTCGCCTCCATCGCGGTCACCAACAACCAGTGCACCATCAGCATCAACTCCGACGCCAACGCCGGCGATTGGCTGAACGTGGACGACCTCACCCTGACCCCGGGCTCTACCGGCCTGGCGGTGAAGGGCGGTGACCTGTCCTCGTTGAAGAAGAGCGAGGACAAGGGCGGCATCTACCGATTCGCCTCCGGCACCCCCTGCGATGCCATGACGATCCTCCGCTCCAACGGAATGAACTACGTCCGTCTCAAGGTCTGGGTCAACTCGGCCGACGGCTACAACACCAAGGCCCAAGTGCTGGCCATCGCCAAGCGCGCCAAGGCGCTCGGCATGGGAATCCTGGTGGACTTCCACTACTCCGACCACTGGGCCCACCCCGGTCAGCAGGACAAGCCAGCTGCTTGGGCCGCCTACACCCCGGCGCAGCTCCGGACCGCGGTCTACGACCACACCTACGACGTCCTGAATGCCCTCAAGACGCAGGGCACCACGGCGGACATGGTGCAGATCGGCAACGAGATCAACGGCGGCATACTGCTGCCCGACGGCTCCACGTCGAACTGGACAGCTCTGGCCGCACTGCTCGAGCAGGGAGCCGATGCCGCCAAAGCGGTGAGCGGTTCGACCAAGGTAGCGCTGCACCTGGCCAACGGCACTGACCTGGCGGGTACACGGGGCTTTCTCGACCAAGCTGTGGCCCGCGGAGTGCCCTTCGACCTGATCGGCCTCTCCTACTACAGCTACTGGCACGGGCCGCTGAGCGACCTCCAGGCCACCCTGGACGACGCCGCCGCGCGCTACGGCAAACAGGTCTTCGTCGCGGAGACGGCCTACGCCTTCACCACCGCCAACGACGACGCGCTGAAGAACAACTTCCTGGCGGTCAACATCCAGAGCGGCTATCCCGCCACGCAGGCCGGTCAGGCCGCCAACCTGCGCGACGTGATGAGCGTGGTCGAGGCCGTCCCCAATGGCCGTGGCCTGGGTGTCTTCTACTGGGAACCGACTTGGACAGCTGTCGCGGGCAACGGCTGGGACCCGGCCAACCCCGCATCGGGGAACGCGTGGGAGAACCAGGCGCTGTTCGACTACGGCGACAAGGTGACCAGCGCTGCGAATTGGTTCAAGCACCGCTGATCGAACCGGATCGGGTCGCGTATCCAGTCGCACGGAGGAGAGTTCAGGCCGATCTGGTGTCTCCAAGGCCGGACGTACGGTCTCGGCAAGCTCCGCCAGTCATCGGGGCCGGTGATCAGAATCTTCGCGACGCGCAGGACGAAGACCACGTCGAGCAAGTCCTCGTCGCCGTGGTCCTGGACGGCGGGCAGGACCGCAATCCACCCGACAAGCAGCAGTCGGGCACCAGAGATGGCCTTGGCTTGGCGGGCAGGGCGGCGAACTCGGTACCGCGGCCGGCCACGCCTCCCGCCTGGGCTCGTCCCACTGAGCCGCCCCGGTGCACAAGTCATACCGTTGCGGCCGGGGCGGGCAGCCGGTGGTACGCGGGCCCGGGGGGTGTGAACCCGCGTACCACCGTCCTGCGGCCAGCAGACACTCGGTCCAACGAGCGACACCACATCCGGTCACCGCACAAGGTCCGCATTCGGGACTCGCCGGGTCCCGGGGGAGTCGCAGGAAGTGTTCCAGTGCTGTCGAACAGTGGGAAGCCGCCGCCCGGTACCGTGCTCGCGATGCGCAGGGCGTTGCGGCAGTTTCACAGAATCGCAGGTCCGCATTGTCGAGTGCGATGCGGTGGTGGGTGCTGACGGCCCCGTGCACGACGAGCTGCAGGAACGCGACGGCGGTCTCAAGTTCGCTGGCCGCCTTGTTGTGAACTGGCTGGGGCTCGGGAATCCGCAGGGTGCGGTGGCAGTCCCACGACACGACGCCCACTTCGCTCCCTTGGAGGCCGGGGCGTCCTCCGACAAGCGCGGCAACCGAAGTTGCATCCCACCATCGCCCCCGTAGCTGCCACAGGGGACGGTTCCTTGGGCATCGGGTGACGAAACCTTTCCTCGAAGCTGTTCTCGCCCCGCAGTACTCGGCTGCCTCCGTCCTGTACCTCCCGAGGTTTCGATCTACACCCTGCGCTGACCGCTGCTCTGTGGTCCCGGAACAGGGCCGTGCCCGATCGGCCCGACCCGATCCGGAATACCCCTGGTCACCCTTCCGGCCCGGCCGGGCACGGGGGCCGACCAGAGCGGGCTGCTGACGTGTCTGCCAGCCGCGCTCAGAGGCCGTCCGCGAGGCGGACTGCCGTGGTGAGGAGGAAGAGCTGTCCGGCTGCGGCTGCCGGGTGGAAGTCGAAAACGCCTGCGAACGGGCCGGTGATCAACAGCAGGGTGCGCTGGCTGTGGATCCGACGACGCCACTCGCGCGTACCGGCGATCTCGCCGTCGAACCAGTTCTCGCCACCCGGGCGCTTGATGGTCAGCCTCATGCCGGCCAGAACGGCGGACCAGCCGGGTTGCGGGCCGGCTGTGAGGGTGTCGCGGTCGGTCCAACCGTCCTCGAGGACAAGCGGACGGTCGGGGTGCTCGGGCGCGACCAGGACCGGACGGCGGTCCGGCAGTAGCTCCGGCCAGGGCAGACCGCACAGGCCGACGCCCCTGATGATTTCCACGCACATTCCCCTTCCCCGCTCGAGCCCGCTTATCCTGGCGCCGGCAGATTCACATGATCCGCCAAGCGACGGCCGCAGGGCGGGTGAATAGCCAAAACGAGCGGGGTCCTGCTTCGCAGCAAGATCACAACAAGCCGTACCGTCGTGCCCGTGGCGCCTTCCGTTTCAGTTGCCGCTGGTATCCCTCGGGGAGAGGATCATGGCGGCGTTCGTACACCTCAACAGCACTGCGGCAGAAACTCTCTGTGGTTCACCTACGTAGGGCGCCGCTGGATGTCCG
Organism: Streptomyces sp. TLI_053; assembly: GCF_900105395.1. Lineage (NCBI taxonomy): Bacteria > Bacillati > Actinomycetota > Actinomycetes > Kitasatosporales > Streptomycetaceae > Streptomyces > Streptomyces sp. TLI_053. Next base: position 83,244 of record NZ_LT629775.1, read on the forward strand.
CCTGCGAGGTCCCGAGGAGGCCGAGGTTCCCGCGCCGGCTGACCCACTCCCGGGTCCGCAGCGCGGACTGCGCAGGGATCGGGATCGAGAATGCTTCGCTCCCGATGTGGAAGGTCTTGCCAGTCGGGACGCGGGTTCAACGGGTGCGGAGGTTGGGCGCGTCGCGACCGACGGCCTCCTCTGCGAGCAGGGCCCGCACGATCTCGGCGGGATCCCATCGCTGGGCCTTCATAATCGGGATGATCTCGGCCGTCGCCCGGCGGATATGCGACAGCTCAAGCCTGCGGAACAGCGCGATCGCTTTGTCGAACTCGGTGTCGGCGCCGGACGTCACAGCGGCTGCGGAGGCAGGTGTCTGTATGAGCGGCCGCGACTCGACTGCTTGAGAAGGAGTGCCCATCGGTGGTCTGCGGGGAGCAGCTCGGTAGCAGTTCCAGCGGACACGGAAGACTCCCCGCTGGCGGCCAGTTGGCTTGGACACCAGCGGGGCAGAATCGACCGGCTACGCCTGTACCCGGTACAGAGCCGACATTATGGAACGGCCGTGCGAGAGTTCCCAATGGCCGGCCCGCTTCTCAGGTCCTCCGGTCGGGCGGGCTCTCCGGCCGAGTGATGTGGGGCGGGCTGACTTCCGTTCGACGGACTGACCGCAGAAGAGCGCTCGGCGCACGAAAGTCGGCCGAGGATCCTACCAGCGAATGATCAGGTATCCGTCGCCGCCCGCTTCACCGGGGGCTCCAGCGGAGGCGGCGTTCGACGTTTGGCCAGCTTCTCCCGGGCCGCCGACACTCGCGGTACCGCCGCCGCGTCCTCCGTCCCCGCCGTTCCCGCCGTTCCCGCCGTTGCCGCCCTTGCCGCCGTCGGCGGTGCCCACTGGGGCCTGGACTTCGCTGACTGCGGGGAGCCGAGTGCGGGGGCCTCCAGCGCCACCTGCCCCGCCTGCACCGCCGTCGCCTCCTTCACCGCCACCGAAGCTGTCGGCACCGGAGCCGATGACTCCACGACTGCCGTTGGCACCTCGGGATCCTTCGGTGAAGGTTCCCCGGTTGGTCTGCAGGGTTGTTGAGCCACCTGTGCAGGCCATGCCTGTGTCCCTTCCTGCGTTCAGCGGCCCGGTCGAGGCAAAGCCGCCCTCGGACGGAGCACCGCCGCGGCCGGGCGAGCCGATGGCGGTGTTGCCGGAGCCCGGACTGGCTCCATTGGCGCCATATCCTGCGCCCGATCCGTAGTTGTCGACCGGGGCGCCATCGTCCGGCGGAATGTCGGCCAAGCCTCCGAAGGCGATCACGCGGATCTGGTTGTTGCTTCTGAGGGAGGTGTTGGTCCCGTTGGATCCGTTGTGGCCGTCAGCGCCACGGCCACCTTGCAGGCCTGGCAGTCCAGAGGTTCCGAGATTGGTGCCGCCGAGACCGCCAGTACCGGGAGTGCCGCCACGTCCCCCCGCGCCACCTGCCCCGCCCTTGCCCACCCGGATGGTCAACGTCTGCCCTGGCACGACTGTCACAAGGCAGCGGGCATGGGATCCGCCCCCTCCGGAACCGGCGCCGTTGCCCCCGCCGCCGCCTCCTGCGCCCCCTCCGCCGCCCCCTCCGTCGGCAAGAAGCGATCCGCCTCCACCCCCTCCGCCGCCCCCGGCGCTTCCACCGCCGCCACCGCCACCGCCAGCACCGGCGGACCAGGCGTCCACGGTGATCCGGGTGACACCTGAGGGCACGATGAACGAGTGATCTCCCGGAGCGAACCTGATGCTTCCGGCGGCATGCGCGGTAGGCGCGGTAGCAGCCAGCAGTGCGGAGCAGCATACGGTCGCAAGGCCCAGGGTCGCCGCCCTGGGCAGTGTCATGGTGAGTGGCATGGGTCTCCTTCCGTCCTGGCGCCCTCTGCCCGGGTCGTGGTGTTCGGGTGAGGGATGATGCCGGGTCGACTGGACGACTCTCATTCCCGCGTGGCGCGTGGAGCCTCGCGTCGAGAAGTGGTTGTTTACACGTATGGTCGTACTCGTGTCCGCTCTTCACCCTGTTGCTCCGGGAGCGGTGACTTTCTCGGCGGCTGTGTCCGCTGTCCGTCGGGCTGTGTAGGGGCGGGGTGGAGGCGGCACCGAGGCTGATCGGGCGGAGCGGGGTGTTGGGAACGCCTATGTGGGGTTCTTCGGCAGCGGCCGGGACGACCGGCCGGCACTTGACGGCGGTGCCGGCCGGTCTGCTGGCTAGGGTCAACGGGTGGTGTAGCCGCCGTTGGCGAAGAGGGTCTGGCCGGTGATCCACCAGCCGTCGGTGGCGAGGAAGGTGACGATCGGGACGATGTCTTCGATCTTGGTCAGGTTGTTGCCCATCGCCTGGGACTTGTGGAAGAGGACGCGTTCCGGGGTCTCCTGGCCGTAGAAGAAGGGGGTGTCCATCGGACCCGGCGCGATGTTGTTGACGGAGATGCCGCGCTCGGCGAACTCCTTGGCCGCGGCCCGGGTGTAGTGCTCGACGGGGGCCTTGAGGCCGGCGTAGGTGGAGTAGCCATCGGTGAAAGCGGCGAGCAGCGAGGTCACGATGGTAATGATCCTGCCGTTGTCGTTGAGGTGTTTGCCGGCTTCTCGGATGAAGAAGTACGCGGCCTTGGCATTGACGTCCGACATGCGGTCGTACTCGGCCTCCGTGGTCTCCACGATCGGCTTGCGCAGAACCATCCCGGCCGTGTTCACCGCGACGTCGATCCCACCGAAGGTTTCCTTCGCGACGGCGAAGACCCGCTCGACGTCGGCGACCTTCGACAGATCGCCCTGCACGGCCACGGCTTCACCACCCGCCGACTTGACGGCCGCGACCACGGAGTCCGCATCTCCTGCGGTGGAGTCCGAGTGGTAGTGCAGGACGACCTTGGCGCCGTCGGCGGCCACGGTGCGGCTGATCAGACCGCCGAGGTTCTTGGCGCCAGCCCCGACCAGGACGACCTTGCCAGCCAGGCTGCGATCGCTGCTCATGATGAGTTGCTCCTCGTGTCGATGGGATGTTGCTCACCAACCTGCACGGGCCGAGGCGGGACCGTCTTGCACAATCAGACGTTCTCTTGAACAAAAGCGCTGAGACCGGCGCGCGTGCGTTCTACACCCGGACGGCTCACAATCGGCCCATGGCCACCTCACTCATCAAGCCGCACCTCGTGACTCTGTGTGGCAGTGGAGAACATCTCGACGAGGCCGTGGTGGAACGGGCTACCGAGCGTGCGGCCGGCGCAGGCGACTGGAGTCCGGTTCCGGTCGGCCCGTCGAGGCACATCGTGGTCCTCCATGCGGGAAAGTCGAACAGCCTGCGGTGGTCCGCGGACGGCGCGGCACGGCGTGAACGGTTCTACTACGGACAGTCGTTGGTGAATCCCGCCGGCTGGGCCTCCCGACCCCGGTGGGAGGCTGATGCGGAGCTGATGCTTGTCGCCCTCGAACCGGCTTGGCTGGAGAAACTAGCAGCTGAGAGCGATCTTCCGGGGCCTTTGGAGATCATCCCCCGTTTCCATCTCAACGACCCGTTCCTGGCCATGCTCGTCGAGCGTCTGGTCAGCGAGTACGAGCAGTCCCATCCTGCCGACCTGTTGTATGCGCAGTCTCTGGTCCAGGCCTTGGCCGCACATGTGATCAGGACGGCGGGGAGCCAGCACCGCGCGCCGCCCTCCTACGGCGGTGCCTTGCCACCCAGGCGACTCGCCCGGGTCATCGATCACATGAACGCTTTTCTTTCGTCCCGCCTCACGCTCGACGACCTCGCCGCCGTCGCGGGACTGAGCCCCTCGCACTTCGCCCGGTCCTTCCGCGCAGCCACCGGTTGGGCGCCGCACCAGTACCTCATCCGACTGCGCTTGGAGCGGGCCCGTGAGGCCCTGCTGAACACCGACCTGCCGGCTGCGCTCGTGGCTCAGCAGTGCGGCTTCGCCGACCAGAGTCACCTCACGCGCACCATGCAGACGCACACCGGCCAAAGCCCTCGTGCACTGCGCGTTCAGCGTGACGCCAGGCCCGCGGGGTACGGTCGGCAGTATGGCCAGCAGGAGGAGGGCATACGGGACTGGGCCGGGTAGGGTCGGCGCGCAAGCGCTCCCCGCTCGGGTGACATGCCGCTCGGGACGGCGGGAATTAGGTCGCTGCTTCCTGTCCCCGGTTCGAGGGGCGTCAGGACGTCAGAGGGTGAGGGTGGAGCGTCGTACGACAAGCTCCGGCCTGAAGACCACTTGGCGGTGCTCGTGGCGGTCGGAGCGCTTGCCTGTCTCGTCGAGGAGTAGTTCGGCGGCGGTGCGGCCCATGTCGGTGGCGGGTTGGCGCACAGAGGTCAGCGGGACGGCCGCTGCTGCGGCGAACTCGATGTCGTCGTAGCCGACGATGGCGAGGTCTCGCGGCACGTGGAGTCCTGCGGCGTAGACGGACTGCAGGACGCCGAGTGCCAGGAGGTCGTTGGCACAGAACACTGCGGTCGGTCGGGGGACAAGGCCGATCAGGCGCGAGCCCGCGTCTCTGCCGGAGGCGGTGTCCAGGTTGTCCACTGCCAGGTCTGTCAGTGCCTCGGGTCCCAGACCCGCTGCGGCGAGGGCCTGCAGGGCTCCGGCACGGCGGTCACGTACCTGCTGGAGCGGGTGTCGGCCGCCTACGTAGGCAATGGCTGTGTGCCCTGCTCCCAGGAGGTGGGCCACAGCGATAGTGCCGCCTTCGACGTCGTCGACGGCCACCGAACAGGCGTCCGCACCCGGCACGGTTCGGTCCACCAGGACGAACGGAATGTTGCTGCGTGTGAGGAGGTCGACAGAGGCGCCGGTGGCGTCGGCCGGGGTGACCAGGACCCCGCGAACGCGTTGTTCGGCGAAGAGCTCCATGTATGCGGCTTCGTCGTCGGTGCTCTGGCTGCTGTTGCAGACGATGACCCGGAGGCCGGCTCGGCGCGCGGCGCGTTCGGCTCCGCGAGCGAGGTCGACGAAGAACGGGTTGCCCATGTCCAGAACGAGCAGGGCCATGATGCGGCTCTGGCCGGCCCGGAGCTGGCGTGCGGACTCGCTGCGAACGTAACCCAGGCGGGCGATGACGCCCTGCACTCGCAGCCGCGTTTCCTCGGACACGAGGTCCGGTCTGTTGATGACGTTGGAAACGGTACCCACGGACACGCCGGCCGCCGTGGCCACGTCCTTGATCCCCACCATACGTCCCACCTGGACTCTTCCCGCCTGCTGCCTGTCCCGCTCCGGGCGACAGCAGGTCATCCTATGGTTATTCGAACATGTCAGGCGAGATGGAAGACCTCGGCCAGGGGTGCGATCGCAGCATCGGGCGCGCCGCCTCGCGTGTCCTCGAAGAAGCCGGCCATCTGCTCCTGCCATCGGGCATTGACGTCGGTGGCGTCCATGGCCGCTCGCGCGGCGTCGAAGTCGTCGCTCTCCAGGTAGCCCACAAGAGTGCCGTCATCACGGAGGAAGAGCGAGTAGTTGCGCCAGCCGGCAGCGGTGAGGGCCTGGAGCATTTCCGGCCATACCGCTGCGTGTCGGCTCCGGTACTCCTCAAGACATTCTTGTCTGACCTTCAGGAGGAAGCAGATGCGTTGCACGGTGTCCTCACATGTGGGTGGCCCGCCGCCCGAGGGGGCGGCGGGCCTGCTCGATGGGATCAGAAGTTGAACTGGTCGATGTTCGACTGGTCGAAGACGGTGGGCTTGCCGAGCGAGATCACGCCCTTGTCGCCGACGGTGAAGGTGCCCATCGACCCGGCGGTGAAGCTCTGGCCGGAGGCGCCGGTGATCTGGCCGGAGGCCAGGGCGATGGAGGTGTAGCCGGCCAGCGCGCCCAGCTTGGCCGGGTCCCACAGCTCGAATGCCTGGACGGTGCCGTCCTTGACGTAGGAGCGCATGTCGCTCGGGATGCCGAGGCCGGTCAGCGCGACCTTGCCCTTGTACTGGGAGCCGCTCAGGTACTGGGCGGCGGCCTTGATGCCGACCGTGGTGGGCGAGATGATGCCCTGGAGATCCGGGTACTGCTGCAGCAGGCCCTGAGTCTGCTGGAAGGACTGCTGGGCGTCGTCGTTGCCGTAGGCGACCTTCACGAGCTCGATGTCCTTGTACTCCGGCTTCTTCAGCTCGTCCTTCATGAAGTCGATCCACGTGTTCTGGTTGGTGGCCGTCTGTGCTGCGGAAAGGATCGCGATCTTTCCCTTGTTGCCGATCTGCTTGGCGAGCAGCTGCACCTCGGTACGGCCGAGGTCCTCGGCGCTGGCCTGGGAGACGAACACGTCGCGGCAGGACTCATTGGTGTCCGAGTCGTAGGTGACGACCTTGATGCCGCCCTTGCGGGCCTGGTTGAGCGAGGTGCACAGGGCACCCGGGTCCTGGGCGGAGACCGCGATCGCGTCGACCTTCTGCTGGGTGAGGGTGTTGACGTAGGAGACCTGGCCGGCGGTGTCGGTGCCGCTGGTGGGACCGACCTCCTTGTACTTGCTTCCCGCGCCCTCGACCGCTTCCTTGCCTCCGTTGTCGGCGGAGGTGAAGTACGGGTTGTTGACCTGCTTGGGCAGGAAAGCGACGGTGAGACCCTTCTTGGTCTCCGCGTCGGGGTTGGCCGAGGCGGTGCTGTTGCCCGCGCCGCCGGCGCCAGAGGCACCGGAGGAGCCCTTGGTCGTGCCGCTTCCGCAGGCGGCGGCGGTCAGGACGAGGACGACGGCAGTGGCGGCGGCAGCACTCTTACGGGAGATGAGGCGGGAGTGAGACATCGTGCTTCCTTCAGGTGGTGGCGGGGGTGGCAGGTGGTGGCGGGGGTGCTCAGGAAGTGACGAGTTTGGGGGGCGGTGCATCGGCGGCTTTGCGCCGGGCGCGTGCCTGGGCGACCTGCCGTCCGATGCGCGGGGCGAGGACGGAGATCACCAGCAGGACTCCGGTGACGACGATCTGGGACTGTGCCGAGACGTTGACGAGGCTCATGACGTTCTGCAGCGTCCCGAGGAGGAAAACGCCGGCCAGCGCGCCGCCGAGGGTGCCCTTGCCTCCGTCGAAGTCGATGCCTCCGAGAAGGACGCCCGCGATCACCGACAGCTCGAGGCCGGTGGCGTTGTCGTAGCGGGCACTGGCGTAGTGCAGGGCCCAGAAAACACCGGTCAGCGCGGAGATGGCACCGGTCGCGACGAACATCGACAGACGCATCCGCTTGACCCGGATTCCGGCGAACCGGGCGGCCTCCTCGGAAGCTCCGACCGCGAAGAGGGAACGGCCGAAGCGGGTGGCGTGCAGCAGGACGACGGCCGCGACGGCGAGGACGGCCCACGGGATGACCGCGTAGGGCAGGAAGGTGTCGCCGATCTGGCCGGACCCGAAGTCCAGGTACTGCTGGGGGAAATCGGTGACGGAGTTCGCGCCGAGGACGATCTGGGCGATGCCCCGGTACGCGGCGAGCGTGCCGATGGTGACGGCCAGCGAGGGCAGACCGAGGCGGGTGACGAGCAGGCCGTTGACCAGGCCGCAGGCTGTGCCCAGCAACAGGCAGATCGGAATGATCATCTCGATGGCCATCCCGTTGTTCCACAGGACACCCATCACCGCGCCGGACAGGCCTGCGGTCGATCCGACGGACAGGTCGATCTCGCCGGAGACGACGAGCATCGTCATGGGGAGTGCGAGGAGGGCGATCGGCAGGGTGTTGCCGATCAGGAAGGACAGGTTCAGCGGGTTGCTGAAGTTGTCGACGAAGGAGAAGGAGAGCAGCAGCAACAGGACGAGGAGCGCGCCGACGGCGGTGTCCCAGCGGACGGTTCCTGCGAGGGGGCTGCCGGTGGCCGCGCGAGCCGCGGTCTTCTTGGTGGTGTCAGGCACGGTGGGTGCTCCTCGTTGGGAGGTCCTCGGTGTGGGCCGTCCGCTGCTGTGCCGCGCGCTTTCGCAGCACGTCGGCCACACGCAGCGCCATGACGCGGTCGACCGCGATGGCCAGGAGCAGCAGGACGCCGTCGATGGCCTGGACCCAGACGGAGCTGACGCCCAGGGACGGCAGCACGCTGTTGATGGAGGTCAGCAGGAGTGCACCGATGGCGGCTCCGTAGACGGTTCCGGATCCGCCGGTGAAGGCGACGCCACCGACCACGACGGCGCTGACGACGATGAGTTCGTAGCCGCTGCCGGTGCTGGAGTCGACGTTGCCGAATCGGGCGAGGTAGAGCGAGCCGGCGAGTCCCGACAGGGCGCCGCACAGGACGTAGGCGGTGAGGGTGCGCTTGCGGACGGGGACTCCGGCCAGGCGGGCGGCCTCGGGGCTGGAGCCGAGCGCGTAGAGATCCCGGCCGCTGCGGTAGCTGCGCAGGTAGTAAGCGGCGGCGACCAGGACTGCGGTGGTGAGGATGGCGAGGTAGGGGATGACCCAGATGCCGTCGTGACCGAAGGAGATGAAGCCTGCGGGAAGGTCGCTGGCGGTGATCTGCCGGGAGCCGACCCAGATCGAGTCGATGCCGCGGATGATGTACAGGGTGCCGAGTGTGACGACCAGGGCGGGGACTTGGCCGACGCTGACGAGCAGGCCGTTGAGGGCTCCGAAGAGGACTCCGAGGGCGACGGCCAGCAGGACGGCGACGACCGGGTTCCCGCCGTCCTGGAGGTAGATGCCGGAGGCGAAGGCACAGATGCCGAGGACCGAGCCGACGGACAGGTCGACGTTGCGGGTGATGACCACGGCTGCCTGGCCGACGGCGACGAGCACGAGGATTGTGGCGTTGAGCAGCAGGTCCTTAATGCCCTGCGCGGACAGGAACGCGCTGTTGGACAGCTGGGTGCCCAGGAGCATGAGGACGAGGACTGCGGCGATGGCCAGTTCTCGGATCTTGAAGAGAGTGTCCAGCACGCTTCGGGTGGGGGGCGGGGGCACCGGGTCGGCCGCCTTCACCGGATCGGCGGTCGAGATCATGCCGCTCTCCTTACGCGTCCGGTGGCTGCGGCCATCACGGTCTCCTCGGTTGCCTCGCGGCGGGGGATGTCGGCGGTGAGCCGGCCTTCGTGCATGACGAGTACGCGGTCGGCCATGCCGAGGATCTCCGGCAGGTCCGACGAGATCATGAGGACGGCGAGTCCTTGGGTGGCCAGTTCGGAGAGCAGGCGGTGGACCTCGGCCTTGGTGCCGACGTCGATGCCGCGGGTGGGTTCGTCGACGATCAGGACCTTGGGGTTGGTCGCAAGCCACTTGGCGAGGACGACCTTTTGCTGGTTACCGCCGGAGAGGGTGCCCACGACGTTGGCGAGTCTGGAGTACTTCACCTGCAGCTTCGTGGCCCAGTCCAGGGCGCGGTCGCGTTCGGCACTGCGGTTCATCAGTCCGGCGCGGGAGGTGGAGTCGAAGCCGGTGAGGTTGACGTTGCGCTCGATGGACATCTCCATCACCAGGCCTTGGGCACGGCGGTCCTCGGGGACCAGGGCCAGGCCTGCGGCCATCGCGGTGCTCGGGGCGCCGGGGCGCAATGGGCGGCCGTCGAGGTGCACGCGTCCGCCGTCCCACTTGTCGACGCCGAAGATTGCGCGGGCGACCTCGCTGCGTCCGGCTCCGACAAGGCCGGCGAGGCCGACGATCTCGCCACGGCGGACCTCGAAGGAGACATCGGTGAAGACGCCTTCGCGGGTCAGGCGCCGGACGCTGAGGGCGACCTCGCCGATCTCAGCGGTCTGCTTCGGGTAGAGCTCGCTCAGGTCGCGGCCGACCATGCGGCGCACGAGGTCACCCTCGGTGAGGCCGGCGAGCAGCTCGCTGGCGATCCATCCGCCGTCGCGGAGGGTGGTGACGCGCTGGCAGAGGGCGAAGATCTCCTCGAGCCGGTGCGAGATGAACAGGACGGCGGCGCCCTGCTCGCGCAGCGCCTTCACGACGCCGAACAGCCGCTCGACCTCGCTGCCGGTAAGGGCTGCGGTCGGCTCGTCCATGATCAGGACCCGGGCGTCGAAGGAGAGCGCCTTGGCGATCTCGACGAGCTGCTGGTCGGCGATGGACAGGCCTCGGGCGGGCTGGGCGGGGTCGAGATCCACGCCCAGGCGGCGGAAGAGGGCCGCGGCGGCCTGCATGACGGCCTTGTGGTCGACTCGGCCGAGGGAGCGGCGCGGCTGGCGGCCCACGAAGATGTTCTCCGCGACCGACAGGTCGGGGAATAGGGTGGGCTCCTGGTAGATGACGGCCACGCCGGCGTCGCGGGCGTCGCCGGGGCCATGGAACTCCACGGGGCTGCCGTCCAGCAGCACGGTGCCCGTATCGGGCCGGTGCACTCCGGCGAGGGTCTTGATCAGGGTGGACTTGCCGGCGCCGTTCTCGCCCGCGAGGGCGTGGGCCTCTCCTGCGTACAGGCGCAGGGAGACATCGCGCAGGGCGCGGACGGCGCCAAAGGACTTGCTCACCCCCTGGAGCGCGAGGACCGGAGGGGTCTCCGGTTCAGAGTGCGTCATGGGGCTCTCTCCAATGACTCTGCGAGCTGAAGTGAAATGTTTCAACCCAGTTGCCGGGAAGTTAGTCGCGTCGGCGATCGAGCGTCAAGAGGTTGGTGGGGCCAGGTTTCCGCAGGTTCCGGCCCGGCGCAGGGATACTCGGGAGTATTGGCCGCCCCGAGCGGGACGGTTGCATCCGAACACCCAGTTGACACGATTCAATAACAGGCTCCCCCAGGGCGCCACCCGCACCCACCGACCGCTCCCCCGCCTTCCGCCTCCGCCGGCGGGGGCGGGGGGCATCGACCCCCCTTCGCATGCCGCCGCGACCGGTCGCCCTCCGCAGCGGAGAGGTGTCCGCCCGACCGGTCCAGCACCTGCCCGAATGAATTGATTCATCTCACTACTTGCCCTTGACTTGATGTTGCGGCCTAGTTAAGTTCGGCGCCACGATGAAACGATTCACTCAGCCGGTGGCACTCCTCGCGAACCGGCCGGGCCTCGTAGATCAGAGGTAGAGATGGCTGACCGCGCTGCCGCGGCTATAAAGGCGGCCCTGACGTCCCAGGTGATCGAGACCCCCTCGTGGGGCTACGGGAACTCGGGCACCCGGTTCAAGGTGTTCGCGCAGGCGGGAGTGCCGCGCGACCCGTTCGAGAAGCTGGCCGACGCCGCCCAGGTGCACGCCGTCACCGGCGTGGCCCCCAAGGTGTCCCTGCACATCCCCTGGGACCGTGTCGACGACTACGGCAAGCTCACCGCCTTCGCCCACGACCACGGGCTGCAGATCGGCGCGATCAACGCGAACGTCTTCCAGGACGACGACTACAAGCTCGGCTCGGTCACCAATCCGGACCCGCGGGTTCGGCGCAAGGCGGTGGAGCACCTGCTGGAGTGCGTCGACATCATGGACGCCACCGGTTCCAGGGACCTGAAGCTGTGGTTCTCCGACGGAACGAACTATCCCGGCCAGGACGACATCACCGGGCGCCAGCAGCGCCTGGCCGACGCCCTGTCGGAGGTGTACGAGCGCCTCGGCGACGACCAGCGGATCCTGCTGGAGTACAAGCTGTTCGAGCCGGCCTTCTACACGATGGACGTGCCGGACTGGGGCACCGCCTACGCGCACTGCCTGCGCCTGGGGCCCAAGGCCACGGTCGTCGTCGACACCGGGCACCACGCACCGGGCACCAACATCGAGTTCATCGTGGCGTTCCTGCTGCGCGAGGGGAAGCTCGGCGGGTTCGACTTCAACTCGCGCTTCTACGCGGACGACGACCTGATGGCCGGTGCCGCCGACCCGTTCCAGCTGTTCCGCATCCTGCGGGAGGTCACCGCCAACAACGGCTTGGCCCCGGAGAGCGGCGTCGCGTTCATGCTCGACCAGTGCCACAACATCGAGGAGAAGATCCCCGCGGTCATCCGCTCGGTGATGAACGTCCAGGAGGCCACGGCGAAGGCCCTCCTGGTCGACGGCGAGGCGCTCGCCGCCGCGCAGGCCAGCGGCGACGTGCTGGGAGCGAACGCCGTCCTGATGGACGCCTTCGCCACCGACGTGCGGCCCTTGCTCGCCGAGGTCCGCGCCGAGGCCGGACTCGCCCCGGACCCCCTGGCCGCCTACCGGGCCTCCGGCTGGGCTTCCAAGATCGTCGCCGAGCGGGTCGGCGGCGAGCAGGCCGGCTGGGGCGCCTGAGCCCGGCCCCTCCCCCGATACCACGGGCCGGCCGGCTCCGGCGCACCCCCCTCCCCCGGCCGGCCCGTGCCCCATCGCCGCCACCCTCGGACCGACAAGGAAGACCCTTCCATCATGGCCCTGCACCTCGAAGTCGCAGAACTCCTGGCCCGTTCCAACCGGCTCGGCTCGGACCCGCGCAACACCAACTACGCCGGCGGGAACACCTCCGCCAAGGGCGTCGACACCGACCCGGCCACCGGGGAGGACGTGGATCTGGTCTGGGTCAAGGGGTCCGGCGGTGATCTGGGCACCCTCACTGCCTCCGGCCTGGCCGCCCTGCGCCTGGACCGCCTGCGCGCCCTGGCCGGGGTCTACCCCGGTGTCGAGCGCGAGGACGAGATGGTCGCCGCCTTCGACTTCTGCCTGTTCGGGCGCGGCGGCGCGGCTCCCTCCATCGACACCGCGATGCACGGCCTCGTCGACGCCGAGCACGTGGACCACCTGCACCCCGACTCCGGCATCGCGCTGGCCACCGCCGCCGACGGCGAGAAGCTCACCGCCGAGTGTTTCGGCGACAGCGTCGTGTGGGTGCCGTGGCGCCGGCCCGGCTTCCAGCTCGGCCTGGACATCGCGGCGATCAAGGAAGCCAACCCTCTGGCGATCGGCTGCATCCTCGGCGGCCACGGGATCACCGCCTGGGGCGACACCAGCCAGGAGTGCGAAGCCAACTCCCTGCACATCATCCGCACCGCCGAGGCGTTCATCGCCGAACGCGGCCGCCCCGAGCCGTTCGGGGCCGAGATCGAGGGCTACCGGGCGCTGCCCGAGGCCGAGCGCCGCGAGCGCGCCGCCGCCCTGGCCCCCGTCATCCGCGGCCTGGCCTCCACCGACGTGCCGCAGGTCGGCCACTTCACCGACGCCGCTCCGGTCCTGGAGTTCCTCTCCCGTGCCGAGCACCCACGGCTGGCCGCGCTCGGCACTTCCTGCCCCGACCACTTCCTGCGCACCAAGGTCCGCCCGCTGGTCCTCGACCTGCCCTCCGACGCCTCCCTCGAGAACGTCGAAGCCCGCCTCGCCGAACTCCACGCCGCCTACCGCGCCGACTACCGGGACTACTACGACCGGTACGCAACCGGTGACTCCCCCGCGATCCGGGGTGCCGACCCGGCGATCGTCCTGGTTCCAGGCGTGGGCATGTTCTCCTTCGGCAAGGACAAGCAGACCGCTCGAGTCGCCGGCGAGTTCTACCTCAACGCGATCAACGTGATGCGCGGCGCCGAGGCGCTGTCCACCTACGCCCCGATCGAGGAGAGCGAGAAGTTCGCCATCGAGTACTGGGCGCTGGAGGAGGCGAAGCTGCAGCGGATGCCCAAGGCCAAGCCCCTCGCATCGCGTGTCGCCCTCGTCACCGGCGCCGGCTCCGGCATCGGCCGGGCCATCGCCGAGCGGCTGTCCGCCGAAGGCGCCTGCGTGGTGATCGCGGACATCAACGCCGACAACGCCCGGGCCGTGGCCGACGATCTCGGCGGCCCCGACAAGGCCATCGCCGTGAGTGTCGACGTCACCAGCGAGGAGCAGATCGCCGAAGGCTTCAAGGCTGCGGCCCTCGCCTTCGGCGGCGTCGACCTGGTCGTCAACAACGCGGGCATCTCCATCTCCAAGCCGCTCCTGGAGACCACCGCCAAGGACTGGGACCTGCAGCACGACATCATGGCCCGCGGTTCCTTCCTCGTCTCCCGCGAGGCCGCCCGCATCATGATGCAGCAGCACCTGGGCGGCGACATCGTCTACATCGCCTCCAAGAACGCCGTCTTCGCGGGCCCGAACAACATCGCCTACTCCGCCACCAAGGCCGACCAGGCCCACCAGGTGCGGTTGCTGGCCGCCGAACTCGGCGAGCACGGCATCCGCGTCAACGGCGTCAACCCCGACGGCGTGGTCCGCGGTTCCGGCATCTTCGCCGGAGGGTGGGGCGCCCAGCGGGCCGCCACCTACGGGATCGAGGAGGACAAGCTCGGCGAGTTCTACGCCCAGCGCACCCTCCTCAAGCGCGAGGTCCTGCCCGAGCACGTCGCCAACGCCGTCTTCGCCCTCACCGGCGGCGACCTCACCCACACCACCGGCCTGCACATCCCCGTCGACGCAGGAGTCGCCACAGCGTTCCTGCGCTGACACCGAGCAGCTCCGGGCCCCTGCGGCGAGCGTCCGTCATACGCAACCCGCACGGGCCGCAACCGGAGCGCCGGCGCGGCCGCGGACTGCCAACCGCGGCCGCGCCACCCACCCCAGCCCCCGCGCCTTCGAGGATCATCCGCCGTGAACAGCCCCGCACCCCCACCCCGACCGCCGCCTTCGCCGCAGCGGACCTCGGAGCCACCAGCGGCCGGGTGATCGTCGGCCACGTCGGCCGCAGCACGCTCGAACTCGTCGAAGCCAACCGCTTCGACAACACCCCCCTGCGGCTTCCCACCGGCCTGCACTGGGACCTCCCCGCCCTCTACACCGGCATCCTGACCGGTCTGCGCGCAGCCCACCAAAGCGGCCCCCTCGCCTCCGTCGGCATCGACAGCTGGGCCGTCGACTACGGCTTCCTCGACGCCGACGGAGCCCTCCTGGGCCTGCCCCACCACTACCGCGACCCCCGTACCCTCCATATCGCCGACCAGGTCCGCGACCGAGCCGGAGCCTCCCACCTCTACCAGACCACCGGCCTGCAGCACCTGCCGTTCAACACGGTCTTCCAACTCGCCGCCGCCCGCGGAACCGCGCTGCTGGACGCCGCTCGCACCCTCCTGCTCGTCCCTGACCTGCTCGCCTACTGGCTCACCGGCAACACCGGCGCCGAAGCCACCAACGCCTCCACCACCGGCCTGCTGGACGCCATCACCGGCACCTGGTCCCCCGACCTCGCCCGGCTGGCCGGCATCGACGAGAGCCTCCTGCCGCCGGTCCGCGAACCCGGCAGCATCATCGGCACCCTCCTGCCGCACGTCGCCACTGCCACCGGCCTGCCCGCTGCCACCCCGGTGGTCGCCGTCGCCTCCCACGACACCGCCTCTGCCATCGTCGCCGTCCCGGCCACCGAGCCCAACTCCGCATACATCTCCTGCGGCACCTGGTCCCTGGCGGGACTCGAACTCGACAAGCCGGTCCTCACCGACGCCTCCCGAGCCGCCAACTTCACCAACGAGCGCGGCATCGACGGCACCGTCCGCTACCTGCGCAACATCATGGGCATGTGGCTGCTGGAGGAATGCCGACGCAGCTGGACCATGCGCCGGATGCCGTCGGCGCTGGTGCCGCTGCTCGCAGAAGCCGCCGGGGCCGAGCCCTTCGCGGCGGTCATCGACCCGGATGCGCCTGACTTCCTCGCCCCCGAAGACATGCCCGATGCCATCGCCCGGTACTGCGTCCGCACCGGCCAGCGTCCCCCGGCGAGCCAGGGGGCGACCGTACGCTGCATCCTCGAGAGTCTGGCGCTGGCCCACCGTCGGACCCTTCGCGCCGCCGCCGAGCTCGCCGGTCAGGACATCACCCACGTCCACATGGTCGGTGGTGGCAGCCGTAACGAACTGCTGTGTCAGTTCACCGCCGATGCCACCGGTCTGCCCGTGGTCGCCGGGCCCGCCGAGGCCACCGCGCTCGGTAATGTCCTGGTCCAGGCCCGCGCGCACGGCCTGCTCGGTGACCTGGTCTCCATGCGGCGCCTGGTCGCCGACACCCAGCCGCTCCGCCGCTACCGTCCGCAGGGCGATCAGCGGATCTGGGACAGCCTCGAAGAGCGACTGTCCTGACCCGCCGTCAGCATCCGACCACGACGACCGAGGGAGACGCGATGCGCGTCGCACTGCTTCTCACCTGCCTCAACGACACGCTCTATCCCAGTACCGGCCAGGCAGTCGTCAGCCTGCTGAACCGCCTCGGTGTGGACGTCGACTTCCCGATGGAGCAGACCTGCTGCGGGCAGGCCCACTACAACACCGGCTACCGGCACTTCGCAGAGCCTCTCGCCCGGCGTACCGCCGAGGTGTTCGCCGGGTACGACGCCGTCGTCACCCCGTCGGGGTCCTGCGGATCGATGATCCGGGACATCTACCCCCGCCTCGGTGAGCGGGCGCTGGCCGAAGGCCGGGGCAGCGCGCTCGGGCAGGAGCTGGCCGCGATCGCGGCGAAGACCTACGAACTCACCGAGTTCCTCGTCGATGTGCTGGGGGTGACCGACGTCGGCGCTTACTTCCCGTACACCGTCACCTACCACCCCACCTGTCACGGCCTGCGCCTGCTCGGACTGGGGAGGCGCCCCCTCGACCTGCTGCAGCAGGTCAGGGGCTTGACGCTGGCCGAGCTCGGCGGAGCCGACGAGTGCTGCGGCTTCGGTGGTACCTTCGCCCTCAAGAACGCGTCCGTGTCCGCCGCGATGGGCGCCGACAAGGCCCGCAACGCCGAGGCCACCGGCAGCGATGTGCTGTGCGCGGCCGACAACTCGTGTCTGATGCACATCGGCGCGACCCTCTCGCGTCGCGGCAGCGACCTTCCCACCGTCCATATCGCCGAGATTCTCGCCAGCACCGAGGAGCACCCGCTGACGGTTCCGGGGCTCGCCACGAGTCCGGTCCACATCGTCATGGGACCCGGCCGAACCACCACCCGAGGAGCCGGCCGATGAGCGGCACCTACCTGGGCATGCCCGCCTTCCCCAAGGCGGCTGCCGAGTCCACCAGGGACGAACGTCTGCGCGGCAACCTGCGCCACGCGACCCACACGATCCGCGACAAGCGGGCCGCGGCTGTCCGGGAGCTGCCCGACTGGGCGGACCTGCGCAGGGCCGGCAAGGAGATCAAGGACCGTACCCTGCGCCACCTCGACCACTACCTGCTGCAGGCCGAAGCCGCCGTCACGGCGGCGGGCGGGACCGTTCACTGGGCCGCCGACGCCGCCGAGGCCAACCGGATCGTCGCCTACCTGACGAAGGCAGCAGGCGAGTCGGAGGTCGTCAAGGTCAAGTCGATGGCCACCCAGGAGATCGGTCTCAACGACGCTCTTGCCGCAGAGGGGATCACTGCCTACGAGACCGACCTCGCCGAGCTGATCGTCCAGCTCGGCGACGACCTGCCTTCCCACATTCTCGTGCCCGCGATCCACCGCAACCGTGGGGAGATCCGGGACATCTTCACCGACGCTATGGGCAAGTGGGGCAGGCCCGCTCCCGAAGGACTGAGCGACTCGCCGGCCGACCTCGCCGAGGCGGCCCGCCTGCACTTGCGGGAGAAGTTCCTGCGCGCCAAGGTCGCCGTCTCGGGCGCCAACTTCCTCGTCGCCGAGACCGGCACCCTCGTCGTCGTCGAGTCCGAGGGCAACGGCCGTATGTGCCTGACCCTCCCCGAGACACTGATCTCCGTCGTCGGCATCGAGAAGGTCATCCCCACCTGGCGCGACCTCGAGGTCTACCTCCAGTTGCTCCCTCGTTCCTCCACCGCCGAGCGGATGAACCCCTACACCTCCACCTGGACCGGGATCACCAAGGGCGACGGCCCCACGGCCTTCCACCTCGTTCTGCTCGACAACGGCCGCACAGACACCCTCGCCGACGAGGTCGGGCGCCAGGCCCTGCGGTGCATCCGCTGCTCCGCCTGCCTGAATGTGTGCCCGGTGTACGAGCGGGCCGGCGGGCACGCCTACGGCTCCCCCTACCCGGGGCCGATCGGCGCGATCCTCACTCCGCAGCTGCGCGGCACCACCAGCGAGGTCGACGCCTCGCTCCCTTACGCCTCCACCCTCTGCGGCGCCTGTTACGAGGTCTGCCCGGTCGCCATCGACATCCCCGAGGTCCTCGTCCACCTGCGCGAACGGGTCGTGCAGGGCGGAGAGGTCACCGTCGACGGCGAGCAGGCCACCCTCGCACCGGCTTCGGGTCACGCCCTGGAGCGTGCCGCGATGCGTACGAGCGCCTGGGCGCTCGCCCACCCTGCCGTCCTGCGGACCGGGCAACGCGTCGCCTCGGCCACCCGTCGCCTACACCCCTCCCGTCTTCCCGGCCCCGGCCGCGCGTGGTCCCAGACGCGCGACCTGCCGGTCCTTCCCCCCGAACCCTTCCGCGACTGGTGGCAGCGCGCCAAGGACGAACGGAACGAGTCATGACCTCCCGTGACCAGATGCTGGAACGTATCCGGCGCGCGCTCAGCGACGTTCCCGACGACGAGACGCCCCTCGACGTCGTGGTCAGCCGGTCCTACCAGCCCTCGCACCTGCCGGACCGTCCCGAGGCGGTGGCCGACGTCCTCGCGGAGAACCTCGCGGACTACAGGGCCGTCGTCCACCGGTGCAGCACCGGGCAGCTTCCGCGCGCACTCACCCGGATCTGGGCCGACAGACACACCCGGACTCTCCTCGTCCCCGCCGGTCTGCCTGCGGGCTGGCTGAGCGCCACAGCCGACATCACGCAGGTTCCCGAGCATGCCGGCCTCACCCCGGCCGACCTGGACAGCATCGACTCCGTAATCACCGGCTGCGCCGTGGCAATCGCTGAGACGGGGACGATCGTTCTGGACGCCGGTCCGGGTCAGGGGACCCGTCGCGCCACTCTGATTCCCGACCACCATGTGTGTGTCGTCCAGGCGCATCAGGTCGTGGCAGCGTTGCCCCTGGCGTTGGAGCGGCTGGACCCGCGGCGCCCGCTGACCTGGATTTCCGGTCCCTCCGCCACCAGTGACATCGAACTGGACCGAGTCGAGGGCGTCCACGGCCCGCGGACACTCGAAGTCGTTCTCCTCACCGACTGAGCAAAATAGCTCGCTCGGTGAGGAAGCACGGTCGGCGAGGGTCCGGATCCACTACTTGATGAATCCGATGTCCTGATATTTGATCGAGGCGAATCCGTTGGCCCCGAAGTTGGCCAGGGACTTCTTGCTGACGACGATCTGCGGCGATTGGTACAGCGGAATCACTGCAGCTTCCTGCCATACGAGCGAGTCCGCCTTATTGATCTCCTGAAGGGCTTCCTTGCTGTCCAGCGAGGCCGATGCGCGGTTCATCGCGGCATCGATCTCAGGGCTTCCGACTCGGGCGAAGTTCAGCTGGATGGACCCGTTCTCCGGGGCAGCATAAATCGGCTGGTTTGCGGCCACGGGGAAGGCGGAGCCGAACCAGTTGAACGCAGTGACGTCGTAGTCGCCGGGAATAATATACTTGTCAAACAGCTGTGCACCTGGGACGGATTGGATCTCCAAGGAAATTCCTACACGCGCGAGCATGGTCTGCAGGAGCTTGCCCTCATTGGCCGCCTCCTGCAGGTCGGACGGGATGACGAGTCTGATTTTCAACGGGACACCGTCCTTCGTACGCCCGCCCCCATCCATTTTCCATCCCGCCGCGTCCAGTTCCCGCTTAGCCGCCTCCGGGTCGAACGTTCCGATTTCCCCGGCGTTGTCCTGATATCCCTCCTGTCCAGGGAAGAGAAAATGACTGCCCAGGGTGGCAGCAGCCTGGTCCAGGCTCTGCAGGGCGGACTTCGCAATCACCTCGCGGTCGACTGCACGGGCGAGCGCGCGGCGGACACGTACATCCTGGAGAATTTTTCCCTGCCCGTTGAGAGTGAAGTGTCGGAAATTGGGAGCCCCGGCTCGAAGAACCTGGGAGTCCTTCACCTTCGTGGCCTGGGCATAGACGGAGGCATTGGCCCCGATATTGACGAAGTCGACCTCGCCGTTCGCGAAGGCGCTGCCGGCCACCGACTCCTCCAGCGAACGGAAGACAATCCCGTCGAGCATCGTCCGCTCCCCCCACCATGCGGGGTCCCGGGCGACCGACAGGGTCTTGGCGGTCGGGTCCAGGGCGGAGAATTTGAATGGGCCGGCCGTGACGGGCACCTTCTCGACATAACCTTCGTTGAAGCCCTGTGCCGTGCCGATCACGGAGGCCGGATAGAGCGGGTTGAACAGTGACTTCCATTCGCCGAACGGGCTGGCGAACGAAACAACCACCTCCGTATCACTCGCCCCTCTCGACACATCCGAGATGAGATCGTATCCCGTTTGGGATGCCGTCCTGTAGGCGGAATCCTTCCCATTCCCCGCACGCCAGAGCGCCTGGAAGTCCCGGTATGAGATCGCTTCCCCGTCAGTCCATCGGGCCTTCGGGTTGATCGTGTAGGTGACGGTCTGCCTGCCGGAATCCTGCGTCACCTTCACATCGGACAGATAGTCAGGGTCGGGCGAGACATTTCCAGCCGGATCGGCCTTCATGATGACAGGCATCATCGAGGACATGATACGGTCCGTATCGATGTTGCTGCCGTCCACGTGGTGACTGTTGAGATTCTCGGTGATGTCCTCGACCGGCCATTTGAGCGTTCCACCTGAAGACAGTTCGGATCGATCAGCCGAATTCAAACTGTCCACCGTTGCAGTATTCTGCGAATTCTCGCCGTCACTGGCGGAGCAGCCGGAAAGAAGAAGCGCACCAGCAGTGGTCAATGCCACCAGAAAAGACTTGTATCGACTGGGTGCCCGCACGGTAACGCCTCCCGGTTCCTGTCGTCCCATCCTTGTTAGGATGGTATGCGTATGTCTCTGATATCGCCTGGCAGCGCACCGTAGGCGGCCAGGAACCACGAAAGCGATCCCCCTGTGGCCCGGGAACCGTCATGACTGGCAATGTCACAAACGCAGAAGGCGGCGACTTCCACTTCGGCATGGTCGGACGTGAGCGGGAGCTGCAGGCAGTCGTCGCCGCGCTGGAACACCCGCCCGCCGTCGTCCTGGTGGAGGGCGAGGCCGGATCCGGCAAGACGCGCCTGGTCCACGAGGCTGTGCGGGCACTGAACGGCACAGCACAGGTGAAAGCACTCTTCGGCCACTGCAGTCCCCTGCGCGAGCCTCTTCCCTACGAGCCCATCGTTCGCGGCCTCCGGGGCGTGACCAAGCTGCTCCCGCCGACGACGTTGCTGGCTCCGGAGGCCGCTGCGCTGTCGACGTTGCTCCCGGAGATCGAGAGCCTCGTGGCGGACCGGGCGCTTCGGCCCGGGCAGGAACAGCCCCATCGGGACCTGGTGGCCGAGGCGGTGCGCGTCGTCCTCCAAGCAGTCGGCCCTGCGATCTTGGTCGTCGAGGACCTGCACTGGGCCGACGAACCCACGCGTGAGGCGCTGTTCCTGCTCGCGAGCAACCCGCCCGCGGACTGCGGGCTGGTCCTCACCTACCGGGAGGAGGACCTTGGTGCGGCCAAGCCGGTTCTGGGCAGTTCCTACCGCCTTCCCGCTGTCGGCCGCGGCACCGAGGTCCGACTGCGGCCCCTGAGCGAGCCCGACATCATTCGGCTGGTGACGCAGGCGCTGGGCACGACCGGCGCGGCGGCGCTGGGACACACGTTGTTCGAGCGCAGCGCCGGTGTGCCGCTGGTGGTGGAGGAAGACCTGATCACGTTGACCGAGCGGCAAGAGATAGCAGGCCGGCCGTCGGACGACGTGGCAGCGCGGGTGGCCCTGCGCGAGAGCGGGGTCCCCCGGACGCTGCGCGAGGCCATCTTCGAGCGCATGGACAATCTGAGTGCCGCCGGGCTGGCAGTGGTGGAGGCGGCAGCGGTGGTCGAAGTGGCGGCAGACCAGGTTCTTCTCACCCGGGTCGCCGGCCTGTCGCCGGCCGAGGGCGCCCGCGGGCTCGTCGAGGCACTCAGGGCGAAGGTGCTGTGCGAGACTGCGCCGGGACGATACGGGTTCCGCCACGTGCTGGCCCGCCAGGCTGTGTACACCAATACGCTCGGCCCCGTACGGACTGTCCTGCACGGCGAGGCGGTACGCGCGCTCGAGGCCTGCGATCCGCCGCCGCTCGTGCAGATCGCCCACCACATCCGGGCGAGAGGGGACATGGAAAACTGGCCCCGAGCCGCCGAAACGGCTGCCAGGCAGGCCATCGCCCTGGGCGATGACGGTGCCGCTTCCGAGCTGTTGCACCAGCTCCTGGACCAGCCGGACACGGACCCGAAGATGCGCTCGGAAGCGGCACTCGCCCTGGCCGAGATCGCTCACAAGGCCACGGACTACAGGCGCAGTGTGGAGATCTCGCGCCGCCTCATCGCCGACCCGCGTCTGCCGCAGCTGACCCGCGCCCGTGTCCGGGCCACCCTCGCCACCTTGATGGTCAACCAAGCCGGCGACGTCGCCGGCTACAGGGAGATGGAGCGGGCCATCGCCGAGCTCACACCCTGGCCGCGGTACGCGGTCCTGTGCATGGTGGGAATGGTGCTCGACGAGCACACGCAGACACCCGACCAGATCGCCGGGTGGCTGGACCGGGCCGATGCTCTGCTCGAAGGTGACGACTTCCCTTCAGGACGGGCCGCCGTCCTGTCCGCGCGACTGTCGGTGCGTGCCGGCCTGGGCGACAGCACCGCGTGGGAGGCCACTGACGCGCTCCCCCGTGACTCGGCCGACCCCGAAGTGCACCGGCAGACGTTGATCACGCTGTACAACGTCGGCCTTTCCGGGATCCGCTCCGGCATGGACGAGAGAGCCAAGGCACTCGTCGAGGAGTGCGGGCGTCTGTCCGGGCAGGGGGTTAATCCATCCCTGGAGTGCTATGCCCGGACGCAATTGCTTCGCCTGGATTGGCTCGGCGGTCACTGGCCCGGGATCGAGAAGCGCTTCGACGAGCTCGCGTTCCACTACCCGGGCATGGCGATGATCGCTCCCGTCCGAGGGCTGGTGTGCGGCATCACGGCAGCCGCCCGGGGCGAATGGAGCAAAGCTCTCGAATACTACGAGGCGCTTGCGGACTGCAGGGAGGGCGAGGTGACGTGCGAACTGGAAGGGGCTGCGGCACGAGCGTCGGTCCAGCTTGCGAGCAGTGACCCGGCCCGGGCCCGGGCTACGGTGCAGCCCGCCCTGGAACTCCTGCGGCATGCTGGGGCCTGGGCTCGCGGCAGCGGTCTGGTGCCCGTCGCTGTCAGAGCAGCTCTGGCCTGTGGCGATGACGCGGAGGGCGCTCGCCTCGTGGACGAGGCGGTCAAGGCGCAGCAGGAACGGCTCGCTTGCGCGTTCGTGGCGCCGGCTGCGGACGCCGAGGTGTCCATGGCACGCGGTCTTCTCCTGGCCGAGAGCGATCCACAGGCCTCAGCCGCCCATTTCGACGATGCCGCACAGGTGTGGCGGAGGGTCGGGCGTCCTTACCCGCGGGCACAGGCGCTGGAGGCGCGCGCCGGTGCCGTTGCTGCCGTCTCGCCGGAATCGGCGAAGGATGAGCTGAACGCGGTGGCGGACGCCTTTGTTCGGCTTGGCGCCACCTACGATGCCGCCCGCTGCCGTCGGGCCGCGAACGGCGGTACGACCGGATCAGCACAGTCTTCCGCACGCGGGCGGCGGGGGTACGGCGGCCAGCTGTCGCCGCGTGAGGTCGAGGTGGCACAGCTTCTTGCCGCTGGCGCCTCGAACAAGGAGATCGCGGGGGTTCTCTTCCTGTCGGTGAGGACCGTGGAACATCACGTTGCTCGTGCTTTGAGCAAACTCGGAGTGACTGAACGCACCGCAGTGAGTGATGCGTTGCGTGCGCGGTCTGACTGACGCGGAGCGGCTACGGCGTGTTGATGCCGGTTGTGCGCCCGGAGTGTCCCGGTCCCCTGTGCTCGGCAATGTCGATCGTGCGGGCCGAAACCGTCGACATGCTTCTGCCTGCGGTCTCGGGCGCGGAATGTGCGACCGGCGTGCGCCGGCGTCTTTTCCTTCGAGGAAGCGCTGCCCGAATCGTCGTGCGCGCCCCCAATCTCGTTGGGACTGTGGTTGAAGTAAGGCGGAAATCCTACACTCGGTCCGACTGCCGGCTGCACGGCGATTGTTGGCGCGGCAGCTGGGCCGGATCCATGAAAGGACACATCCGTGATGATTCCGATCCGGAAATTGGCGTTGGCGCTGGCCGTGTCGGCGGCTCTGGGGCTCGTGATTGTGGCCCCTGCCGACGCAAGTGACCTGAAGCTGCAGGCCGTGGTCGGCACCGGCTATCAGAACCGGAACTTCGGTGGTAGCACAGAGGCGTTGGAGGACACCGGCGGGGTGTGCGAGCAGATCCCTCACCGCATCCTCTCCGCGAGGAACACCTCCGGCCCGAGCGGGCCGGCCATCGCGATCTACGCCAACGGGTTGTGCCTCGTTCCCCTCATCACGCTGGAGCCGGGCGAGGAGGACAACAACCTTGACCCTCTCAACCTGTGGGGTGGCGCGGACCACTACCGAACCATCAACTGATTCGGAGACAGTTGCTGTCTGGTCGGCAGCGGTGGTCGGTGCGACCGCTTTGGTAGCTCTGCGGGCTGGACCTACCTGGGCCGACAGCTTCAGCCCGTCCTCTAGCTACGGCCAGGTAGTGAGTAACACTGAGTAGTCGTCGTGACGGTGCGTGAGATGACTGCCCCCAGTGCCCATTCCGGTTCGAGGAGTACCGGCGAGGCCATAGCCTGCTGCCCGCGAGGAACACCAAGGCTTTCAAGGAAGCCGTCGCGCAGACGCTCGCCGACCTCGCCCGCCGGGGCGTTACGGTACCCGGGCACGGTGGAGGATGTCATCGAGCGGAACATGAGCACAGTGGCCGAGCGGTTGGGCATCCAGGTGCGTTCCGCCTGCGGTACTTCGATCCGGCGGGGTTGGCCGACACGATCGCACAGCAGAAACAGGAGTTCCAGGGCGGCAGCGAAGAGCGCTGGGTCGGGCAGGCGCCGATGCCGCCGATCGACAACCGGGAGCTGGGCACTGATCCTGTCGAGCGTGCCGGATGCGCTGGCGAGACCGGTGGCGACCTGTACGCGGTGATCATGAACGTCGCGGTGAACAGCTGGCTCGCGGGCCACATCCACGGCGAGGAAGGATGCTCGGGCTGCGATGGTAGTCGCGGTCCGTTCGGCCACGACTGGCCGGCACGGATGAACGCCCTCGCCGAGCACGCGCCGGACATCACGAAGTGGTTCGACCGAGACGTGTGGACTGCGGCCCTGAACGACAGCGGGTTCAGCGTCGTACGCCGCTGACTTGACCGCCGGCAGCGGCGGTTCCACTGCACTGTTTCGCCGTGGCGGCCCGGTGGCTCTCGGTAGCGTGATCGACACCTGCCATCGAGAGGGGTCTTGATGGTCCGCGTGGTGCTGCCCGAACCCGCCCAGCCGGCGTCGTCCCGCGACGAGCATGTGTGGCGCTTCCCGAATTTCAATGGCAACCCGAGGCACGTACGGATGCGGGCCCGGCCGACGAAGGACGGCGGTCACCTGGTGAGCGGCACGGATTGCGTGCTCAGCGGCGGCCTGGTGAACATGGCGGAGAGCTTTACAACGCCGTCGCGCGCGAAGCCGATCAGGCGGGCATCCTGGTCGGCGTGACCGTCCACCGCCACCCGGCCGACGCCGCCGGCCGCCCCGGTCGCGCCCGCCCCGCCCCGCGTCGTGAACGACCTGCCCCGGGACCTGGCGCACGCCGCCGACGCGCTGCGCTCCATGCCCGCCCGCCGGGGCGCCGACGTGACGCTCGCCGCCTACCCCGCAGTCGTGTGCACCGGCACCTCGGCCGCCCGCGCCCTCGAAGAGGCGGCCCACTGGTGCAGGCAGGCCCCCGATGCCGAAATCCACGCCATCAGCTGGGCCAAAGTCCCCGGCCATCGCAGGGACGTCTTCGAGTACCGGATCACCCTGACCGTAGGCTTCCCCGACGAGGAGACTGGCGCGTCGGCCGGCGACACCCACCACGCCCGACGCTGAACCAGTTGCCTGCGGATCAGTCCAGGTTCTGCCGGGTGATCAGTTGGCCACCCGCGGGCGGACGGCGCGGCCGGTGGCCAAGATGGCCGCCAGGGTGGCCAACGGGAAGACGGCCATGGCCGTCCACATGGCCGTGGCGGCGCCGGCGGCGCTCACCACAGCGCCGACCCCTAGCGCGAGCATGCCCAGCGGGAATCCCGACCTTGGAGCTGAGCAGGCCGGGGCGTACGCACGGTTCGTTGAAGAGCCGACGCGCCCGGAGATCGAGAGGTTCTTCTACCTCGATGACGTGGACCGGCAGCTGATCGGGAAACGGCAAGGTGATCGCAACCGTCTGGGCTTCGCGCTGCAGACGTGCACGGTCTGCTACCTGGGGCTCTTCCTGGAGGACCCGCTGGACGTGCCGTGGTCGGTGGTCGCGTACGTGGCCGAGCACCTGGGCGTGAAGGACCCCTCGGTGGTGAAGCGGTACACCGAGCGGCAGATGACGGCGTACGAGCACGCCTGGGAGATCCGGGACGCCTACGGCTGCCACCAGTTCGAGGACGCGGCGTCAGGCCGGCGGTTCCGCACCTTCCTGCACGGGCGGGCCTGGACACGCCGAGGGGCCGGTGGCGCTGTTCAACCAGGCGGTGGGGTGGCTGCGGCGCAACCGGGTGCTGCTGCCCGGTGTGTCGGCGCTGGTGTGGCAGGTCGTGGAGGTCCGGACGGTCGCGGAGTGGCGGCTGTACGCCACGGTGGCCAACGCCGCCCGCCGAGCGGACCGCTCGCTGCCCGACGATCAGAGAGCAGGTCCCGCCGGAGCCGGAAAGCGATGTGTACAGCACGGTCGGCGCGGCGGCGTACGCTGGGCCGACCGGGGGCAGAGCGGCGCAGATGGTCACGCCGACCGTCCCCAGCACTCCGTAGAGGCTGGTGGCTCTGGAACGGAATACAGGGGTGCTCCTTCGGGAACAGCCGGAACGCCCGGCGGATGCGGACCTCGTCGTCGTGAGGACCGTGCCTGTCCACAGAGCAGACCCGGGCAGCGGGTATGCGGCTCGCGTCCGCCCAGTCAGAACTACCTCGAACATCGGATGTATTAAAGGGGCGCAAGCCTGCGCCCTGCCTAGAGTTATGCGGAAGATCAGAGGGAAAGCCGAGACGCTGGGTATCGATTAGGCGGCCATGGAGAACCGAGAATGCGTCAATAGATAGGATCTATTCCAGTCTTGCATGTCGGAAGGGAGGGCCTCGCGGCGCGGCCGCCCGGCCGTGCCGCGTCCCGTGATCTGGGGCGCCTGCGGCTACGCGCCCTCCGTCACAACGATGTCCGGAGTCCTGGGCCCGCGCACACCTTCCATCCCTGATCTTAAGGGTATCCCCGGCTTTAGAGGCCCTAACAGAAGCCCCGCGACGTGTGACTGTCCGTTGATCGGCTCGTTAGTCCGTCCGTGGGAAAGAGGGAGTCTCGTCCGTGGATCGTGTCGGACGAACTGTGGTGCCTGATCGAGCCGTTGCTGCCCGAACCGGGCCCGAAGGTGAAGCCCGGGCGGCCGCGTGTGCCGGACCGGCAGGCACTGTGCGGGATCCTGTTCGTGCTGCACACCGGCATCCAGTGGGAGTACCTGCCCCAGGAGCTCGGCTTCGGCTCGGGCATGACCTGCTGGCGGCGCCTGGCGGCCTGGAACGAAGCCGGAGTGTGGGACCGGCTCCATCTGGTCCTGCTGCGAAAGCTCCGGTCCGCCCGGCAGCTCGACTGGTTTCGGGCGGTGATCGACTCCACCCACGTCCGGGCCGCCCGACGGGGCCCAAAAGCGGTCCAAGCCCGGTCGACCGCGCGCGACCGGGCAGCAACTGCGGTGTGCGTTCTCCTGCTCACGCTGCGTGCGGCCACGGGTCTGCTGGGGTCAGCGCCGACCGTGGCACGACACAGACTGACCTCAGTACTGCTTTGCGGCTGGCGAGGCTGATGTCAGCCGAGCGAGGAGCCTGCTGCCCCGAGGGTGCCGCGCAGCCAGTGCTCGACGCCCGACACGTGGATGGTCGCCCAGGCGTGCGCGAGGTCCGGGGTACGGCCCGCAATCGCGTCGACGATGGCGCGGTGCTGCTGCCGGGTTCGCGCAACGGCGCCCTCCTCGGTCAGCCCGCGCCAGATGCGTGCACGTGCGGTCGGCCCGGACAATCCGTCGATCAGCGAGCAGAGTACAGAGTTTCCTGAACCGGCCGCGATCCGGCGGTGGAACTCCAGGTCGTTCTCGATGAGTTGCTGCAGTGTGGCGTCCTCGCGAAGACTGTCGAGCACCTGTCGCAGACCGGAAATGTCGTCGTCCGACATGACCCTCGCGGCCATCGCCGATGCCGCGGGTTCCAGGATGCGTCGTACCTCAAGGAACTCCAGCACTGTGTCGTCCTGGTGGAAGTCAACGACGAAGCCCAGAGATTCGAGCAGCAGGTTGGGCTCCAGGCTGGTGACGTAGGTACCGTCACCCTGCCGAACATCGAGGACCCGGATGAGCGACAGGGCCTTGACCGCCTCGCGCAGGGAGTTGCGCGAGAGCCCCAGCCGCTCGGCGAGGTCAGCCTCCTTGGGAAGCCTAGAACCGGGGCCGAGCTCACCACTGACGATCATCGCTTTGATCTTCTCGATGGCCTCGTCGGTGACTGGCACTGGGCGCCTCCTTGGTCCTGGTGTCTGCAGCATAGACCGCGCGGCATCACTCGAACGCGGGTCCAAGCCCTGCTCAGGCCGCACCCACCGGGGATCCCGGCGCTTGAAGGCCGTAGACCCGCGCTGCATTGCGGCTGAACACAGCGTCCTTCTCGGCGTGGCTGAGTCCATCCGTCAGGCAGTCGGCGATCCGAACAACCTCCCCATAGCCGGCTTCCAAGGTGCAGACGGGCCAGTCGGAACCGAAGAGGAGACGATGCGGGCCGAATGCGTCGAGGACGGCATCGGCATACGGAGCGAAATCCTCAGGCCGCCAGGCTCCCGGGGCCGCTTCCGTGACCATGCCGGAGAGCTTGCAGACGGTGTTAGGCAGTGCCGCAAGGCGTCGAACATCAGCGGCCCAGGGAGCGAGAACGGCCGTGGCGATCGGTGGCTTTCCGAGGTGGTCGAGGACGAAGGCGACTCCGGTGAGTTCCGCTGCGGCGATGGCCGCCACCGGTAACTGGTGTGCCTTGACTAGTAGGTCATAGGCGAGGCCGGCGCCAGCGACGGCGAGCAGGCCTCGGCGGACGTCCGGCCTGAGAAGCCATCCGGGGTCCTGCTCTTCCTGGACCTGGTGCCGGATGCCGACCAGACGGTCCCCGCCCGGCCCCTCGCGCAGGGCGGCGATCCTGTCGGCAACGTCGGGGGCGGTCAGGTCGATCCACCCGACCACTCCCGCCACGAGGTCACTGCCCTGGGCGAGGAGGAGCAGCTCCGGGGTCTCCTCGGGGACGCATACGGTCTGCACGACGACAGTGGCGGTCACGCCGGCCGCCCGAGCCTCGACGGCGAGGTCCCCCGCATCGAACGAGCGGGCGAGCGGGGCGAGGGCCTCGCCGGTGATCCAGGGCTGCGGACGGACCGCAGGGTCCCAGAAGTGGTGGTGGGCGTCGATGATCTGCCGGTGGGTCACAGCTGCCACACCACCGGCAGCACGGTCTCGGCGCCGTCCGAGGAGTAGTCATGGGCGACATCGAGCAGGTCGGCCATCCTGGCCTGCCAAGCCATGTTGACCGGGAGGTGTTCGAGCTCGGCGAGCAGTCTGCCGTAGTCCTCGCAGTCGAGCAGGTGGAACAGCTCGCAGCCGCTGCGCCAGATCGTCCAGGACGAGACGCCCGCCGCCCGGATGGCGGCGGCGAGTTCGGTCGGGACGGCGCGGTGGGCGGCCTCGTACTCCTCGATCCGGTCCTCGCGCACGCGCGTGTGCAGGGCGATCCTCATGACTCGTTGAAGCAGGTGATGAACAGGGCGATCCGCATTTAGCCCGCCTCCAAGGGGATCGGCACGTCTGCGGCGAGCAGTCCGTGCTCCTTCAACTCGGCCCACAGCGCGCCGGGGATGCGGTGGCGCAGCATTGCGGCCGCGTCATCCACCTGGGCGGCGCTGCGGGTGCCCACCAGGACACTGGCAACGGCCGGGTGCCCGAAGGGGAAGCATAGCGCCGCAGCCCGGAGCGGTACGTCGTACTTCTCGCACACGCCCTCGAGGTCGAGGGCCCGCGACACCAGTTCGGCGGGAGCGGCGGTGTAGTCGAAGGTGGCGCCGGGGCGGGGGTCGGCGAGCAGTCCGGAGTTGAAGACGCCGCCGATCACCACCCCGACGCCGCGCTGCTCGGCCAGCGGTAGCAACTCGGCCAGGCCGTGCTGGTCGAGCAGGCTGTAGCGGCCGGCCAGCAGGACGACATCGATGTCGGTGTCGCGGACGAATCGGGCGGGCAGCTCGGCCTGGTTCATCCCCACACCGATCGCGCCGAGCACGCCTTCGGTACGCAGGCGCTCCAGCTCGGGGTATGCCTGGTCGAGGGCCTGCTCGGCGTGGTTGTCGGGGTCGTGCAGGTAGGCGATGTCGATGCGGTCCAGGCCGAGCCGGTTCAGGCTCTCCTCGATGGAGCGGCGTACCCCTTCGGCGTTGAAGTCCCAGCGGCGGCGGTGGGTGGCGGGGACGGCGAAGCCGTTGGCGAGGTCGTCGCCGCCGGCGGTCGGGGCGGGTTCGAGGATCCGGCCGACCTTGGTGGACAGCACGTACTCGTCCCGGGGCAGGCCGCGCAGCACGGTGCCGAGTCGGCGCTCGGACAGGCCCAGGCCGTAGTGCGGGGCGGTGTCGAAGTACCGGATCCCGCGGTCCCAGGCGGCGGTGATCGCCTGCTCGGCCTCGGCGTCGGTGACCGGGGTGAACAGGTTGCCGATGCCGGCCGCGCCGAAGGCGAGGGAGGTGACCTGGACCGGGCTGTGCCCGAGCCGGTTCTGAGCGAGGCTCACGGCTTCGGCTCCGGCCGCAGGCGCAGGTTTGCCATGCCGCCGTCGACTGCGAGGGCGGTGCCGGTGGTGCTGCCGGCCGCCGGTGAGGCCAG
Organism: Streptomyces sp. TLI_053; assembly: GCF_900105395.1. Taxonomy (NCBI): domain Bacteria; kingdom Bacillati; phylum Actinomycetota; class Actinomycetes; order Kitasatosporales; family Streptomycetaceae; genus Streptomyces; species Streptomyces sp. TLI_053. The sequence goes on from NZ_LT629775.1 coordinate 114,074, forward strand.
GTAGGCGACGGCGGCGGCCACTTCCTCCGCGGTCACCAGGCGCCCGTGCGGCTGGCGGCTGTTGAGTGCCGCCCGCTCGGCGGCCGGGTCTTGGGCGGCGTCGAGCAGCCGGCCGACCCACGGGGTGTCGACGGTGCCGGGGCTGACGCAGTTGAAGCGGATGCCCTCGCGGACGTGGTCGGCGGCCATCGACAGCGTCAGCGAGTACACGGCGCCCTTGCTGGCCGCGTACAGCGCGCGTTGCGGCAGGCCGGTGGTGACGACGATGGAGCCGATGTTGACCACCGAGGCGGCGGCGGACCGGCGCAGGTACGGCAGGGCCGCGCGGGTGGTGCGGACGATGCCGAGCACGTTGACGTCCAGGATGCGCTGCCACTGCGCGTCGTCGTTGTCCTCGACCGAACCGGTCGCGCCGATGCCGGCGCAGTTGACCAGGATGTCGATGCCGCCGAGCGCCTCGGCCGCCCCTTCGACGGCCGAGCGGACCGACGCGTCGTCGCGGACGTCGGTGGTGAACCTGTGCAGCGGGGTGGAGACGGCGCGGGGGTCGAGGTCCAGCACGGCGACGTCCGCGCCGCGTTCGCTGAGCATTCGGGCCGTGGCCAGGCCGATGCCGGAGGCGCCGCCGGTGACCAGGGCGGTGTGGCCCTGGAGCTCGATCGTCATGCCTGGCCCTCGTGCTTCGACTCGGCCCGGTCGGCGACCCAGAACGTGCCGTTGGGGTAGCGGAAGGTGTCGATGGTGGCGCGGTGCATGGTGGCGGAGAAACCTGGCAGGGTGGGTGCCCGGTAGTGGCCGCCGTCGATCACCACCGGGTCGAGGAAGTGCTGGTGGAGGTGGTCGACGAATTCGATGACCCGGTCTTCGGTGGTGCCGGTGAGAGCGACGTAGTCGAACATCGACAGGTGCTGGACCAGCTCGCACAGACCCACGCCACCGGCGTGCGGGCAGACCGGGATACCGAACTTGGCGGCGAGCAGCAGCACGGCGAGGTTCTCGTTGACCCCGGCGACCCGGGCTGAATCCAGTTGGAGGACGTCGATCGCCTCGGCCTGGAGCAGTTGCTTGAAGACGATCCGGTTCTGGACGTGCTCGCCGGTGGCGACCTTGATCGGGTGGACGCCGCGGCGGACCGTGGCGTGGCCGAGCACGTCGTCGGGGCTGGTGGGCTCCTCGATCCAGTACGGGTCGAACTCGGCCAGGGCGTTGGTCCACTGGATCGCCTCGGCGACGTTCCAGCGCTGGTTGGCGTCGATCGCCAGCCGGATGTCCGGTCCGACCGCCTCTCGGGCAGCCCGGCAGCGGCGGACGTCGTCGGCCAGGTCGGCGCCGACTTTCAGCTTGATCTGGGTGAAGCCGGCCGCTACGGCCTCCTTGGCGAGACGGGTGAGCTTCTCGTCGCTGTAGCCGAGCCAGCCGGGTGAGGTGGTGTAGGCGGGGTAGCCGTGCCGCAGCAGGTCGGCGGCACGTTCGGCGGAGCCCTGCTTGCCCTTGGTGAGCAGTTCGAAGGCCTCATCGGGGGTGAGCGCGTCGGCGATGTAGCGGAAGTCGACCTGGGAGACCAGCCATTGGGGGTCGGCGTCGGCGAGCAGTTGCCACAGCGGTTTGGCCTTGCGCTTGGCCGCCAGGTCCCAGACAGCGTTGACCACGGCGCCGATGGCCATGTGCATCACGCCCTTCTCGGGGCCGAGCCAGCGCAGTTGGCTGTCGCCGATCAGGTCGCGGTAGACCGATCCGGGGTCGGCGCACAGCTCGGCGACCGGTCGGCCGACGACGTGGTCGCGCAGCGCATCGATCGCGGCCACCTGCACGTCGTTGCCGCGGCCGATGGTGAAGGTGAAGCCGTGGCCCTCGTGGCCGCCCGCCGAGGTGCGCAGGATCAGGTAGGCGGCGGAGTAGTCGGGGTCGGGATTCATCGCGTCGGACCCGTCCAGCTCCCACGAGGTGGGGAAGCGGACGTCATAGGTGTCGACGGCGGTGATCCGCTCGGTGGTTGCGGACAATATGGTGCCTTTCACGCGTTGATGAACGTCTGACGCTGTGTGCCCAGGCCGTCGATGGACAGTTCGACGGCGTCGCCGTCGTGCAGGAACGGGGTGTCGGGCAGGCCGAGGGCCACACCGGCCGGGGTACCGGTGTTGATGACGTCGCCGGGGTTCAGCACCATGTACTGGCTGAGGTACCAGACCAGGTAGGCCCCATCGAAGATCATGTTCTTGGTGTTGCCGTCCTGACGCACCTCTCCGTTGACCGCCAGCCGTAGGCCCAGCGCCTGGACGTCGTCGACCTCGTCGGCCGGGACGAGCCATGGGCCCATCGGGTTGAAGGTCTCACAAGACTTGCCGAGGTCCCACTGGGCGGAGTACTCGAGCTGGAACTCCCGTTCAGAGACGTCGTTGCTGATCGTGTAGCCCGCGATGTGGTCCGCCGCCTCGGCCGGGTCGGCCAGGTAGCGGGCCGTGCGGCCGATCACGACCGCGAGCTCCACCTCCCAGTCGGTCTTCACCGAACCGCGCGGGATCAGCACCCGGTCGTACGGGCCTACCACGGTCGTCGGGTCCTTCATGAAGACCACCGGCCGCAGCGGGACCGCTGCGCCGGTCTCCTTCGCGTGGTCGCGGTAGTTGAGGCCGATGCACACCAGCTTGCCCGGCCTGGCGACCGGTGCCCCGACCCGCAGCCCAGCCGTCTCGACGACTGGCAGCGTCCCCTCGTCCAGGGCAGCTCGAGTGCGGTCGATCCCATCGGAGGAGAGGAACGCACCGTCGATGTCCGCCGTCAGGCCCGAGAGGTCGAACGCCGTGCCGTTTCCGTCGAGGACGACCGGTGTCTCCGCTCCCGGGGATCCGAGTCGCAGTAGCTTCATGTCGCTCTCCTGTTTCCCCAGGCCGAGTTCCTCATCGGCCAACACATCGGATGAATCGGCAGGCGCTCCGACCATAAGAGCTGCAGGCGATCCCACGCAAGGATTCCTCCGATGTTTGCGAACTCAAACGACTTGACCATGTCTCGCCGTGATCTCCTTGGTGGCCCAGGGCACTTGAATGTCACGGTGCAGACTCGTCCGAGGTTTGCTCTTGTCAGTGGTGTGCCTTGCTCGTAATGTCCTCACCACCGCAAGCCATCCGATGAATGCGGGAGGGACAGCCCGGTGTCATCTGCCCGGACCGCCCCACGACGCAGACCGGCTCCGTAATGAGGGCTGGTGGGAGGCCGGCTAGCCCACCCCTGCACTCCCCCTGTCGGTCCTCCCCGAGTCGAACCACCCCGGTTCGCAGCCACTTCAGCGGGGCATCGGCAACCCAGCCAAGGAGATCAGCACCATGAAGCTTCGCTCCTCCCGAATCGTGGCCACCACCGCTACCGTGGTCGTCCTGGCGGGGCTCGCCACGGCCTGCAACCGCGGCAGCGACGCGAACTCCTCCGCCAGCAAGCCGGCGCTCGGCGTCGACCTGCCCCGCGCGGACTCCGACTTCTGGAACTCCTACGGGCAGTACATCAAGGCGGACGCCTCCTCCCAGGGGCTGAACACCCTGCCGGTCAGCAACTCGCAGAACGACGTGACCAAGCTGGTCGCCAACGTCCAGGTCTTCGTGAACACCGGCGCCAAGGCCGTTGTGATGGCCCCGCAGGACACCGGCGCCATCGCTTCCACCCTCGACCAGCTCTCCGCCAAGAAGATCCCGGTGGTCAGCGTCGACACCCGCCCCGACAAGGGCAACGTCTACATGGTGGTCCGTGCCGACAACAAGGCGTACGGCTCCAAGGCCTGCGAGTTCCTCGGCACTCAGCTCGGCGGCCAGGGCAAGGTCGCCGAGCTCCAGGGTTCGCTCAGCTCGATCAACGGCCGCGACCGCTCCGAGGCCTTCGCCGCCTGCATGAAGGAGAAGTTCCCCGGCATCCAGGTGATCGAGCTGGCCACCGACTGGAAGGGTGATGTCGCCTCCGCCAAACTCCAGTCCACTCTGGCCGCCAACCCCGACCTCGGCGGCATCTACATGCAGGCCGGCGGCGTCTTCCTGCAGCCGACCCTCGCCCTGCTCCAGCAGAAGGGCCTGCTCAAGCCCACCGGCCAGGCAGGCCACATCGCGATCGTCTCCAACGATGGCATCCCGCAGGAGTTCGACGCGATCCGCAAGGGCGACATCGACGCGACCGTCTCACAGCCCGCCGACCTCTACGCCAAGTACGCCCTCTATTACGCCGAGGCGGGCGCCGAGGGCAAGACCTTCCAGCCTGGCCCCACCGACCACCAGTCGAACATCATCCAGCTGCCCAACGGCCTGGAGGACCAGCTGCCGGCGCCGCTCATCACCAAGGACAACGTCGACGACAAGTCCCTCTGGGGCAACAACGGCAGCAAGTAGCCCACCGACCCTCGTGCGTGGACGGCAGGCAAGCCTCCCCTCTATACAGCCGCCACCCACGAGCCTCAGCGGAAAGGACCCCGCCATGGCGGACCCCAGCCCCGTCCGGGGCCCCGTCGTCGAGGCCGACGGGATCAGCAAGCGCTTCGGCGCCACCGTCGCCCTCAGCGAAGCCCGCATCACAGTGGACCCCGGCGAGTCGCACGCCCTGGTGGGGCGCAACGGCGCCGGCAAGTCGACGCTCGTCTCGATCCTCACTGGACTGCAGAGCCCGGACACCGGCACCCTGCGCTTCAACGGCGAGCCGGCCCCGGCCCCCGAGGACACCCACGCCTGGCGCTCCAGAGTCGCCTGTGTATACCAGCGCTCCACCATCATCCCCGCACTGACCGTCGCCGAGAACCTCTTCCTCGACCGGCAGAGCACCGGTGCACTGCGGCCGATCAGTTGGAAGGAACTGCGCCGGCGGGCGAGCGAACTGCTCGCCGAGTACGGCGTGGAGGTTGACCCGACCACCCGCGCCGAGGACCTGACCGTCGAGCAGCGCCAGTTCGTGGAGATCGCCCGCGCGCTGTCCTTCGGCGCCCGGTTCATCATCCTGGACGAGCCCACCGCCAAGCTCGACGCCCGCGGCATCGAGAAACTCTTCGACAAGCTCGAGGACCTCCAGCGGCAGGGCGTGGCATTCCTGTTCATCTCGCACCACCTGCAGGAGGTCTACGAGCTCTGCTCGACCGTCACGGTCTACCGCGACGCCCGGCACATCGTCACCGCGCCCGTCGCCGAGCTGAACCAACACGCCCTGGTCGAGGCAATGACCGGCGAGAGCGCCCGCAGCACCGAGCCCTCCTGGTCCGTCGCCGGACGCGCGCGCGCGGACGGCGCTCCGCTGCTGGAGGTCACCGGTCTGAGCCTGGCCGGCGCATACCAGGACTTCTCACTGACCGCGCGGGCCGGCGAGGTCGTGGGCCTGGCCGGCGCCGCCGCCAGCGGCAACGTCCGGCTCGGCGAAACCCTCGCCGGTCTGCACCGCCCGCAGGCCGGGACGGTCGCCGTCGCAGGGCGAGCGGTGCGCACCGGCAAGGTCCCCGCCGCTCTCGCCGCCGGAATCGGCTTCGTTCCCGAGGACCGGCACATCCAGGGCCTGATCCCCCCACGCAGCGTCGCCGAGAACGCCACCCTGACCGTCGCCGACCAGCTCGGCCCGTTCGGTACGGTGCTGCCCTCGCGCACCCGGTCCTTCGCCCAGCGGATGATCAACGACCTGGACATCAAGACACCGAGCGCCGCCACCCCGGTGTCCGCACTGTCCGGCGGCAACCAGCAGAAGGTCGTCATCGCCCGGGCGCTGGCCACCGCGCCGCAGGTCCTGGTCGCCATCCGGCCGACCAACGGCGTGGACATCAAGTCCAAGGAGTCCCTGCTCGGCACCGTCCGCGACGCCGCCGACAACGGGAAGACCGCTGTGATCGTGTCCGACGAACTCGACGACCTGCGGGTCTGCGACCGCGTCCTGGCCATGTTCCGCGGCCGCGTCGTAGCCGAGTTCCCGTACGGCTGGAGCGACGAACAACTGGTCGCCGCCATGGAGGGCATGTCAGGCCCGACCGACACGAAGGAATCCGATGTCTCCCACCACTGAGTTGCGCCAGCGGTCCGCGACCGCCCCCACCGCCACGCCCTGGCGCCGCTTCGAGCTGGCCCGCTACCGCGACCTGTCACTCGTCCCGGTGCTGCTCGCCCTGGGCGTCATCGGCTTCATCGTCTCGCCCGCGTTCCTGACCTCCGACAACCTGCTCGGTGTCGGCCAGCAGGCCACCGAGCTGAGCCTGCTGGTGCTCGGCGAGGCACTGATCCTGATCGCCGGCCGGATGGACCTGTCGCTGGAGTCCACCATCGGCGTCGCGCCGGTCATCGCCGTGTGGCTGGTCCTGCCCGAGCACGGCGCCCGCTTCAACGGCCTCGGCCTCTTGCCCGGCTGGACGGCCATCCCGCTGTGTCTGGCCATCGGCGCACTGATCGGCGCGATCAACGGCTTCCTGATCCTCAAGCTGCGACTCAACGGCTTCATCGTCACCCTCGGCGCGCTCACCCTGCTGCGCGGTCTGCAGGTCGCGGTCTCCGAGGGCAAGTCGATCGTCAACCTGCCGTCTTCCTTCACCTACCTCGGCCGGACCAGCTGGCTCGGTACGCCCGCCGCGATCTGGATCTGCTCCCTGCTGTTCCTGGCTGGCGGCAGCGCCCTCGCCTGGCTGCGCCACGGCCGCGCCCTGTACGCGATCGGCGGCAACTCCGAGGCCGCCCGCGCCGCCGGCATCCGGGTCGACCGGATCACCTGGATCGTCCTGATCCTCGGCAGCCTGCTCGCAGCCTTCGCCGGCATTCTCTACACCGGCCACTACGGCTCCATCTCCGCTGACCAGGGCAACGGCTGGATCTTCCAGGTCTTCGCCGCCACCGTCATCGGCGGCGTCAGTCTCAACGGCGGCCGTGGCACCCTCTTCGGCGCCCTCACCGGCGTCCTGACTCTCCAGCTCGTGGTCAACGTCATGACTCTGGCCGGCGTCCCACCACTGTGGAACCAGTTCCTCAACGGCGCGATCATCATCGTCGCCCTGATCATCTCCCGCTTCGCCTCCGGCGAGAAGCAGGAGTAACGCCTCCGGGCGCCAGAGCCCAGAAGCCGCCGGACACGGGCGGCCCGCACACCAGCTTGAAGGAGGGATCCCGCCATGTCGGTGACCGACCAGGCCATCGAAAAGATCAAGGAGATGATCCTCTCCGGAGCGCTTCTGCCTGGCGCCCGCCTCCCCAACGAGGCTGACCTCGCCGAACTGCTCGTGCTGTCCCGCAGTTCCCTCCGCGAGGCGGTCCGGGCGCTCACCGCGATGCGGATCCTGGTCCCCAAGCAGGGTGACGGCACCTACGTCTCCGGTTTGGAGCCGCACCTCCTCCTCGAGTCGCTGGCCTTCGCCGCAGACGCCTCCCGGGGCCACACGGCTCTCCAACTCATCCAGGTCCGACGTCTGCTCGAACCGCCGGTCACGGGCCTCGCCGCCGACAAGGTCACCGAAGAGCAGTTGGCCGTGCTCCGCGCCATTCTCGACCGCAGCGCGGAGAACATCAGCATCGAGGAGTTCGTCGAACTCGACCTCGAGTTCCACCGCACCATCGCCGACACCGTCGGCAATCCGGTCCTGTCCACCCTGCTCGGCATCCTCTCCACCCACACCCAGCGCCTGCGCATCGTGCGCGGAATCCGTCACGCGCCGGCCCAGGAGCAGGCCCACCGGGACCACGGGACCATCTGGCGGGCGCTGGCCATCGGCGACTCAGGGTTGGCCGCCAGTGCGAGCGCCGTGCACGTAGCCTCCGTCGAGGAATGGCTGGCCAACGGATTCACAACCGACTCCCCCAGCTTCGGAACGTCTACCTCGTAGAGCGGTTTCGCTCAGCAATGATTTTCGTCATGGAAAGTGGCTGGGCGCGGGTGAGCGCGGTGAGTGCGTGGAGGTCGGCGACGACAGGGTAGTCAAAGGCCAGAGGGCGGGGCCCGGTCTGGTCGGGTGGGGAGGGGAAGCAGCCGGTATCGTCCTGGCAGGAGAGCAGATAGGCCATCCCGGCGGCAGTCACGTGCGGGGGCCCGCAGCGCGTGACGATGGGCAGGGCCTGGGCGGTGGAGAGGGCATCGCTGTCGTGGTGTGGGCTGTGACCCCAGCCACCGTCCGGTTGCTGGGTGGCCGTCAGCCGGGCTACGGCGCGGGCGGCCGCAGCCGAGAGTCGGGCGGGGTCGATACCGGGGGTGTGGCGTGCGGCGTGGAGGGCGTCGACGGCGCGGAGAATGACGCTGGGCTCGCTGAGTGTCCAGCTGGGAGACCAGGTGCCGTCCGGGTGCTGGGCGTCGATGACGAACCGAGTGGCGTCGATGACGAGCGGGGCGTAGCGCGTGCCGAGGGGGGCGAGGGCGAGGATGGCGCCGGCGGTCATGTCGAGGTCCGGGTCATCGCCTTCGCGCCAGGTGGGAAAGCCGCCGCCGGGACCGGCTTTCCCAGCGAGATACTCGGCGCCGCGGGTGAGATAGTCACGGTAATGATGGGAATCGAGGGCGTGGAGGAACTCCATGCAGCGGGTGGTGGTGTCGACGTCGGTCTGGCGGATGCCGCTGGCGAAGGGCCAGCCGCCGTCCGCGGCCTGCCGGGCGGCGACGAAAGCGCCCATCCGAGGTGTGTAGAGGCGTAGTCCGGGCCTGGTGAGGTAGGCGAGGCCTCCTGTGGCGGTCAGCCAGATGTCCTGACTGTCGAGGAACGGCATCCCGCCCTCACGATCACGGGCCAGCAACAGGCCGGTCAGGGCCCGGCTGATCAGCGGGTGGCGGGGCCGGCAGGATTGCAGGGCGTTGAGCCCGAGCAGGTGGGTGGCGGCGCTGGCCTCCCACAGGAGTCGTCCTCCATCGTCATCCAGGAGGTCGGCGAGCTGGAAGCGTTCGCTTGTCGAGACCGTGTGCGGGTAGGCAGTGGCCTGGGCGTAGATGACTCGCGCGGCCAGGAGATTGACCTGGGTGAACGTGGACAACGCGTGTCCGGGCCCAGCATCCGGGATGTCCTCGTCGCGTAGTTTTAGACCGCCGAGCACGTACAGGACGGCGTGCAGCATGGTGTGCTTGAGTCGGCCACGCTGGCCTGTCGAGGCGGTGACGCGATCGGTAACGGGCGCTGCCGCGTCGGCTGCCCCAGGCGGCAGGGTGTGCGGACGCAGAACGGCGTCGATGAGGAGTGCATCAAGCGAGTCGGCCTTTTCGCGTCGCTCCTCCAGCCAGCATGTCAACTGCCGCTGCTCTTCCTGGTGCGTGCCGTGTGTGCGCATCAGGGCAAGAAGGAGAGCGGTTTCGAGGACCCGGCCTTCGCACCGGTCCGGCAGTGCGCCGCCGGGCGCCACAGCCAGGGCCAGCCGACGTTCCAGCCGCACAGCGGCTTCCTCGACCGGGTCCGCTGCCGCCCGTCGCTGTTTTGATTCCTGCTGCACGGGCAGGGTTGCCCGGTAGCGGCGGCTCTCGTACTGCCAGGCCACCGCACCGTGTAGGAAGGTACGCAGACCTTCGATCCGCGACCTGTTGTCCAGCAGGTGCGGATGCGCGGCGGTCAGCTGTAGGGCGACCGTCTCGAAGTGCTCCAGCCGCTCTTCGATCATCGCACGGGCCATCGCTGCCGCCTCTCCGCGGCCGACACCCCGCTCACGGGCCAGTACGCCGACCAAACCCGCATCGTCGGTGGACTCTGCCCCTGCGTCGAATAGGTCGTTCGTCCAGCCCACGACATCGGCGCATACCTCGTGCAGCACTCCGGCCTGCGGCCACGGATTCAGGTGCCGTTCGGTCACCTGCAGCAGCGGAACCACGGTGATCGTGCGCCGCCGCAGTTGGACGTACTCCCGCACCGAGGGCACGTACCGCTCCTGACGCCACTGAGCCTCCTGGCAGGTAGCTTCCGCGAAAGCGGTGTAGGAGGCCGCGAACCGTGTGCACCACCCGGGCGCCGCCCCGGCGAGCGTGCGCTGCCACAGGTCTTCCAGGGCAGCCACGAGGGGTGCTCCGGGCTCTGATCTGGAGGCGTTGCCTGTCAGGATGCTCACCAGGGGATCGAGCACAGTTCGCACCTCGGACACTGAGGCGTGTGCCGAACGCCGGTCGAAGCAGTCGTCAACCAGGGTGATGAACGCCCCCCAGCAGGCAAGCATTTCCAGCTCTGCGGGTGAGGCCGACGGTGCCACCGCGCCGGCCATCCGTCCGTGGGCTGCTCCTGCCAGACGCCGTTCCTGGCCGGTACCGCTCACCAGACCCCACCGGTTCGCCCACGCACGTGCCCCGCACTCGGCCCTCTGCCACCAAACACTGCACGTGCCCGCCCCCACCGGACCGGCACCACCACCTGTGCGGGGTGCAGCCCTGCCGCCGCTGGTGGACAGACGCGGTTGACTTTGCTCGTAGTGCCTCATGCATTGCTCAACGCTGCTTCCGGCCGCGTGGTAATGCCTCCTCGCAAGTACAGGCGTACCGACTCCCCGCCACGGTCCTTGATCTCGATGAGGACGTGGCGTCCTGGAGGCGAGGTGGACCACCGTGTTCTCGTGCGCGAGTGCGTCATTGAAGTTCTCCCGTGATTTCGCCCTGTGCTGGAGTCCACTCCTCGTCCCGCGAGGGGCCGGGAAAGTGACAGGCCACGGTGTGGTCGGCTGCGTAGTCCTGCAGATGCGGGTCTTGCTGCTCGCATCGCAGTCGGTCTGCGGGTCGGAGGGCTGGATGCCTCGGGCATCTGTTGCGGAAGCGGCATCCGGCCGGGATGTGTGAGGCGTCGAAAGTGGCGTTGGTCAGGCGGATCCTGCGACGTGTGCGCTCCACCGCCGGGTCGGGAGCGGGTGATGCTGACAGGAGGGCCTGGGTGTAGGGGTGGGCCGGCGCGGAGAAGACGGACTGTGCGTTGCCGAGCTCGACGACGCGGCCCAGGTACATGATCGCCACTCGGTCCGCGACATAGCGGGCTACTGCGAGGTCGTGCGCCACGAAGAGGTAGCTCAGTGCCAAGCGTTTCCTGAGCGTGTCCAAGAGGTTGAGCACGGATGCCTGGACGGAGACGTCCAGTGCGGAGACCGGTTCGTCGAGCAGCAGTAGTTGCGGGGCTGCAGCGAGGGCCCGGCCGATGCTCACCCGCTGGCGCTGGCCGCCTGAGAGTTCGGAGGGAAATCGGCGCGTGTGCTCGGCATCGAGTCCTACGAGGTCGAGCAGTTCGTCGACTCGTTGCCTGATGTGCTGCGGCTTCCAGCCCTGGGCGCGCAGTGGTTCTGCGAGGAGGTCGGCGACTGGCATGCGGGGATCCAGTGACGTGCCCGGATCCTGGAAGACGATCTGTACGTCTCGGCGCAGTCGGGCGCGCTCGGTACGGTTCAGGCCGCCCGTCGGGTGTCCGTAGAGTGTGACGGTCCCTTGCGTGTTCCCAGGGGCTCGTCTGCCGGCCGTGGTGGTGACGGAATCGACGATGGCGTTCAGCATGGTGGATTTCCCGCATCCCGATTCACCGATGAGTGCGAGCGTCTCTGCCGTCCTGATGTCGAGGCTGACGCCGTCGACTGCCCGGACGGTGCCGGTCCTTCTCCTCAGAACGGCTCCCGTTAGTACAGGGAAGTGGCGTACCAGGTCGTCGATCTGGAGAGCGACGGGGCGTTGTTCGCGGGGCGGCGGCGGTTGGTGCGCGCCTGTCTGCGTACTGTGTGAGGGGTAGATCCGGTTTCTGTCGAGCTGTCCGCGGGCGAGCTCTGGTGCGCGGTGGCATGCGGCTGTGTGGGGCTCCGTCTCGACGATGGCCGTGAGGAGTGGGTCGAGCCGACGGCAGACGTCGACAGCGATGGGGCACCGGCCGGCGAAGGAGCATCCTGCGGGGGTGTGTCCTGCGGGGGGCGGGGTGCCCTCGATGGGTGTGAGGGCCTGTTGTGTGGAGGGCCCCGGGTGAGGCACTGCGCCCAGGAGGCCGATGGTGTAGGGCATGAGGGGTCGGTGGAACACTGCCTCGGCTGTTCCTCGCTCCACCGCTCGTCCGGCGTACATGACCTGGACCTGGTCGGCGATTCCGGCCAGTGCGCCGAGGTCATGGGTGATGAGGACGAGGGCGGCGCCGGTTGTGAGCGCGGCTGTTCTCAGCACGTCGAGGATCTGTGCCTGTGCAATGGTGTCCAGGGAACTGGTGGGTTCGTCGGCGATGAGCACCTGGGGGTTGTTTGCGATGGCCATGGCGATGACGGCTCGCTGGCAGATCCCGCCGGAGCACTCGTGCGGGTAGGCATCGGCCCTTCGGCTGGGTTCGGGTACGCCCACGAGTTCGAGCAGTTCGACGGCCCGTGCCTGGGCGGTCTTCTTGTCCAGCTTCTGGTGGACGCGGAGTGCCTCGGTGATCTGTTCGCCGAGGGTGTACACGGGGGTGAGGGCGGCCCGCGGGTCTTGTGGGATCAGGGCGATCTGCTTGCCTCGGACTTCGGTGAGGTCCCGGTCCGGCAGGGCGATGAGCTCGCGGCCGAACAGTTTCACGGAGCCGCGGACGGTGGCGGCTTCGGGCAACAGGCCCATGATCGCGGCCGCCACGGTGCTCTTGCCCGATCCCGATTCGCCGATGACGCCGAGGTTCTCCCCGGCCGCGACGGAGAAGGTCAGTGCCTTCACTGCTTGCACCGGTCCGTCCTCGCTGGGGAAAGAGACATTCAGGTCCGTGACTTCGAGTGCGGGTACGGCGCCGGGTTGGGTGTCCGGCCATGGGGGCGGGGTGTTCGGCAGTTCCCGTCTCCCGCGCTTCGAGGAGGGGCGGCTTGCGCTGCGCTGGCGGGTGTTCGGGGCTGTGGCCCGTTTCTTGGCGCCGGCCGCGCCGGGATCCAGCGCATCGCGCAGGCCGTCGCCGATCAGGAAGACCGAGAGGCACACGAGGACGAGGGAACCGGCCGGGAAATAGAACAGCCACGGGAAGGAGGATGCCGCAGGAGTCCCCGCAGCGATCACGCCGCCGAGTGAGACATCGGGCGGTTGTACCCCGAACCCGAAGTACGACAGGCCCGCTTCTCCAATGATTGCCCCACCCACCTGGAGGGTGGCGTCGATGATGAGGAAGGAGGCGATGGCGGGAAGCATGTGGCGGGTGAGGACGGCGTGCGCCGGCACTCCTGCGTACTCGGCTGCTCTCGCGTACTCCACGTTCCTCAGTGCCCGGATCATGTCGCGTACGACGCGGCCGGTGAGCATCCAGCTGAAGCCTGCCAGAAGGAGGACGAAGAGCATCCAGCTTCGACCGCCGATGCGGCTGGCGACCACGGCGACAACGAGGAAGCTCGGGAGCACCAGCATCATGCTGACGAGCCCCATGAGGACGCGGTCGGTGCCCTTGCCGAAGTAGCCGGCGCAGCCGCCGACGAGTGTCGCCAGCGCGGTGGCGGCCAGCCCGGTCAGGAGGCCGACGGTCAGAGAGCGTTGCATGCCGCGCGTGGTGGCTGCGAGGACGTCGGCGCCTGCGGGGTCGGTGCCGAACCAGTGGTGGGGGCTCGGTGGCTGTTGGAAGGCCGTGTAGTCCAGTTCGGTGTGGCTCCAGGGGTAGAGAAGAGGGGTCACGTAGGCCAGGGCGAAGAGCAGGGCGAGGAGGACGAGTCCCGTCGTCGCGCCGCGGTTGCGTGCGAGGCGCGTCCAGATGAGCCGTCTGCGGCCGCCGCGGGTTCTGCGCTGATCGGTCTGTGCGGTTGGTCGGTTCGCCGGGCCGGTGAATCCGGTGGTCACGGGATGTCCTGGGTGGTGCGTGGCCGTGCGGGCGGGGTTGCGGTGGTCATCGCACCGCGATCCGGGGGTCCAGGGCGACGTGCGCGACTTCGCAGAGCAGGGCGGCGATCAGTACGAGTGCGGCTGTGAAAAGGCCGATGCTCGCCACGGCGTTGACGTCGTTCGTCGTGATGGCGTCGATGAGCCAGTCCCCCATGCCCCTCCAGCCGAAAGCCTTCTCGATGAACGCCGCCCCGGTGAAGAGAAGCACTGTGTTGTAGACGAGCAGTGGGATGAGTGGGAGCAGGGCCACGCGCAGGCCGTGTTTCAGGAGGGCGGTGCGCCGTGCCAGGCCTTTCGCGCGCGCTGTTCGGAGGAATTCGCTGCTGAGAACGTCGAGCATGGCGCTGCGTTGGTAGCGGCTGAAGAGGGCTGTTTCGAAGGCGATGAGGACGAGGCTGGGCAGGATGAGGTGCTGGGCGCGGCTCACGAGTCGTTCCAGGGTTCCGTGGGCTTGGGGTGAGTACTCTCCGGTGTACTCGATCAAGGTGGTTCCCAGGAGGTCGTTCACGCCTCGGGCCCAGAGTTGGGCTGTCGTGGCGAGGACGAAAACGGGTACGGCCAGGATGGTGAAGGACATGATCGCCGTCACTCGGTCGACGAGCTTGTACTGTCTGACGGCGCTCCAGGTGCCGACGAGGACGCCGCATGCGGTTCCGAGGATTGTGGCGACCAGGAGCAGGCGTGTGCTTACTGCGACGCGTCGGGCGAACTCGGTGTTGACCTTGCTGCCGGTCACGGTTCGGCCCAGGTCTCCGTGTGCCACGTCGCCGGCCCAGTGCAGGAACCGTTCCACGACGGGGACGTCGGGGTTGAGGTTGTAGGCGTTGAGTGTGGCCGTGATGACGGCGTCCGAGGGTCGGGGGTTGCGCTGGAGGTAGTTGGAGCGGGGGTCGAGACTCAGTGCGGCCAGGAAGTACGTCACGGTGGCGGCGGCCAGTACGAGGATCGTGTACAGGGCCGCGGTGCGGAGAATGTATCGGATCAATGGGGCAACTTTGGTGGATCTGGGCGCCGTGGTGCGTGGATCGTATGCCAGGTCGGGCATTGCGGAGGTTGGGACGCGCCGCCGGGCAGTTCGGGAAACGGTCTGCGCCGGCGGCGGGGGTTTGTGGTCTGCGGATGTGGGAGTCGTCGTACTTACCCTGGACTGCGCGGCCGAGCGCGGCGTGCGCGCCCGGGAGTGCGTCGGCCCTCGGGGAGGTGTGCTGCCTTTCTTATGTGGTCGCTGGGGGTGGGCTGTGGCCGGTCACCGGGGCATGAGCAGGGCGCGGTTGACCTCGCGGCGGTGGGACACGTCGAGCTTGCGCAGGACCTTCGTGACGTGGTGCTCCACTGTGCGCAGTGACAGGAAGAGCGCGCCGGCGATCTCCCGGTTGGTGGCGCCGTCGGCGACCAGGCGGGCGACTTCCAGTTCTCGCGGGGAGAGGTCCTGACCGTAGCTGCGTCTGCCTCTCGGCTTCGGTTTGGTTTCCTCGGCTGTTCGCAGTGTGTCCTGGCAGCGGCTCTCGTCGTTGGAGGCGCCGAGTTCGTTGTAGGTGGTCTTCGCCGTGCGGAGTACGACGGCTGCTTCGTCGGGTCGGCCTGCTCTGAGGAGGGCATCCGCCTGTTGCTCCGAGGCCTGAGCACTCTGGTAGGGGCGGCCGATGTCGTGCCACAGCGATCTTGCCCGCGCGTAGTGGGCCGCAGCGAGTGCGGGGTCGTTCGCGAGACTCATGTGCCCTCGGGCTTGGTGGATCTCGGCTTCGGGCGCTGGTGTGCACCGGCCTCGGGTGGCCTGCTCCGCGCCGGTCACGATGGTCCTGGCCTCTGCGGGCCTGCCGGTGGCCAGTGCGGCCTGTACGGCTACGGGCAGGAGGCCGGTTGCCTGGCGCCACTGAAGTGCGGGGATCGGGTGGCGGAGGCGGTGTGCGGTCTGTCTCCATGCCTCCTCGGGTTCGCTGCGGTCCAGGTGCAGCCGGGCGAGGGCTGCGCGCACTCCTTCGGATGCGTAGTGTCCGCCTCTGTCAGCGGCGCGGCGGAGGTGTTCGAAGGCGCGGTCGTGTTCGCCGGTTGCCAGACAGAGGTTGGCCAGGGTGAGCGAACGGGCGGCCTCGGCCATGGCCATCTCCGGATACTGTTCGTGCAGTTCCTGCAGCCGCTGCGGGAGTCCGTTCCACGCTCCGGTCCACCAGTCCAGGAGGGCCAGGGCGGTCGCACTCTGGCATTGCAGAAGGTCGCTGCCGAGCACGCCTGCCATGGCCTGGCTGTCGGTGAGCAGGCGGCGGGCTGTGGTGTCGAGTCCGAAGCCCAGTGCCAGTGAGCCCAGTGTGCACAGGGTCCGGTTCGTCTCCAGGGCGGTGTGCGGGTCGGTCGGCCGGCGAGGGGTGTTCTCGACGGCCTTCCAGAAGTCCTCGTCTCCCTGGGCGGCCGCCAGGGCGGAGGTGGCGGTACGGACCACGGCGGCCGCCGGTGTGTCACCGCTCGCCGCGGCGGCGTGCTGGGCGGCGTCGAGCCACGTTTGGGCGTCCTGTTCGTCGTCGGCGGCCATGGCGATGGTGCTGGCCGCCTCGGCGGCGAGTGCGGGGTCTGCCTGCAGTTCGGTCGCTGCGGCGCGCAGGTCGGCGATGCGTCCGCTGTCGCCTGCGTGCACGACGGCGAGGCGTTCGGTGTGCAGGGTCAGTTCGGCCCAGGTGCGGGCGGGCAGGCCGGGTCTTGCGAGGGTGCGGCGCAGGGTGCGGAGCGTCTCCTTGTGCTGTGCGAGGTGGAAGGAGTTCCTGGCGAGCATGAGTGCGGCGCGCGAGAGGGTGTCGGTGTCCATCGTCGGGGCTTGGAGGACTTCGAGCAGGAGGCGGGTTGCCTCGGCCCGGTCTCCCCGGGCGGTGGCCTGGCCGGCGGCTGCGTTCGCCTGCTGGATCCACAGGGCTGTGTCTCCCAGTTGCCGGGCTTGCTGGGCGATGTGGGCGAGGGGCGGGCTGGGGCGTGTCCACATGGTGCTGATGGCGTGGCGGTGCATGCGTTTTCTGTCGGGGCCGGGGATGTCCTGGTACACGGCGGTACGGGCGGCGGAGCGGCGGAATGTGTAGGAGGTAGGTCCGGCCTCGCGCAGGAGGCCGCAGGTCAGAGCGGCCGAGATGCCTTTGGAGGCGCTTTCGGTGCTGATGCCCGCCACGTCGGCCACCAGGGCCAGGTCGAACGGGTTGTCCAGGGCGGCTGCGGCGCGTACGACGGTGACGGCTTCGGGTGGCAGTTGCTGGAGGGTGGCTGTCACCGTCTCCCGGATGACGCGGGGCACTACGAGGGTGTCGAGGGTGGCCGTGAGGTCTTCTTCGGTGTGCGGCGGACGGCCCAGGTGTCGCCTCAGCGCGGTGAGGTCCTCGATGAGTGTTCTGGGTACGCCGTCGCTACGGGCGTGGAGCCTCTCGGCGGATCGGGGCGATATCTCGCTGCCCAGGGTTCGGGAGGCGAGGTCACGGACGGCTGCCGGCGGCAGAGGCGTGAGTTGCAGTTCCGTGGTGCGGACGGCCGGCTGCGGGTGGTAGGCGGCGCCCAGGAGCGGGGGGTGAGGGAGCAGGTCGCTGCGGCGGTGGCTGAGTACCAGGCCGGCTCCGTCCGGCATGTTTGCCGCCAGGAGGAGCAGGAGTTCGCGGCTCGACTCGTCGCTCCATTGCATGTCCTCGATCACCAGGACGACGGGTGCCACACGGCGCAGCAGGTCCTTCAGGTCGGCGACGAGGTCATACGCTGCGGGGGCGGGCGGGGCTGCGGGTGTTGCGGACCGGGACGGGGCGGGAGCCAGGAGCGCGGTCATCGCGGGGCTCACGAGGTTCGGGGATGCGCCGGCGGGCGGGTCGGAGCGCAGGCTGTGCAGCGCTTCGAGGACGGGCTGGAACGGATAGGGGTGTCGCAGGGGGTAGCAGTTCGCCCAGAGGACGTGGGTGCCTGTGGCTCTCATTCGTCCGGTTGCTTCGAGCAGGAGCCGGGACTTGCCGATTCCGGCTTCTCCTTCGACGACTGTCACGGCAGGGAGTGCTTCCAGAGCGGCGTGCAGGTCGGCCAGCTCGTTCTCCCGGCCGACGAATGCGGTGTGCTCGCGTCGGGTGGCGTCCGCAGTCGGCATGGGTTCTCCGTGTCTCGGGTTGTCTTCGCCTCGAAGGGGTCTTTCGCCGGCCTTGCCGTCGGCCGTGCCGGAGATGGGACTCTCCGCGGAGGGTCCGCCGCACGGTGCGGGGCGTGGGACGGACGGTGATGGCCGGGGCAGGTCCGTCTGCGGTGGTGGCGTGCCTCTACACGCAGCTGTGGCGGTCGAGGGCGAACCAGATGACTGTGCCGTCGTTGCGGCAGCAGCTTCCCCAGTCGGTGGCGAGCGCTTCGACCAGGAAGAGTCCCCTGCCGTTCTCGGCATCGGCCGCGGGGGGCTGGACAGGTGCCGTGATCGGTTCGGCCGTCCGACCGGTGTTGCGGACCTCGACGGTGAGCGAGCCGTCGTCGAACCGCACGGTGACGGCGACCGGCGCAGCGTCCTCGCCGGGCGCGGCTTTGCTATGCCGGATGGCGTTGGCGGCCAGTTCGGTGAAGAGCAGTGCGGCGGGTTCTGCGAGTTCGTCCCAGCCTCGGCCTGTCACCGTCTGGCGGACGATGCGGCGGGCCTGCGGGATTGCCCGCGCGAGGGGGGCGAGCAGCAGGCGCGTCTCCTTTCCGTCCTCGCTGGTCCGGACGTCGTCGGTCACTTTCCGCTCCCGTGCAGTGCGGCGAGGACGCGTCGGAGCGCCGAACACCTGGGCGGCGCCCCGTTGCGGTGCTGCGTCCGGTGCGGACGCAGCAGGGGGCATTGGGCTGACATAGGCAAGACTGAAGAACATGACCGCCTCCTCGCACCAGTCGGCTGCCTCTAGCGGTCAACCGCCTCTGCCTCTTACGCAACCGCCTCGAACAGTGCGGGTTAAATGGGTGCTCACTACCCATTCGTGGGTCCCCCGGCGTGATCGCTCCGCGCTCCACGCTCCGCGTTCGCAGGCCCCGCATCTGTCGCCCCCGCCTTCCCTGGCGTGAATCGATTCAATCATTGGTTGCGGCGAAGTTACGACCCCGGCCCACCGTTGGTCAATGCGCGCGCGCAAAGCGCCCGAAAGATCCGAGCGGAAGGGTCGCCCGGCCCCGGGGCTTTTCGCCGCCCCGGTTCGGTTCCTGCCGAAACGAACCCGGCAGGGGGCGGGCGCGGTTCAGGCCCAGGCGCGGCCGCCGCGCCTGCGCAGAACGCCTGCGGGCCCGTGCCACCGACTGCGCGGGCACCCTCCGGCCCCTGCGGACAGGACAGGGGCGCCCACGGAGCGGCGAGCCGTCGGTCGGCGAGGACGGTCTCGCGACGGGCCACGGCACCTGCAGCACTTCGGAGCCTCGCTGCCGGGCCGACCCTCACCCCGGCGCGGCCGCGCTCCCCCGCCGTCGCACCGCCCACCGCGGTGCCGGCCGACCCCGCTCTCACGACGGCGAAACCGCAGGACCGGTCCGCAAGAGCCGGTGCGCTCCACCCGCCACCGCCACACAAAAGGGCCAGAATCCCAAATTTTACTGCGGGACATGACGGCTTCACGTGGGATTAACGCGGCCCTTACAGTTCCGATCACTCGCCACCGACGCAGCCCACCCCTCGGTCTGTCCGACGTCGACGGCGAGACCTCATGTAAGGGCGGAAACGCGTGATGCGGAACCATGGACTGAATCGTTACACCGCGGTGGTGGCTCTTCTGATAGGCAGTCTCACGGGCTACGGCCTCAACGCGCCGGCCGTGGCTGCGGCCGGGACTGCCGACACCCTGACTCTGTCGGCGCTCACCACCAACGGCCTGCTGAACCCCCCCGGCATCGACACCCCGAAGCCGCGTCTGGCGTGGGACGTCACCTCGCCCGGCCTAGGGGCCTCCGTCAGCGCCGCTCAGGTACGTGTCTGGAAGAACACGCCTTCGAACACCGTATGGGACAGTGGAAAGATCACGGCGGCAGGCATCGACTCCGTGGTCTACGACGGACCGGCCCTCGACGGGCGCAGCCTCTACGGCTGGCAGGTGCGTGTCTACGACGAAGCGGGCGCGGTGACCGGCTGGAGCCCGACCGCCACCTTCGGGACGGCGATGATGTCACCCGCCGACTGGGGCGACGCGCAGTGGATCACCCATCCCGACTGGAAGACCCCGGGCGGTCCGGGCAACGACCCCGGGCTCCAGCCGGTGACGATCCCCCTCACCGGCGGTCCTGCGACCACGCGCTACCTGACGCTCGAGGTGAACGGACTCGGTGCCCCTGTCTCCGGGGACTCGGGCCGCTACCTGCAACTGGCCGAACTCGAGGCCCGCGACGGTGCCGGCGGCGTGAACGTGGCCAAGGGTGCTGCGGTGACCTCTTCCGAGTCGATCGACAACTGGGGCTGGTCCACGTCGTTCCTGACGGACGGCGTCCGTGACAGCGCAACCGCAACCGCGCGGGGGTACTCCTCGCAGCCGCACACCAGTGCCTCCCTCAACCAGCCGATCACCCTGACCGTCGACCTCGGCTCCGTCCAGAAGATCGACCGCATCGTTCTCTACCCCCGTAGTGATGCGAGGACCGCCGACGGGAGAAGCCCCAACTTCCCGACCGCGGTCACGGTGCGGGCTGCCGACTCCACGGCGGGATGGTCGGGCGTCGCGGCCAACGACAACGTGCCCAACCCGGCCTACTCGACCCAGGGCAACCCCTACACCATCGACCTGGGCCGGCCCACGACGACCAGCAAGCTGACCCTCGCGGTTCCCGAGGTGAGCGACGTCTACGCGGACACGCCGAACGGCTTCATGCTGCAACTCGCGGAGGTCGAACTCCTGGACCAGGCGGGCAACAACGTCGCGCGCAGCCGCCCCGTCACGACGAGCGCGGGCCTGGAGGAGTGGGGCTGGGGCCGCGGCCTGCTGACCGACGGCGTCACCAACACCAACAACGGCCAGGCGCGCGGGTTCACCACCTGGCCGCCGTCCCCCAACCAGGTGCTCACCGCCAACGGCAGCGCCAGCCCCGCCACGATCACCATCGATCTGGGCGCCGAGAAGACCGTCAGCAAGGTCAAGGTCTACCCGCGCACCGACAAGTCCCAGACGGTCGCAGGCTCCCCCGCCACCGTCTCCTTCATGAAGAGCTTCCAGCTGACGGCGTTCAAGCCCGTACTGGCGTCGTACGCCAACACCACCCCGCCCCCGGCCCCGCAGCCCCGCCCCGTCTCGCTGCCGCTGCTGCGCACCGACTTCACCGCGGACAAGGCCGTCAAGAGCGCACGGCTGTACGTCGCGGGCCTGGGCGCCTACGTCGCCTACGTCAACGACCAGCGGGCAGGTGACGCCCAGCTCGGCTCCCCGTGGTCGAGGTACGACGAGCGGGTCCACTACGACACGATCGACGTGACCAGCGCCGTGAAGCAGGGGGCCAATGCCATCGGCATCGCGCTCGGCCAGGGCTATTTCGAGGGTGTGCACGACTGGGTGTCCGCCGACAGGCGCGGTGCCTGGGACGGCGTCCTGCGCACCCGCGCGGTGATGGAGGTCACCTACACCGACGGCACGAGCAAGCTCGTGACGACCGGGCCACAGTGGACCACGGACCTGGGACCCACGCTGCCCTTCACCGCCAGCACCCCCGACAGCGAAGGCTACGACGCCAGGCTGGAACAGGACGGATGGAGCACCGCGGGCTTCGACGCAGGAAACTGGAAGCCCGCAGTGACGGTCAACCAGCCCGCGACCGTGCAGCTGCAGGCCTCACCCGTACCCCCGACCCGCGTGAGCGGCACCTTGAACCCGGTCTCGGTGGCCAGCCCGGCGACGGGCGTGCGCGTCTACGACTTCGGCCAGAACATCGCCGGCAACGCCCGGGTCACCTTCGACCTGCCCGCCGGCACCCAGGTCAACCTCCGGTACGGGGAGAAGCTGAGCAACGGCCGGGTCGTCGTGGTCCACGGACGCTACCAGGACGACACGTTCACCGACGACGGCAAGGCCGCGGACGCGTGGACGCCCGC
The DNA here is from genome assembly GCF_900105395.1 of Streptomyces sp. TLI_053. Classification (NCBI taxonomy): domain Bacteria; kingdom Bacillati; phylum Actinomycetota; class Actinomycetes; order Kitasatosporales; family Streptomycetaceae; genus Streptomyces; species Streptomyces sp. TLI_053. Next base: position 135,801 of record NZ_LT629775.1, read on the forward strand.
TTTCACCTACAGGGGCTTCCGGTACCTCGAGATCAGCAACCTGCCCGCCGGTGCACCGCAACCGCAGGTCCAGGCCCTGCGCATGCACAACGACCTGACGAGCGTCGGTACCTTCAGCTCCGGCAACGACACTCTCAACTGGATCCACCAGGCCACCCGGGACACCCTGCTGAACAACGCCGTGCAGGGCGTTCCGACCGACGGATCCTATGTGGAGAAGCTGCCGTGGCTGGCGGACGGCGCGCTCATGGAAGAGGCGATGCGGCGCAACTTCGACACCAGTGCCTTCTACGCCAAGTGGTTCAACGACATCGTCGACAGCCAGGTGAGCAACGGCGACATGCCGATGTTCGCCCCCATCCACGGGGACACGGCCCGCAGCAGCGCGTGGGCCAATGCCGTCACCGAGACAGCCGTCCTGCTGCTCCAGCACGGCCAGCGCGACGTCGTGGCCGCCCGCTACGACGAGCTGAAGAAGTACGCCGAGTTCGAGTGGAGCCAGCGGGCCTCGACGCAGGAGATGTGGGGCGACTGGGTCTGCCCTGACACCGACTGCAACAGCGACGACAACAAGGCGTTCGTCGGCAAGGCGTACCGCTACCGCAGCGTCGACCAGTTCGCCGACATCGCCCAGCAGCTGGGCAAGTCGAGCGACGCAGCGCTCTTCGCCGACCGTGCGGAGCAGATGAAGAGCACGTTCAACAGCTCCTTCTACGACGCGGCCAACCACCTCTACCGGTCCAAGCCGGGCGGAGCCTTCTGGCAGACCAACAACGTGCTTCCGCTGGAATTCGGCCTCGCGCCGGAAGCGGACACCGCCGCGATCGCCCAGAAGATCAACAACGATGTCCAGTCGCGGGGCAACCACCTGGGCACGGGTGTCCTCGGCACGAAGTACCTGCTGCGCGTCCTGACCGAGTTCGGTTACGTCGACACCGCGTACGCCGTGGCCTCCTCGACGACGTACCCCAGCTGGGGCTACTGGAAGTCGCTCGGTGCCACCTCCCTGTGGGAGGAGTGGGGCGCGTGGTCGAGGTCGCAGGGCCATCCGTTCCTCGGCACGGTCGAGGACTGGCTGCTCATGGACCTGGCCGGTATCGAGAGCAGTGAGGGCGAGGCGGTCATCAAGCCCCACGTCCCCACCGGGCTTGACCGCGCCTCCTCCTCCCTGGCGACGTCCGGCGGCAGCCTCTCGTCCAGCTGGAAGGTGTCCGGCAGTGCTCTGACCCTGGATGTCACGATCCCGGTCAGCAGGACGGCACTCGTCCACGTACCCGTCAAGGCGGGACAGAACGTGGTCGCGCCGACCGGGGCGCAGTTCGTATCCGACGAGCCGGGCTTCAAGGTCTACCGCGTCGCGAGCGGCTCGTACCAGTTCACCGCCCAGTAGCGCCGGCACGGAGCCACCCGCTCCAGCCGTCCACGGCCCCGGTCACCAGTCTCCTGGTGACCGGGGCCGGTCCATGTCCGCGAGGAACACCCGCCCCGCCGGACCGAGCCGGACCACGGGCCTCCCCGCTCCAACACGGCCGAGAGCGGACGAGGAGACACCGCCGAGCAGACGTTGGCCCGGACACAGGGGGCCGAGGCACCACGCAGGTGTCCGCTCCGGGCCCGGACCGGTGGCGGCTCCGGAAGCCGTCGGGACCGCCGTACGGCGTAAGACCCGTGAAGCGGTTCGCGCAGGCGAGCGGCGCCGCGGCGACTGTGATGCGCACTCCCGGGGGCAGCGGCGAACGGGCCAGGGCCCATCGATCGTGGCGGCGCCGACCCGCAGGACCGGGTCATGCCGACTCGGCCGAGGACGGGGCCGCCCGACAACGGTGGAGCGCGATGTCCGTGCGGACCCGGCCGAAGGCCCGGTCGGGGAAAGCGGCACATCGGCAGGCACTCCCCCTTCCCCGGCCGGAACGCTGCCTCCCCGAGACTCGCAGCAGGAATCCCTGGTCCCGGCCCAATCGGTGATACAGCCCGGGCACTGTCACTCGTTCGGCTCCTGTCGCACCGCGAGGAGTACCAGCTTTCATGACAGGGCGAGACCGGCTCGCGGCCTGCCGTGAAGGAAGAAGGGAAACCCGAGCAATGCCCCGTCCCCTTTTGTCAAAGCGCTGGCTCGGCGGTACCGCAGTGGCAGTGGCGCTGTGCACGACGGTCGCCCCGGGAAGCAGCGCCAACGCCGCTCCGGCCGCCGCTGTCGGCACGACGACGACGTACGGTCAGCCCGGGGTGTACACACTCACCATTCCGGCGAGCACCAGTCCACTTCTGACGCGTGTCCGGTTGACGGTCGTCACGGTCGGTGCGGGCGGGGGCGGCGGCTCCAGCGGGTTCAGCAGCACCAGCACCATCCTGCGCTCCGGCGGCGGGGGCGGCGGTGCCGGCGGCCTGGCCCTGTGCGAGAAGACCGTCACCGCCGCCTCCGCCACCACCCTTCGCATCACCGTGGGCGCCGGAGGCGGCGCAGGTACCACCACCGGCGGACAGGGGGGTGCGAGCGGGAGCGATCCCGATGCGTCCGGCAGAACGGGAGCAACCCGCACAGAAGGCTTCGATCGCGGCGGTGGCGGCGGTGCCGGCGGGAGCTCCGTGACCAACCTGACCCCCGGCGGTAGCTACGGCGGGATCCTCGCCAGCTCCGGCGGCGGCGGCGGGGGTGCGAGTGGTGTGGTGTACGGACTCGGCGACTCCTGGGGCGGTGCCAGGGGCGGCCTCGGCGGATCCCCGAGAAACGGTTCCGCCGGACAGCCGGACGTCAGCGACGGTCAAGGGAACGAGGGCGGGGGCGGTGGAGGCGGCGCGGGAGGCACCTGCGAGTTCGCCAACGACGGGCTCTCCGCCTACGGCGGCGCAGGCGGCAACGGGACTACCAGGGGTGGCGGTGGCGGTACCCCCGGCGGGCTGCCCGGAGTAGCACTGCCTTCCGGCACCGGCGCCGGCGGCAACGGCGGAACCCAGACCACCCAGACCGCCCCCGTCACCTCAGGAAGTCGCGGGGGAAACGGCTACGTCTCCGTCACCTGGCTTCCGGTCCCGTAACGAATCGGACAACATCCGACCGAGCACCCGCTGCGGCAACCATCCGACAGGACCTGTCCGCCAAGACGCGGCCGAGCCGGCCCTCTGCGGCCCGTGGCCCCGGCGCTCTACCAGCGCCGGGGCCACGACTCGACCTGGCCGAGCAGGCGGTGAGGTCGACATCGTCCCGCAGCGGACCTGGCTGGCCTCGTGGTCCGGGCAAGGCGCCGGTGGGCGGTGAGCCAAGAAACTGATGACGTTGAGGGCCATGGCTTCGAAGCGGCCGGGACAACTTCACAGCCACAACGGCGCCGTGCTGATCGGGCGGGCCGTCCGCAGGTCTACCCGAGGGCCTACCGGCAGGGCCGACGGGCTCGGGTGCCCGGGGCCCGCCGACCGTCCCGCTGGCGCACGAAGTACCCCGGTCGGGTGCGAAGTCCGCAATGGCGAGTGCAGTCCCATCAGCAACGCGCTTCACCAGCGCCTCGGCTCCCGGCCCGTCACGGGCTTCATGAGCTGTCGCCTCTGCGCGATGCAACCTTGACGTGCCGCAGTACCGTGGTGGCCCGGCCGTCGCATGCCGAGCCGGGAGGACACCACTGTGGGACGCAGGAGGCCGGGCAAGCCGCGCCGGAAGCGCGCATCCCGAGTCGGCCCCAACCCCGTCGCGGAGAGGCTCGCAGCCCACGTCCCGCGAACCCCGCTGCCGTCCCGGCCTGGGCACTGACAGGGCCCGCACGCTGTCACTCGTTCGGGTCTGTCGTGGCGTGAGGAACGTCAGCTTTCATGGCAGGACGAAGCCGGCTCGCGGCTGCCGTGGAGAAGAAGGGATACCCGAGCAATGCCCCGTCCCCGTATGTCAAAGCGCTGGTTCAGTGGTGCCGCAGTGGCAGTCGTCCTGTGCACGACGGCCACACCCGTGAGCATTGCCAGTGCCGCTCAGGCAGAAGCCGCTGCCGGCACCAGGACGTACGCCCAGCCCGGTGTGTACACGCTCTCCATCCCGGCGAGCACCGATCCGCTCCTGAGGCATGTGCAGCTGACGCTCACCACGGTCGGTGCGGGCGGGGGCGGCGGCTCCAGCGGGTTCAACAGCACCAATCCGCTCTACCGCTCCGGCGGCGGAGGCGGCGGTGCCGGCGGCCTGGCCCTGTGCGAGAAGACGGTCACCGCCTCCTCCGCCACCACCCTTCGCATCACCGTGGGCGCCGGAGGCGGCGCAGGTACCACCACCGGCGGACAGGGGGGCGCGAGCGGGAGCGATCCCGATGCGTCCGGCAAGGCAGGAGCAACCCGCACGGAAGGCTTCTCCCGCGGCGGCGGCGGCGGTGCCGGCGGGAGCTCCGTGACCAACCTGACCCCCGGCGGCGGCTACGGCGGAATCCTGGCCAGCTCCGGCGGCGGCGGCGGGGGCGCAAGTGGCTCCGTACGCGGATCGACCTCGTCCGGTGGCGGCGCCTGGGGCGGCATCGGCGGATCACCGAGAAACGGTTCCGCCGGACGACCCGACATCGGAAACGGTCAAGGAACCGATGGCGGGGGCGGTGGAGGCGGCGCGGGAGGCACCTGCGAGTTCACCAACGACGGGCTCTCCGCCTACGGAGGCGCGGGCAGCAACGGCGGCACTACAGGTGGCGGTGGCGGTACCCCCGGCGGGCTGCCTGGAGTAGCACTGCCTTCCGGCACCGGCGCCGGCGGCTACGGCGGAACCCAGACCACCCAGACCGCCCCCGTCACCTCAGGAACCCGCGGGGGGAACGGCTACGTCTCCGTCACCTGGCTTCCGGTCCCGTAACGAATCGGACAACATCCGACCGAGCACCCGCCGCGGCAACCATCCGACAGGACCTGTCTGCCAAGACGCGGCCGAGCCGGCCCTCTGCGGCCCGTGGCCCCGGCGCTCTACCAGCGCCGGGGCCACGACTCGACCTGGCCGAACGAGCCCGGTGACGCCGGCAAGAGAAGGAACAGGCGCTGGGCTGGATCAGGGGTGTCTGCACCTCAGTACGCGAGCACGGAAGCCTCGGCATCCCGACCCTTTCACCCTGTCCGTTCGGTGACGTGCGGGGCACCGATCACAGCGTCCGGGCCGTCGGCCGCGATCAGGATCCTGTGGGCCTCCCGCACCACCCCCGTGACACGTTGTTCGGCCGGTCAGCGGGACGCCGCCCACCAGTAGGTCTTCACGGTGCTGCCCGACAGACCGATGTCCTCCACGGGGACCCGCAGGAACTCCTCCAGCGGCACGCCGTCCTCGCCCACAGGCTGACAGCCGGCCGACACCGCTTCCACGTGACGCAGGCTCGACGCGACCAACTCGTGGCGGCGGCCTGCGGCCACACTCCCAATCGGCGACACGGACACGGCGGATCACCACCCACCAGCAGAACGACGACGCCGGCCTGTCGTCGGCAAGAAGCACACTCCACCCTGCCACTACCGCCACAGTCCGCCGCCATCAGCACCGATCACCAGGGGCGACCGGAAGATCGTCGACGGACACGACGACTGTCAACGCACGACCTACCGCCGCAGAGGCACCGTCGGACCGCGACCGAACCTGGTCGATAGTTCCAACTCGCAATAGGAGTAGATGGATTGAAAGAAACCTCTCCTTGTCGCTCAACGTCCGGATTTGACAGACCGTCCCGGCGATCACTCGTCCGGGTGCTCCCGGGACGGCAGTGCGGCCTTCGCATGATCGTGAACTCGACCAAGAGGTAGAGGACTTGATGCAAAGGCCGCAGTGGTGGATGCAACCCCATCGCGCCCTACCAGCGCCTCGGCTCCCGGCCCGTCGCGGACTTCATGAGCTGTCGGCTCTGCGCGATGCAACCTTGACGTGCCGCAGTGCCGTGGTGGCCCGGCCGTCGCATGCTGAGCCGGAGGACACCGCTGTGGGACGCAGGAGGCCGGGCAAGCCGCGCCGGGAGCGCGCAGCGGTTGAGTGCACACTGCAGCAGTTCCAGCCTCGGCTACGACCAGTGGATGGCCCCGGTCGCCGGACTCGGCCCAGGGCGCGTCGGCGTCGATCCCGCTCTCTCGCCGCAGGCCGCCGACCTGATGCGTCGTCTTGCCCGGTTCCGGTCCTCGTACGGGTCGAAGATCCCGCTGCGGACGGTGCGGCTCGACCTCGCCTTCGAGGTCGGCGTCCTGAGGCTGTGCCAGCAGGACGGCACGGTCACTCGCACAGCCTCACCATCGGCGCGCTTCGCCGTGCCGGCGTCCGCCGTATCGCCGCCGTACGACGCAACGCATGGAGCCCGAGACGATCGCTCGGCCTTCTCGGGTTCCCGTGACCGCGAACGGGGCGCTCTGCGTCTTGATTTCCGAACGACAGGGCAAAGTCTCCGCAAAAAGACTTCACTCAGGCGCAGCGACAGCCAGGACTTGACCGTCGCGGATCTTGATGAAAGCGGGCCCCGACCCCTCCCAGGTCGAGTTCGGCGAGAATTTATAACGGCCCGATGTTGCGTGATAGAAAGCAACTCCCGTTATCACATATTCGAATGCTTCAAGATACGAAGCAGCACCCTCGAGTTGCCCGACCGGCGATGACAAAATCGCGATCCTCTGGCTCAGGAAGCGATTTCTGAGCCGAGCGATCCGGTCACAGACCAGATCCACCGCCTGCTGCAGGGTGATCTGTCGGTCGCGCATGGTCATGATGATGGCGTTGCGGGACTCGTCCTTGTTGATGACTTCTCCGCCGAGCGAGATCACATCGTTGATCAGGATCGACAGGAGCGTCGCATCCTTGGCTGCTTGCCGGAAGGCTCGGTCCTTCATCGGCGCGGATACGTCGAGCCCGAGGCAGAATGCCGTCATAGGGAGCGTCACCGGTCCTCCGGCGTTTGCGTAGCGGTCCGCTTCCGAGAATTCTTGAGGGGGTGCGGGGGCATAGGTGGCCATCCATGTGAGCCACTCCTTCCGCATCAGGGCCGATGTGGCCGCCGGCTCGAAGGAAGCCAGTTCTTCCCATGCGTCCGCGGTCTCCTTGCCCCACGGCGTGGTTAGCTTTCGCCGTTCCCCCATGCATGCGTAGATGTACTCAATGACCCACGACCTGGTGGCTTCGGCGCCGATCACATCGCCGTAGGCATTCGACCCCATGTCGTCCGCGAAAAAGGCGAATGCGTTCATTACGCTGAGGGTCCGGAGGCGGTCGGGCAGCGTGTCCGGCCAGCAGTAGGAAGTAAAGATTGCCGTTCCGTTGCGCGCGAATGATTCCGCCAGGGCCGCTGGCAGAACCTGTCCGACAATCCGGCTCAGCCAGTCGACGGTGTACTCGATGGTGATTTCCGACAAGGCGTGTCTCCGGACGGGAGACAGCCCTTCAGTGAGGTTCGGTACGTGGTATTCAAGAGTGTTTTTCAAGAGAACGTCTCCTTGGTAGAGAATTACCTTTTCGGGGGATGGCATACCTTTAGAGGCGGAAGATCACCTTGCAGGACTCCTGCCGTCGATTCACAGAGGTTCAGCCTCCACGTGGAGGTTACGTCGGATATCTTCGGGGAGCGAGAACGCGAGGTGCTCGACGGCGGTCTTGACCGACTCCGTCCCGCCGTCGCCGCGCTGCGTGAGCATATTCCGGACTTCGCCCTGCTGGGCGGAACCCTCGCCGAGTGCGACCATGTCGGCGACAGCCGGGCAGAATCCTCCGCCAAGTACCGACTGCATGGCGCGAATTTCCAGGTCCTCGCCGCTCCGGTCGGCGAGCTGCTATGGACCTCGCCCGCCCTACCGGGCCGCACCACGCGCGCGCAACGGCCGCGGGAGGGCGAGCAGGACAGGTCGTCTGGGCTGGGCGGGGGTGCTCATGGTGCGGTGCTCCGGCGTTTTCCTCGGGGGTGGGTGGCTGCGGCGGCGATGCTGAGCAGAAGGATGGTGCTGGCGATCCATGCGGCGGTGTGGAGGCCTTCGATGAAGGCATCTTGTGCGGGTGCGGGCATCCCTGCAGCGGTGGGTGTGCGGGTGGGCTGCGGGAGTACGGTGAGTGCTCTGGTGAGGGCCGCGCCGAGGACGGCGATGCCGACGGCGCCTGCGACTTCTCTGAGGAGGTCGTTGAAGGCGGCTGCGTTTCCGGCCTCGTCGACGGGGACGGCGCTCATGATGGCTTCGGTGGCGGGGACGGCTGCCAGTCCCGCTCCGGTGCCTGCGGTGATCGCGAAGGCGTGGAGGTAGGTGGCGTGGGAGGTGAGCGTGACCTGGGCCAGGGCGGCGAATCCAAGGGCGAGAAGTGCGATGCCGGTGATGAGCACGGTGCGGGGTCCCCATCGGGCTGTGGCGGGCAGGGCGAGGGCGGTGCCTGCGGCGGCGGCTGCGACGAGGGGCAGGAGGGCGGTTCCCGCTCGGGCGGGTGAGTCGCCGAGGACGAGTTGGAAGTAGAGGGTGAGGATGTAGAGGGCTCCGTAGAGCGCGAAGAACATGGCGGCGAGCACGAGGGCTGCTGCGCGTGAGGCTGGGTCGCGCACGAGTTGTGGGTGCAGGGCGGCAGGGCCGCGGCGGCGCCTGGCGAGGGCCCACAGGAGGGGCGCGGCTGCGAGGGCGGTCCAGGTGGCGGGGTGTGTCCAACCGCGGGCGGGGGCTTCGATGACCGCCCACACGAAGAGGAACAGTCCGGCGGCTGCCGCGGCGAGTGCGACGGGGTCGCAGGGTGTGGGGTGGGAGTGGCGGTGTTCGGGAAGCCAGGCTTTCGCGCCCACGAGTGCCAGGACGATGACGGGCGGGTTCATCCAGAAGCCGGCGCGCCAGGAGTAGTGCTCGATGAGGAGGCCGCCGACAAGGGGTCCGGTGAGTCCGCCGATGCCGGCGACGCAGGCCCAGGCGGCGACCGCACGCCGCCGACGGGGGCCGGTGGGGTGGATGGCGGTGATGAGGGAGAGGGTGGAGGGCATGAACAGGGCACTGCCGGTGCCCATGAGGAAGCGGGCAGCGATGATGTGGCCGGGGGTGTCGGCGAGGGCACCGTAGAGGGACGCGGCCAGACAGACGGTGAGGCCAGTGGTGAACGCTCGGCGTCGGCCGTGGCGGTCTCCCCAGGCGCCTGCGGCGAGGACTCCGGCGGCCAGGGCCAGGGTGTAGGCATCGGCGATCCAGTGCACTTCGGTCGGACTGGGCTGGAGGTCGGCCTGGAGACCGGGAAGCGCGGTGTTCATGACAGTGGTGTCGAGTCCGACTAGGCCCAGTCCTGTGCACAGGACGGCCACCGCGGCGCCGGGCCGGCGGGTGGTGAGGGGAGGCGGGTGGGTGGCGGCGGGTGGGCTCGTCATGGTCTTCCTCGGTGCGTCCTGGGGGCGGCTGGGGGTGGGGTTAGGTCATGCGGTCGGTGAGGCGGTGGACCATCTGCTGCAGGAGAGCTTGGGTCTGGGGTCGGACCTGGGTGTGCTGGAGGGCTCGAAGGGCGCGGTCGCAGCGGTCGCGGATCATCTGTTCCACTGCGTCCCGGGCGCCCGTGGCTTCCAGGACGTCGCGGATGGCTGTGGCTGCGGTGGGGGTGAGCTCGGGGGTTCCGAGGTGGCTGCGCAGGAGATGTTCTTGGTCGGGGGTGGCGTGGGCGAGGGCGGTGGCGATGAGGACGGTGTGCTTGCCGTCGCGGAGGTCTTCGAGGGTGGATTTGCCTGTGTGTTGGGGATCGCCGAAGACGCCGAGGAGATCGTCGCGGAGCTGGAAGGCTTCGCCGAGGGGCAGGGCGTAGGCGGTGAGGGTGGCGAGGAGGGATGGGGCGGCTCCGGCGAGGCTGGCGCCGAGGTGAAGGGGGCGTTCGATAGTGTATTTGGCGGTTTTGTACCGTATGACGCGCCAGGGCAGGGTGGCATCGGGGGTGGGTTGGCCGGCGGCGTGGAGGTCGAGGTACTGGCCTATGAGGGTTTCGGTGCGCAGGGCGTTGAGTATGGGCCAGGTGGCTGCGAGGTTGTCAGCATCGTTGCCGGTGGCGTGGAGGAGGTCGTAGGACCAGCCGAAGGCGAGGTCGCCGAGGAGGATGGCGGCGTTGATGCCGAAGGTGTCGGGGTCGGGGCGGTGGGCGTGGAGAGCGGCGAGAGCGCGGTGTGCGGTGGGGCGACCGCGTCGGGTGGCACTGTTGTCCATGATGTCGTCGTGGATGAGGGCGAAGGCGTGAAACAACTCCAGTGAGGCGGCCACGCGGTAGACGAGGGGCGGTGGCTCCCGGTCAGTGGCGGTGTACCAGCCGGTGACGCACATCAGGGGGCGGATGCGTTTGCCGCCTGCGGCGAGGTGGTCCCGCAACAGGCTGATGAACAGGTCTAGTTCGGGCAGTTCTGCGGAGTTTTCTTGGGTGTGCAGGAAGTCTTCGAGGAGGGTGTCGACCCTATGGCGGATCAGGCCAGCGTCGGTGGTAAGGGTCATGAGGCGGCCTCGGGGTTTCGGTCTGGTCGAGGAGGCGCAGGGCTTCGTCCAGGGGTGCTTCGACGATCTTGGCTTCGGGGACGGTACGGACGACCTGTCTGCGGACGGGGACCTGGCCTTTGGCGTTGCGGCTGGGGACGCCAAAGGCCAGGTTCGCGGGCTTCGCCGGATCGCAGCCGACATGGATCCCGTGATGGCGATTCGCGGCGAATGGGGAGGGCCGCCGAGTCGGCGCGATGTCGCCGGGAGGTTCTGTCTGGATTTTCGCGCCGGGGTGAGCCCGAGAGGGGCTTCGGACTGCTGTTTCCTAGCGCGGTACGGTCAGCAATTCGGGAGCCGAGCGCGCAGCTGGGCAAGCCGATCACCGTTGGTTTCCCGTTCATGGGCCCGAGCCGTGCATTCTCAGGCCCTCGCCCGGCTGGCTTCTGCGTTCGAGGTGGACGTGGGCGCGCATCAGCTCGCCCGGGTTGGTCTGCGCCGCGAGCAGCGACAGCTCGCCGCAGAGCACGGTCGCCGCCGCGATCACGGCGAGCCGGCGGGCGTTCTCGCCGGGCTCGCGGTCGGCCCGGCAGCCGAGCCGGGCCAGGTTGGTCTCCACGAAGGCGAGCCCCTTGCCGTTGCCGACCGTGCCGACGATCAGGTTCGGCAGGGTGCAGGCGAAGTACAGGTCGCCGTCGCGGTCCTCGGCCATCACGACGCCCTGCGAGCCCTCGACGATGTTGGCCGCGTCCTGGCCGGTGGCCAGGTAGAAGCCGAGCAGCATGTTCGCGAAGTGGGCGTTCGCCGAGCGGATGCCGCCGGCGAGCAGGGTGCCGAGCATGTTCTTGCGGATGTTCAGCTGGACGATCTTCGCCGCCGTGGTGTGCAGCACCCCGGTGACGACCTCGCGCGGCACCAGCAGCTCGGTCACCACGTTCTTGCCGCGGCCGAGGATGCCGTTGACCGCGGTGGCCTTCTTGTCGGTGCAGTAGTTCCCCGAGATCGACCCGTAGGAGATGCCGGGGACGGTCTGCAGCAGGTGCTGCAGCAGCACGTCGGAGGCGAGGGTGGCCATGTTGTGCCCGGAGGCGTCGCCGGTGGTGAACTCGAACCGGACGAACAGCAGGTTGGCGTTGATCTCGTGCCGGACGCCGACGAGTTCGGCGAACCGGCTGCACCCGCGCACCACCTCCTGCAGCTCCGCGAAGCGGTCCCGGATGCTCCGGGCGGCGGCCAGCGCCGTCCCCGCGTCGGTCGCCTCGACCAGCACCGAGCGGGTCATCCGCTCGTCCACCAGGGTGGCGACGATGCCCTGCTCGGCGAGCATCGAGACCTTGGCGCCCCGGCCCACCGAGGGCCACAGGGGTGACTCGTAGGTGGCCAGCGGGACATGGGTCTCGGTGGTGGTGACGTTGCCCGAGATGCGCACCGGACCTACCCAGCGCATGGGGACGCCGGCGATGGCGTCGATGTCGGTCATGGGGTGCCTCCGGAGGTCGTCCCGATGCGGCGGCACCGGGCAGATGGTGGTTCTGGTGCTGTGGTTCTGGTGCGGACTTTCTGTCGGGCGGGTGCCGTGTTGCCGACTGCTTCTGCGGGGCCGCACGGGGGTGGGCCGGCGGCGTGCTGCGAACGTCCCGACCGTGGTGTCGTGGCGAGAGGGGATTCTCGCCGCCGGGCCGGTTTCCAGGGCCCGGGCCTGCGGGCGGCCGCAGGCTGTGTGCCGTAGGGTTCTGGCCTCGCTCGGGTTTCCATTTCGTGGTCGTCTCGGGTTCGTGGCGGGCAGCGCCGGCTGTCGTCTGTGCGGTGGGGCGTCGGGTGTTCGAGTTCCTGTGCTCGGCGCTGGTCTGCGTCCGTGCCGAGTCGGTTCAGTTCGTACGCTTGTTGCGGAGGAGTCGGGCCGTCGCGTCGATGTTCCCTGCGTGGGCGAGTTCCTCGGCGGAGATGTCGATCTTGTAGTGCCGGGAGAGTATGACGGCGAGTTCGACGAGTACGAGGGAGTCCAGGTCGAGGCTGTCGTAGGTGGTGGTGGCGGTGATCGGGCCGGGGACCGTGAACTCGTCGGTCAGCAAGGTGATCAGGTGGGCCTGGGGTGTGGGGGCAGGGGGCATGGCTTCCCGTTCGTGGTGCGGGGCGTGGGGACGGGTCCGAAGGGTCAGGGTGGGGAGACGGAGGGCCACAGCAGGGCTGCGGAGCCCCAGGTGAGTCCGCCGCCGAAGGCGGTGAGGAGGACTGTGTCGCCAGGGGTCAGCGCGCCGCGCCGGTGGGCGTCGTCGAGGGCGAGGGGGATGGAGGCGGCGGAGGTGTTGCCGACTCGGTCCAGGTGTACGGCGGCGCGTTGTAGCGGGATGCCCAGGTCGCGTGCGAGTGCGGTCAGGATGCGCAGGTTCGCCTGATGGCCGACGAGGTGGTCGACCTGTTCGACGGGCCAGCCCAGGCGGTCGAGCACGGTCCTGCAGGAGTCGGCCATGCGGGTGACCGCCTGTGTGAACACCTGTCTGCCGTCCATGGCGAAGTAGTGGGAGTCGGGGTTTGGTTCGCCCGGTGTGGTGCGCTGGCGCGATCCGCCGGCCGGGACGGTGATCAGCTCGTAGTGGGTGCCGTCGGAGCCGAGGTCGAAGGCGCGGAGGACCCCGGGCTGGTCCCGATCGGCGGTGGCCTCCAGGACGACGGCCCCGGCTCCGTCGCCGAAGATCACCGCGGTGGTGCGGTCGCCCGGGTTGAGGATGGTGGAGTAGGTCTCGGCGCCGATCACCAGGATGCGGCGGGCCTGCCCTGCGGCAATCTGGCCTGCCGCGGCGGCCAGCGCGTACAGGAAGCCCGAGCACACGGCGGCGATATCGTAGGCGGCGCAGTGGCCGAGGCCCAGTCGTGCGGCGATCTGGGGGGCGGTGGCGGGGCAGGGCTGGTCAGGGGTGGTGGTGGCCAGGATGACCGCGTCGACGGTGCCGGGTTCGGCGGGCAGGCGGGCCGATCGCAGGGCGCGGGCGGCGGCTTCGAGTGCCAGGTCGCTGGTGGCGGTTCCGGGCTCGGCCCAGTGGCGCGTCTTGATGCCGGTGCGGGTGGTGATCCACTCGTCGGTGGTGGCCAGGAGCTCGGCCAGGTCGTCGTTGGTGACGGTACGGGGCGGTACGTGGCTTCCCAGTCCGGTCAGGGCCGCGTAGCGAGGGCGCTCGGGGGGTTTGGTCATGGTGGGTCACCGCGGGGTGTAGATGCGTTTGTGGCCGGTCAGGGCGGCGAGTCGGAAGGGTCCGGTGGTCTGCGGGGGCAGGGGGTGGTCGCCGCCGTCGGTGGGCAGCTGTGTCTCGTGCAGGTCGCGGTAGCGGGCGTAGGTGAGTGCCTGGCGGCGGTCGACGACGGTGCGGTGGGCGGTGCGGCGCAGGTGGCGGCGGTATCCGGGGACGACGGTGCCGGCGAAGAACTCCGCGACGCTGCCTGAGCCGTAGCTCATCAGGCCCACTGGTTGTCCGGTCAGGTCGTCGGCGTGGTCGAGGAGCCCGGCCAGGGCCAGGTACATCGAGGCGGTGTAGCTGTTGCCGAGTTGGGTGTTGTAGGCGGTGGTGCAGGTGAGGGCGGTCGTTGCCGGGTGCTCACTCTGGTGGCCGCAGTGCCGTAGGAGGTGTCGGTGGGCTTTGTGGGCCATGGTGGTGAATGGCTGGTGGTAGCAGATCGCGGCGAAGTCGCCCAGGGGCCGGCCGCCGTGCTTGGTGTAGTCGTTCCAGGTCCCCTCCAGTGCCTGGAGGTAGGCGCTGATGGATTCCTGCCCGTTGACCAGGGCGGTCGACAGGTAGTTGGGGCGCCAGAAGTCCATGATGTCCGCGGTGTACAGGCCGGAGGGATGTTCGATGCGCAGGAGTGCGGGGTCGGCTGCCACCAGCAGGGCTACGGCCGCGGCTCCCTGGGTGGCTTCGCCGGGGCTGTCGAGCGGGTAGCGGCTGATGTCGCTGCCGATCACCAGGACCTGCTGGCCGGGGTCCCGGGTGACCAGGGCGAGGGCCAGTTGGAGGCCCGCGGTCGCCGCGTAGCAGGCCTGTTTGAGTTCGACGACGCGTGTGGCCGCAGGCAGCTCCAGCAGCGAGTGGACGTAGACGCCTGCGGACTTGGACTGGTCGATGGAGGACTCGGTGGCGAACAGGACGGTGCGGATGCGGTCCGTGCCGTGGCGTTGGACGACGGGCTGCGCGGCGGTGGCGGCCAGGGTGACGACGTCCTCGTCCGCGGCGGGCACGCTCATGGCCTGTTGGCCGATGCCGGTGTGGTACTTGGCCAGGCGAGCGCCGTTGTGGGCGGCGAGCGTGGCATGGGTGAGGACGAACTCGGCGCTGGCGAAGGACAGGTCATGGATGCCGACGGTGGTCCGACGGTTCATCGGTGTGCTTCTTCCGATTCGAAGTGGCTGACCTGGCGATCGGTCCGCAGGTGCGCCCGCACGGGTTCGCTCGGGTTGGTGTGCACGGCCGGCAGAGGCAGTCCGCCGTGCGGTGTGGCCGCGGCCGCGAGGCCGGTTGTCCGACGCGGCTTGTGGCCCGTTTCGTGGTGCTCACGGCAGGTGAGGCGGCTCAGGCCAACCTCCGCTGAACGGGTCTTCTCGTCGGCCGTGGTGGTGGCGATGGCGCGGGGGGCCGTCCGCGACGGCCGTGCGCCGGTCGGCACGAACGGCCGCAGGAGCGATCGGTGCGTTGCCGGCAGGGCCCTTCTCTCGCCCTCGGGTCTGTTGCCGGAGATGGGCCGTGTGTCCATTCCGTCCAGGGGTGTGTATGTGGCGGCTGTGGGGGCGTTCATCGGGTTCCTCGCGTGGTGCCGGTGCGGGTGGGGGCTGGGACGAGCGGGGGATGCGCAGAGCGCGTGGCCGCAGCGGTCGGGTCGATACCGCGGGCGATGCACCAGTGCCGCAGGTCACCGCCGATCAGTACGTCGCATGAGGTCAGATCGGCGGGGGTCCGGGCTCCCAGGACGGTCATGAGAGCTGTCAGCTGCTCCAGCCACTGGCGAATGTGGGCGATCAGGGCCTGCTCGCCTCCCTCGACCGCCTGGGCCAGGAACGGGCTCGAGGCGCCGACCGCGCGGGCGCCCAGCGCCAGCGCGCGGGCCACGTCAAGTGCGTGGCGGACTCCGCCGGAGGCGAGGAGGTCAACTCCCAGGCCCTGGCTGTCCAGCAGGCAGGCGGGTGCGGACTGGCCCCAGTGGCCGAGACAGGCGTAGTCGGTGGCGGGGCGGCGCTGGTTCTCGATGAGGGCGAAGTCGGTGCCGCCGCGACCGGAGACGTCCGCGACAGTGACTCCCAGATCGTGCAGAAGTTCGATGGTGCGTCGGCTGAGCCCGAATCCGACCTCCTTGACGATGACGGGGACTGCAACGGCGGCCGTGATTGCCTGGATCCGCGCCGGCCAGTGACCGAAGGAGCGGTCACCCTCGGGCATCACGATCTCCTGGACTGCGTTGAGGTGGATCTGCAGCGCGTTCGCCTGCAGCAGATCGATGGCCTGCCGGGCGCGGTCGGGGGAGGCATTGGCGTTGATGTTCGCCATGACGAAGCCGTTCGGGTTCTCCTTGCGCACCACGGTGAACGTGTCGGCGACTCGGGCGTCGGCGAAGTAGGCGCTGACCGATCCGGTGGCCATGGGCACGCCGGTCTCGTGTGCAGCGATCGCCAGGGTGCGATTGATCGCGCCGGTCATCGCGCTGCCGCCGGTCATAGCATTGATGTAGAGCGGGAGCGGCCAGTTCAGGCCGCCGAAGCTGGTGCTCAGGTCGACGCTGTCGGAGTCGATGCCAGCCAGGGCGTGGTGGATGAACGAGACGTCGTCGAAGTCGTTGCGGCCCGATCGCTGCTGGTGCTGTGCGTGGGCGTGGCGCACGTGGTCGTCCTTGCGTTCAGCGGACATCCGGGCCTCCAGAGGTCGTCGGCCGGGGGCACGGGGCGGCGGTACGCAGGCTCAGCGGGACGATCCCGGCGGCCTGCCACGCGCTGTGAAGGCGCCGCGCGTCGTCCGGTGCACCGGCGTCGGTGAACGCGATTCCGCAGTCGCCGCCGCCCGCTCCCGACGGCTTCGCCGTGGCGCCCAGGGCCTCGGCGCTCTGGCACAACACCGTCAGCCGGGGGGTGTACAGACCCAGCGCCGCCTGGTGGTCCAGGGCGGCGAGCAAGCGGCGCAGCGCACTGATCCCGGTGAGGAAGCGATGTTCGTCGCCGTGCTGCAGGGCGTGGATCGCGGTGAGCACCAGCGTGTCGCTGCGGGTCAGGAACCGGTGGTGGTGGGGCGTGCCGCGGAAGGCCTGGAAGCGTTCACGCAGGGTGTCGGAGGATGCGGGGTTTCCGGTCCAGCCGGCATGCAGGGCGAGTCGGTGCGGTGCGGGCAGGTGTCGCAGGGTGAATCCGGGCCACGGTAGGCGCAGTGCCGCCTCGATGCCTTGCTGCCGGGTCAAGCGGGCGACGGCTACGCGGTCGGGGGACCGGAAGGCGATCCATCCGCCCCAGACGGCCGCGGCGACGTCGCCGCCCGACCCGCCGTCGTTGATGACGGTGGCGAGCATCGCCAGGCGGAAGACCTCCCGGGGGGTCAGGGTGATGCCGTAGGAGGCTGCTACGGCGGCGGTGGTGGCCACGGTCGCGGCGCCGCTGGATCCGAGCCCGATCTTCGTGCCTGCCCGGTGGAGGGTGCTGCGCAGTTCCACCTGGACCGGGGGGACGGCGAGGCCTCGGGCCCGGGCGAGTTCGTCGACCTTCTGGATGGCCCGGACCACGTGGATGACCTTCCGGTGGGCTCTGGAGGCTGCGGTGGTCGCCCGGCGGGGGATGAGTGCTCCGTCGCTGCGGCGAAGCCGCAGGGGTGCGGGCAGGAGGCTGGTGACGATCTCGATGTCCGCTGCCGCGGACGGACGGACGGTGGCGGTGATCCGGCGGTCGACGGCCGCCAGGATCGCGGGGTGGCCGGGCTCCAGCACCGCGTACTCGCCGGCGATGAAGAGTTTGCCGGGCGCGCTGCGCGTCACCGTGCGGGCGGTCATGACCCGTTTCCCGGCAGCAGGCGGGCGTCCGGCCCGGGGCGGGCGGTTAGGACGGTGACGCCTGCGGTGCTGCGGCAGACGGCGGCGGCCACTTGTTCGCTGTTTGTCCGGTGGCACAGGACTTTGACGTTGGGGCCGGCGTCCATGGTGGCGTAGGCGGGCACGCCTCGCGCGCGCAGCGTCTGGACGGCGTCCAGGACGGTCAGGCTGGCCGGGGACAGGTAGCGCACCGCCGGGCGGGCCGCCAGCATGGTGGCGTGCATGCCCAGGGCGTTGCGTTCGGTGATCTCTCCGACCGTGGCCAGATCGCCGCGGGCCAGGGCCGTGCGCATGTGGTCCAGGTCCGCCGTGCTCGATTCGGCCCATGCGGGGTACAGCGGTGAGGTGTCCATGGTGCGTCGCATCGCGGTGCGACTGGAAAGAGTCTTGTGTCCGGGGTCGACGACGGCGATCACCATTGCCGGGCAGAAGCCGTCGGGTACGGGCACGGGTTCGGCGTAGGAGGCGGCGTCGGCGGTGGGACCCATGCCGGTGCCGGCGTGCCAGATCACGAAGCCGCCGCGGACCGAGCGGGCTGCGGATCCGGAGCCGCGGCGGGCGAGCCGGGACAGCGCGAGCGGGTCCAGGTCCAGGCCGTAGGCGGCGGCGCCGGCCAGGGCGAGGGCGGCGAAGCCGCTGGCCGAGGACGCCAGGCCGGCCCCGGTCGGGACGGTGTTGCGGGTGTCGACGGCGGCCGACTCCCGGCGCCGGGCCAGCGCCCGCAACAGGTCCAGGAACGCGGTGACCCGGGCGTGGAAGACGCCCTCGGCATGTCGGCCGCCCAGTGTGACGCTGTCGGGCCGCCCCGGCCGACCGAGCCGGACGCTGGTCGTCGTCGGGCACACGTCCAGGGTCATCGACAGGCTGCCGGTGACCGGCAGGACCAGGTCCTCGTTCCGCTTTCCCCAGTACTTGACCAGCGCGATGTTCGGATGGGCCACTGCGGTCGCCGCCCCCTCGCCGGCGGCGCGGGTGCCGTGGGCGGTGTGTTCTGTCGGCTCAGTGGGCACGGCTCACCATCCCTTCGCCGGCCACGGTCCAGGTGCGTGTCGCGCCTGCGGCCTGCAGTGCTGTCTGCACACGCGCGGCGGCGGCGGCGTCGGCGGCCAGGGCGATGGCGCACCCGCCCAGGCCGCCACCGGTCAGCTTGGCGCCCAGTGCCCCGGCGGCGAGCGCGCCGTCCACCAGGGCGTCGATGCGGTCCGTGCTCAGCCCCAGCTGGCGGAGCAGGACGTGGTAGGCGGTCAGTCGCGTGCCCAGTCCTGCGAGGTCGCCTTCTGCGAGGTCGCGCAGCGCTGCCCTGACCAGCCGGGTCGCAGCGCGCACGAAGCGGGGCCCCGCGCCGCTGTCGTGCTCGAACCGCTCGCTCAGCAGTGCTACGGCCTCCCCCGTGTGCCCGGGGGTCCCGCTGTCGGCGACGACCACGCTCCAGCCGGCGGGCACGGCGCCACAGGCGACCGGCAGGCCGTGCCGGCTCCGCGGGCGGAAGAGCACCAGCGTGTGTGCGCCGGTCGCGACGGCGTCGACGCCGCTGGCTTTTCCGTGCACCACTCTCTCCGCCACCTGTACCAGGTCGAACACGGTGCCCTCGTCGAGCGCGACCCCGAACAGATCACCCAAGGCCAGCACGACGGCCCGGGCGCAAGCCGCACTGGATCCCAGTCCGCGGCCGAGGGGAACCGCGCAGTCGACGCGCAGCTCGACTCGCCTGGCGGAAGCGATTCCGGCCGTCGTGCGGAACGTCGACAGAACGGCGCGCAGTGCGTCCTGCTCCCCACCGGGGTGCTGCGGGGCTGTCAGGGCGGTCCGGTCGTGCCCTTCGGCAGCAGGCCTGGCGGTAGCCGTGACCGTCAGCTGCGGGACGGGCGCGGCCAGGGCGGGAGCGCCGTAGACGGCGGCATGCTCGCCGAGCAGGATGATCTTGCCGTGTGCGTGGCCGGTACCGGCGGGCCGGGCGGGTGATGGGCCGGCCGGGCTTCTCGTCCTGTCAGCCATGGCCGTTCCGGAGCATGGTGTGGGGGTGCGGCGGACGGCGTCGGAAGCGGCCATCATGGGCTCCTTGGTGTCAGGGTGGCTCCTCGCAGAGGAAGACTGGGAGCGGGGCTGTTCGGGTGGTGCGGCGGGCTGCCGCGGTGGCGGCGGCCCGTGGGGCTTGCGTGGTGTGGGGCGGGTGCGTTGGTGCCCGTTCCGCCCGGCGGATCGTGTGATCGACCTCGTTCGGGGCTCTGGGCGGTGGCGAACGTGCTGTGCGGCAGCGTTCCTGTCGGGCTGTGGGTCGCCTGTCGGGGACGCGGCCGAGGGCACCGGTCGGGGCGTCGTGGTGGGGCGCGTGGGTTGACCAGCACCGTAGGTCTGCCCTCACGCAGGTTGTCGGGGTGTGGTTCGTGGGTCGGATGGGGGTTACCGACGAGATCGAGGCGGTCGTGCCGTAGGTGGATGGTCTCCCGAACGAGCACGGCGCGGGCGGTGAGGTGGTCGGGTTCTGCTCGGAGCCGGTGACGACGGCGCAGGCGTCCCTGGGGGTTTCGGCCGTGTACTCGGTGTTCCTGTGGCGGAGGACGGTCGGCGGAGGCGGCATTGCCTGTCAGGTCGCCGGTCGCCGCGAGACTCGGGTACGGGCGGTGGGGCCTTCGGTGCGCGTGGTGTCCGGTGGGCGCAGTGCTTGATCGGTGGCGTTCCGGGGGGCGGACCGGCCGTGTGGGCGGGTCCGTCCGATCGGCGCGGTGCGAGGTCGCCGGCACGGATGGCCGTGCCGGTGCCCGGACGGTCTGGTCCGTGGTCCTGGCAGAGCGGCGGTGGCGTGCTGGGAGGGTTCGGTGCGCTGGGGGGCTCGCTTCGACGCGTGCCGGAGCGGTCAAGGATGTCGCGGGTCAGGGCGGAGGCATGAGGATCTGCCAGTGCTGCGGTGTTGGTGACGGTCTGACACGATGCCGGGTCGTGGCGGACCGCGGACTGGCCGAGTGTGCAGAACGGGGTCGCTTGCCTTCGGCGACGAAGCAAGCCTTGGGGCTCCGGGGGCGGTCGGCTGGCTGTTCCGGTGACGTGACGTCGCGGTTCTTGTCGTCGATGAACGTCGGGGATGCCGCCCCTGTCCACTGCGGGGTCGGGTAGTGGGGGGCGAGGATGGTGGCGGCTGCAGTAGGTTCGCCGGGGATCTGCGGTCGGTGCGGACCTCGCGCCCAGGCGGTGTCCCGGCTGACGGACCGGTGACCGGTTGTGACGGCCGGAAGCCCGGGGTTTGCGGGGCGTCCACACGCTGCAGTGAGTGAGTGGGACAGAAACGGCGGGACGGTGGTCCCGGCAGAGGCCCTGTCGGGAGTGGGGGGGCTCAGGGGGTCCGCGCAAGGGTGCACCCTCGCGGCGGAGGATCTGCCGCAGGCGACTGTGTACCCATCGAACCCCCTGCAACTCCCCTGCGGGAAGAGGACGATGGCTGGAAGCCATGAAAGCCGTGAAAGTATGAAAAGCCATGCAGGGGTGGAGTTGTCCTGGTCACGCAACCACGCGCCTGGCAGCACTGATCGCCGAAGCCGGCCGGCACAGCACCCAGCTCGCGCGTGCCGTCAACGTCGACTGGCGGCCGGTGCGACGCCCCGAGCGTGCGCAGGCCACCGCCGACCGTGCACGGGGCCGCAGACGGCCGGGAACGCGGGACGCTCCCCGGAAGAGGCGGGCACGAACCTCCCCGGACCCCGGGTGAGGAGCCGCTCGGACTGCCACGACGCGCCCACGACTCCCGCTCACCCAACCACCGGCCCGCACCCCCTCCAGCATCGAGCCCCGGGCGGCGCAGACGCCGGAGGCCCCACCCACGTGGGAACGCTGTCCTTGCGGAGAACAGCTCGGGCACCTCCCTCTCGAGTGCGGGCGGTGCGTGGAGGCGTACGGGGGGAGGAGGGCGGTCCCGTGGCGCACCATGTGCTTCCGGTGCGCCCCCGGCCCGTACTTGTGGCAGGTCCTGTCGACTGCCTTGATGGGAGGACGAGCGCTGTGGCACGGCTGTCCCACGCTGTCATCGGGGCGGCAAGGCTCCTGCCCCTGTGGTCCCTCCGCCGCGGCCGGCGTTCAAGGTGCGGGAGGTCCTGCGGAATACGGGCACGGAAGCGCGCTGCCGGCCGAGCCAGTGCACAGTGCCCCGTTACTGCACGACGCCCTCATCCACGCGGCCCGGATGCGCCGGGCCGTCCTGGTGGGCACTTTCCGGCGTCGCCTGCCCGACGCGCCCCGCGCAGAGGCGGGAGGCTGCGCCCGGACAGCGCGACAGGCCGGGGCGTACTCGCAGGAACACTTGTCGGGCAGTTCGCCCGAGCCGCTGGCCGCTGCGGACCCGAACGTCTGACCCAATTGACCATTGGCCGGGACGGCTGAACCGAGCACTCCACGGGACATGAGGAGTTAGCACCCCATGATGTCTGACCTTCCGCCGCACCTCCTCACCTTCTACTGCCCCTTCAAGAGCGAACTCAGCCCCGACAACGACCTCCTCTCACAGGGCACTCGCGCCTGGGTACGGAGGTTCGGGTTCGGGGATGCCGCCCACGCCGACACCGGGGCGGCGATGACAGCCCACTTCTTCCCGCGCGTCACGGGTGAACTGGCCCAGGCACTGGCCGACTACTCGGCCTGGGCGTTCGTCGTCAACGACCATGCCGTGCCCGAGCCTGGTACGGCCGCCACCTGCGATGTGGTGGACGACATGAACCGTTGGGCGCGCGTGATGCGCTCGATCGACACCTACGGCGCGTACGGCACGCCCTTGGAGGCCGCGCTGAGGGATTCCTTGCTCCGGATCCGAGCCCGCACCACTCCCCTTCAGTTCGAGCGGTTCGTCAACGCGCAGTCCACCTGGCTCTGGCAGATGACCTGGGAGACGGCCCTGCGAGAGAAGCAGAAGCAGCTGGGCGTCAACGACTATCTCGCCATGCGTGTCGGCGCCGTCGGCGTGTATGCCACCCACGGCTGCATCGACGCCGTTGCCGGCATCGAGACCCCTGACGGTGAACTCGCCCGTTCCTGTGTCCGCGCCGCCTGCGAAGCAGGGGCTTTCGCCTCCGCACTGGACAACGACCGGTACTCGCTGTTGAGGGAGTCCCAACCGGGCAAGGCGAAGTACAACCTGTTCAAGGCCATGCGACATGACAACCCGTACCTGTCCGAAGCAGAGTCCATCGTGGAAGGCGTCCGCCTGCGCGACCGGATCATGTCGCTCTACGTCCGCCTGCGCGACAAGATCCTCACCGACGCGAGCGAGGACCTCGCCCGATACTTCGCCACCCTCGATCTGGTCATCGGCGGCAATGTTCGCTTCGGCACCAGCGCCACGCGCTACGTCACGCCAAGGAACGCCCCCCGGCCAGTGGTTCTCACCGCCCCGCCAGCGGAGCTCTCGTCTGAGCCCGCCCCGTACCCGACGATCGCCTGGTGGTGGGACCAGCTCGGCTGACAGTGGTGGCTGCCGCCCCACAGCGCGGGGTGCGAAGGGGCAGCCCTCGACGGAGCCGCGCAGACCCTGCGGAACTGGGTGCGCTGCCGATGCCGGGCCGGCTCGGCCGGGCAGACGCTGAACGCCGAGGAGCGGGCCGAGCTCGAGTGGCAGGTCGAGAAGGAGGTCCTGCGCCGGGGCAGCCGCGTACTCGGCACCGACGATGAAGTGAGGTCCCGCCGCTGGGACTTCACCCGCCACCCATGGCACCGAGTTCGGTGTCCAGCGGTCGCGCGAGACCCTGGGTTCCGCGCGATTCGGTTACTGCGCCTGGCGGGCCGGTGCTCGGGCGCGTGCCGACCGGGCTGCTGCGGAGGCCGCGCTGGTGGGCGTGATCCGCGCGGTCCCCCGGGAGACGCGGGGCGCCCACGGCGCGCCGAAGGTGCACGCGGAACTGCGGGCCCAAGGTCGTCTGGTCAAACCCAAGCTGACAGCCCGCCTGATGGACGAACGCGGCATCGTCAGCCCGTCACCTGCGCAACATCTGCCGAGTCACCGTCTGGACCAGAGTGTGCCGGCAGGGCCGGACCTGGTTGGACGGGACTTCACCGGGGCGGGCCCGATGTCCGGTGGGTCGGCGACATCACGTATCTGCCGCTCGGCGGCTCGTGGATGTATCTGGCTACCGTCATCGACCTGCACTCGCGCCGGCTCGTGGGCTGGTCGGTGGCCGGCCCCATGCACACCCGGCTCGTCGCCGACGCCCGGGAGGCCGCGGTGGCGGCCCGCGGCGGCCTGGTCGACGGCGTGATCTTCCACTCCGACACAGTGGCTCGCCCCATACGGATCGGCCGAGTTCGCGGCTTGTGCCGATGCCACCGGATCCGGCGAAGCATCGGGGGCGTCGACTCCAGCTACGCCAGCGCCACCCGCGGAGAGCTTCTTCGCTTAGCTGACAGCGGAGTTGATGCACGGGGCACGCTGGAGCAGCCAGTGTCCGGCGAGGCTGGGGATTGTTCCCCTGGGTCTCCTTCGACAGCCTCAGCCGTCACCACTCCACGCTCGGCCACCTCAGTCCGATCCAGTTCGAACATCGGACAGCGGCGTTCCGTGGGATCACACTCGCCGCAATGAAACCCCGTGTCCACCTACCCGGGGGCAAGCCCACTTCGGACCGTGCACCTGGAAGGTAGTCCAGCTCACGGGCGGGGGGGTCGACCCGGTTCGGCAGCTGGAAGCCGTGTGCTGAGGCGCCTTCGGCCCCGCAGTGAACGAATGAGAGGCGACGCGGGGCGGTGGGCCCGGTGGGCAGGTGCGGCCGGAAGTCGTGACAGGGATGTGGGGGGTGGCGCAAAGGCGAGCACACGCGGCAGAGGAGTTACTTTGGGCGGCTGGGTCTTCCAACCCTTTACGGGTTGTCTGCCGGCAGTGGACAATGAATTGAAGTCATGAAATCCGCGAAAGTATGAAAGCCATTTTGGGGGCGAAGTTGTCCCGGTCACGCAACACGCGCCTGGCAGCATTGATCGCGCAAGCCAACTGGCGCAACGCCCAGCTCGCGCGTGCCGTCAACACCCAGTCGTGCCAACGCGGCCTGTCAACGCGATACGACGACACGGCGGTCGCCCACTGGCTGGCCGGCACTTTGCCCCGTCCCGCGACGCGCGACCTGATCCTCATCGTTCTGTCCACCAGACTCAGACGCGTCATCACCGACACCGACGCCGGCTTCCCCCCGCGCCGTGCCGCCACGGCGAACAGCGGCCGGGACCCTGTCACGAACCTGATTTTGGCCAGTCGCGCAGTCCTGGGCCTGGAGGAAGCCCCCACCCGACGCATCGTCAGCTACCGCACATTCCTCGACGTCACGACGACCGAGCCCCGGCCGGTCCTGCAAGGCTCCGACGTCCTCAAGGAGATCACCGCCAGCTTCGCGCTGATGGACGGCACGCACAGCCCCGCCCACGTGCGCGCCGCCCTCGCCGGCTACATCGCCTTCTCCGCCGTTCCCGCGCCCGGCACTGTCCAGACGGCCGGCTACGCGCGCCTGGCCCACCTGATGGCCACCATGTCCTACAACGCCGGCCATGAGGCCGACTCCCAGATCTTCTTCCGCGCCGCCATCGAGCTGTCCTCAGCCAGCGGGGACCAGATGCTGAACGCAATCATCCTGCGCGCACTTTCGGCCCAGGCCCAGGCCACCGGTGACACCGCGGCCGCACTCGACCTCGCCCAGACATCGCTGGAGCACGCCAGCATCGCGGTGCCGGGGCTGCGGGCCTACGTCCATGTCCAGCTCGCCCTCGTCCACGCTGCCCAGGGCCACGACCGCCAGGCTGTCACCGACCTGACGCACGCGGAGAAGGAATTCTCCCAGCAGACCGGGTCGGGGCAGGGACTGTTCGAGAGCTATCCCCGCGCCGGGCTGGAATACCAGCGCGCACGGATATTCACCACTCTGGGCGAACCCAGCAGGGCCGCGCAGGCCTTCCGCGCCAGCCTGGCACACCGGCCTGCCGATCAGCGCCGCCGACGAGCCCACACGCACGCAGCCCTCGCCCAGCTACTCGCCGAGAACGGTCATGTCGACGACGCGTGCACCCACACGGCGCTGTTCCTCGAACTCCTGCCCGCCGTCCGGGCCGCGCAGTCCGAAGCAGCAGCACGCCGCCTGCACGCAGCCCTCGCGGTCGTCCCGAACCACTACCGGGCAACAGCACTGCGCCGCCAGCTGGCCAACCACTGCGGGTCTGCGCTCTGACAGACCGCGCACGGAGACCGGGTCAACATCCCTTGCCGGGCGGAGAGCCGGCGGGATGTCGCAGGGCCTGGTGTGCGGACCGAAAGGGGGATCGTCCACAAACATTCCTTAGGAGAACCGGTCTCCGCAGCCTCGAACGGTCTGCGGAACGTTTACCGAACCACGGAACCAGCCGTTCCCACACCCATCCTCGTCAGCCCGATCGCTCTCGGCGGAGAGGCTCTCCGTGACGGGCCGGGACTCGGGCTCGACAGCAAGGTGGGGCGGAGATGCCGTCCGGCCGGGCAGCCCTGTCGCAGGGGCGCGCACCGAACCACTCAGGGCACCGTCAAGGGCACCACCAGGCCCGTCACGAGGACACAGTCGACGACCGGCGCAAACGCTCGCCGTCGACGACCGGAGCAAGGCAGCTCGTGCCTTTGACGAACTGGAACGCCGTCGCTGCTCGCAGGGGCATTCCTGGGATCCGGCAAGGAAAGCACACCCGGGTGCTGGGCAGGCAGGCAACGGATTGCTCGGCTGACCAGGCTCCCCTGGCTTCTCGACCGCGCCACGCGAGCGACTGCGCTGCGCCCACGTGGCGGAAACTCTGAAAGACCCGGCAAGCATTGCCGCCCAAGACGCCTACCTGAGCGGCAACGCTGCGGACGGCCCGCAGAGCCCTGAGCCGGCCGGTCGCGCAACGGGGCGCGGGCGCTGTCACTCCGTTCCCTCGCAGGCGCTGCAAGCGGCCTCACGGGACCCTCTCGTATCCGGCCCAGGCTCCCACGGCGCCGGCCAGCAGGTGGCGCCCGTCGACTCGGCCGGAGGGCGAAGACGGGGCAGACCGAGAGCTCACGCACGGCGGTCAGCACGGTGGCCGCCACGGCGCGAGGGGTGACGGTTCACGGGGATCGACCCTCCCGAGGCTGCCGTCCAATAACTGTGTACGTTCACAGTAGACCGAGCTTATGGAGGCTTGTCAATGACCTTCCTCCTGGCCAAACGATTGGACGATACGATGCTACCCTCATGTGCACGTTCACAGTCGATCCTGTCATAGCGACTCATGAGCACCCATTGACCCGGCCCGGCGGACCGGACTCGCCCGTGGGCGACGGCCGTAGGAGCCGGACGAGGTCCGGCGTCCGTCGCCGGACCGGTGCGGGCCGCGGCACCGAGGTCGGCAACGGGACCTTCTCCTCGGTCCGCTCGAGGCCGAGCGCGAGGTCCTCGGTCGGACGAAGCTGCTTGCCGGCCCCGCTGTACGAGAGCGGCCGGCACCGACACGCCGTTGAGGGTCATCCCCGATCGTTGGTGAGAGCGATGATCTGAACGGCCAGGTCGGCCAGGTCCCTGATCTGCTGATCGAGTAGCAGGTCGGTGGGCATTTCGAAGCCCTGCGCCACTCGGTCAGGACGAAGTGGCGGTGCAGGTGGGAGATCAGCTGCCGGATGCGCAGGTACTCGGCCACGGGCGGGACAGTCCCCGCAGCCGAGTGGGCGGCGTCGGCCGCCGCTCCGACGCTGTACGACAATCGTGCCGCAGTGCCGGGGCCGAGCAGGCCCTCGAGGCGCAGGACGTCCTCGCGCGGGCGGTCGGTCCCCCGGGGTGGGCCGGCGTTCACGATGAGCGCCGGGGGCCGGGCGTGTTCGGCAACCAGCAGCGGCTGTCGTGGGCACGGCGGGCCGTGGTGAGGCCGAACGGGATCGCGCCGACCGGCCGGGAGGGACGGGCGCAGCGCTGTCCGGGCCGCCGCCCCGTTCTGGTTCAGCGTTGCCGGGACCAGCGCGCGGAAAGGTTCTCCAGATCGGCCCGGCATGCCACGAGGCGGTCGCCGGGCTCTCGCAGTGCCGGGTCCAGCAGCCACACGCCGTTCTTGAAGGGGTGGAAGCCGATGCTCTCCCACAGGGCCTCGATCTTCTTCTTCGCGGTGCTGCGGTAGGCCTCGGTCACCTCCTGCCGGTCGGCCGGATACTCGGCCATGGCCGGATACGTGGCAACGGCACAGCAGCCGGCGGACAGTCGGCGTATCGCCTCCGCCGCGCAGATCGGCCCGAGGCCGAAGCCGCGCCACTCCTTGGCGAGGCGGACACGGTCGAGGACGAGCAGGTCACCGGCCGGCAGGGTGACGGCGTCCTCGAAGGCCGTGGTGTAGCCGCGGCCGTTCCTGGCGAGGACTGCGCTGGCGATGACCTCGAGATCGCCGGAGTGGTCGTCGGCGACGCGCCACCGGTTGCGTCCGGTGTCCGCCCTCAGCCGGTAGAGGATGACACGGCCGACCGGTGACCCGGGTTCAGGAGTCGCCGGCAGGCCGTCGGTCGCGGTCTCCTCGGGATCCTCGTCCTGCTCGTCGTCGTCACCGTCGAGGCCGTAGGAGATCCGGGCGTGCCAGCACTCCAGGGTGTCCTCGTCGTCCCAGGGCCTGAGGGGGTGGCCGTGGGTGTAGGTGAGGTGCAGCCGGGCCGGATCGCCCGGCAACTCACCGATCGGCCGTCGGGAAGCAGCGCTCATACCGGCGTAGGTTAGCCGCCGGCTGCGACAGTCGGCACCGTCGTTGAAGGAACCGACGGAACAGCCGCTTCACCGGGTCCGCCCGGACCGGACCACGGACGCCGCGCTTCTGCGTACGGCTGCGGCTTTGGCATCACGAGCGCGCGAGGGGCGCACGGACCTTGCGAACCTCACGTCCGCCGGAGGGCGAACTCCGTGGTTGCAGGAAGCCCTGGGACAGGGAAGACGGTCAGGACAGGAACTCCGTGCCGGTGGGCCCCTGAGCGGGGTCCTCGTCGGCAGATCCGCCACGTCGGCCCTCGCCCCGCCCGCTCCACCCCCCCGCTCGTGACGACCCACCAGCAGCCACGGCTGTCCTGTGCAGGTCCGCCCGTACCTGCACAGAACAGCGTCTCGGACAGTTAGAATCACAGGGAGGAACGTCCCTCCTGCGCACGCAGGGCTGACACCACCACCCCGAACGAGGCCGCCCGGTCGGCCCGGGATCTGCCGTCCCTGCGCACGCAGGGCACCCCGCCCACCCGGCAACTGCCGCCTGGATCCGCTCGTCCCCGCCTGCTCCGAGTGGGCGGCACCTGTACGGACTGCGGCGCTCCGGTGAACCCGTGCCGGGGGCAACCTGTGCCGCGGCCAGGGCTCCTGAAGCCCGATGGTCTGCAAGAACCCCGGTTTCAAGGAAGGCCGGCGCACCCACCGAGTCGGCCGACATCACGCCGGGCAACGGCTGAGGAGAGCCGCATGCCACTGTTCACGCTCCTCACGGCGGCCGCGGTCGCAGGATCCCTCGCCGGCCTGGTGCGGGTGAGCCGAGCCCACCGAACACTTCCGGTGCCACCGTTGCCTCGCTGCCTCCGGACGGCCCGGGACGCCCCGAGCCCTTCTACCTCCTCGTGGAACTTCTTCTGCCGCACCGGCTCCTCGGGAGCCGCAGTGCCCTGCTGGAGGCCCGCCATCGCACGCTCCGAGCCACGACGAGGGCCGGGGGAACTGCTCGTCGCAGCCACGGCCGTCCAGGGACCGAACACCCTCCTGGGCGATCGGCCGGGCATCACCACCACCTCGCTCGCGGCCGCCGCCCGGCCGGCCGCCGTGTTCACCCAACCCCGTCGCCACCTGGTTCCGGCGACCCGCTACCGCCGCTCCTCGTCCTCCTGCTGACAGCGGAAGTGCCGAGCGGTGCGGCCCTTCCGTCCGACCCGCCGGATCCTCGGGCGGCGCGACCGGGAAGCCTCATCGTTGCGACCGCCGTCCTCGCCACGCCCCTGCCGGCCCTCCTCGTCCACCGGCTCGACCGACCTGCGCGACCGCACCCCGCCTCCAGGAAGCCGGGTGAGCCCGCCGCGGCCCACCGTTCCCTGCCGCGTCCGAAGGAAGGACAAGGACCCGGATGGTCGAATTCCACGTACCTGCCCGCTACTGCCCGCTGCACCCCTCCCGACCGCACCCGGCCCAGGAACACCTCGAGAGCCGGGCCCTGGACTGGCTGGCGGCCCAGGGCCTGTTCACCGCCCCGGAGATCCGGAGGAAGGCCGAAGCCACGAAGTCGCACATCCTCGTGGGCCAGGTGACGCCCGATGCGCCGACCGACCTGGTCCAGCCCGGCGTCGACTGGGCCTACCTGATGTTCCTCTTCGACGACCTGCGCACCGACCTCGGCCCCACGGCCACCAGCACGGGCAAGCTGATGAACTGGCTGCACGACTGGACGGAACTCCTGGCACGCCCCGACCACCTTCCCCACGGAGCGTCAGCGGATCCGCTGATGAACGCCTTCGCGGCCCTCTCCCGCAGGGTGCGGGACTGCACGCTGCCGCAACTGTGGCGGCGCTGGGTTGAGGTCCACCGTGACTTCAGCTGGGGAGCCCTCTGGGAATCGGCCCGGCGCACCACCGGCGCACCCACCTCGTTCGACGACTTCCTCGCCGTACGGGCCCGCCTCGCGGGCTCCGCCCTGCCGCTGATCTCGGCCGAGATCGCCTGCGGACTGTCCGTCCCGGAACCGGAACGCCACCACCCGCTGGTGCGCGCCGCCGTCGAGGCCGCCTGGACCCTGATCGGCCTCGACGACGACATCTACTCCCTGCCGAAGGAGACCCTGCAAGCCGTCGAGTCCGGACGCGAACCTTCGGCCGAGCCCTCGGCCGTGCCACTTCTCCAACGGGAGCACCACTGCGACACCGCCACTGCGGTCGCCCTCCTCACCGGCTACCGCGACCGGATCATGCACCTGCTCCTGCGGCTGCGGCACCGGGCCGACCAGGCCGGACTGGCCCGTGACACCCTCGCCTACCTCGACCTCGCACTCCTCGAGGTCCGCGTCGACGCGATCGACTGGCCTCCGCTCGTCCCCCGCTACACCGACCCCGTCGGGACCCCGCCCCAGCCGATCCGCCTGGTCTGGGGTGAACTCACCAACCGTCCGCCCAAGACCGACACACCCCTCGCCTACCCCTCCGTTTCCTGGTGGTGGGACCACCTCTGACCGCCTCGTCCACAGCCTCGGCTGCACCAGCGGCAGGCTGACCAGCCACGCCCGCCGTCTGCGCCTCGAACACGGTGACAGCCCGGCGCGCCTCGATGCGAAGAGACCGACCGTCGTCGCGGACACCCCACAGGGCCCGACGGAATGGCTGCGGATCGCCAGCGGCAAGAACCGGGTCGGCTGTCACATCACCGTCCACCTCGCCCTGCAGTACCTCGTCGCCCACCAGCGGCCCGCCCCGCGGTTCCCATGCCCGACCAGCCGACCCAGCCGTAACTACCCCTCCGACATGCCCTCGACGAGGACCGCGAAACCGTCAAACGGCTCTTCGAACCGATGCACCAGGTCACCACCAGCCTCTCCCCCGGCTTCCTGGTGATCGTCAGCGACCACGCGAACCTCCCCGCCCCTGGTTCCAGGACTGCGCCCGCTACAGCTGGCGCGACGGCGAAGCCCTCATCCCCCGGGTCCTGGATCGACCGACACCGCGCCGGCATCTGACCTGCGCCGAGCCGTCCCCGCATGCGCTTCGCCGCCAGGATCGCCCGGTCGTCATCGGTGCGCTCGGCGGGCTGGCAGCCGCAGTCAGGGCTCGTGCAGGGCTCCCGGCAGCGCAGCAGTACGGCCTCCCTGACCGGGGTGTTTCACACCCGGCCAGGGCTCTCGTATCCCGCTGCCGGGCAGAGAGCGCAGCAGCGGCTCCGCTCGTCACTGACTCGGAAGCAGGCCGGTCGCTGCCTGCCGCACCCGGGCGCTGCGGTCTTCTCGCAGGAGGTCGAGGACCGGGCCGTACGGTTCCTGTTGAGTGAGCGGGAAGTGGCTCAGCACGTGTGCCAGGTTGACCCTGACAGCGGTGTTCGCGTCCTGGGCGAAGACCTGCGCGAGGTCGGGAGCTTCATGGGGCCGGCGGGCCCAGCAGATGACCGCGCACTGGCGAAGGGGGGCCGCCCGGTGCGCGGCTACGAGGTGGAGCGGGACCGGTGCGAGCAGGTCGGTGGTGCGCAGGGTCTGGGCGCAGAGGCGGGTTGTTCCGGTGTTGTCCTGGTGGCCACTGGCATGGGCGAGGGTGAGGCGTTCGACGGTTGCAGCCTGTTCGGGAGTCGTGGCGCATTCGGCGGCTGCGTGGAGTGCTGCCGCCCGCAGGTTCTGGGCGTCGGTGGTCATGGTGAAGGTGCTCAGGGGGTGTCGGGAGCGCTGTTCGAAGTCGTCCAGGGTGTGGCTGCCCGGGTGGTCGTGGACGGCGATCAGGGCGTCGACCATGGCGGTGCGGGTCGTGCGCGGCAGGGTGGAGGCCAGTTGGGCCAGTGCCCGCAGCGCGGTGGTGCGCCGGTCCGCGGTGTCGAGGTGGTCCTGTGCCCAGGACAGCAGGTGGTGTGCGACGTCGATCCGTAGTTGTCCGAGGGCGGCGGTTTGCGTGTCACGGGTGCTGTTGCCTGCGGTGGCTGCGGCCAGGAGTGCCGCGCACAGGGCGGGGCCGTCACCGATCTCGTAGCCGTTGCGGGGTGTTCCCACGGGTTCGGCGAGGACGTGCGCGGCGAGTTCTCGTGCAGTGTTCTCCACTGCGGGGTCGTCGATGTGCCAGCTCGCCAGGACGATTGCGGCGTTGAGGTTGCCGTCACCGGCGTGTTGGCGCAGTTCCTGTTCGATGCGGTCGTGGTGCACGGTGACGGCGGCCAGGTGCGCCTCTGCCCGGTGGATGTCGAGTTTCACGGCTTCCCAGAGTGCGTCGACTGCTTGGCCTGCCTCGGTGAGGCGGGCTTCGGTGCAGGCCGACAGGAACATGAGCATCGACTGATCGGTGTACCGGTAGTGCTGGGGTTCTCTGGGCAACCAGGTCAGGACGGTCGGCAGGATGCGGGTGGCGACGGTCTGCGGGAGTCGGTGGCCGAGCGCGGCCAGCGCACCGGTTGCGTGCCCGACGGGGTCGCTTGCCGACGGCCCGTCGGGCGGACCGGCCAGGACGATGTCGGCCAGAGCATGGGCGAGGGTGTCGACCTCGTCGTCGGGGACCAAGTCGCCCTGTGCTTCGAGGACGGCTGCCGCCGCTGCTCTCACCCAGCGGGCCCCGACCTCGAGGAAGCGGCCGGAACCGAGAAACTCCTCTGCTTTCGTGGCGGCGGCGACGGCCTTCTCCCGCTCTCCGGCGAGAACGTACTGCCCCACGGCGTGCCGAGGCAGTTCGGCGAGCTCCCAAGCCTCGCCCAGCCGCCTGCGGGCGATCTTCTCATCCATCAGGGCTCCGCCGAGCCGCTCCTTCCAGAGCCAGCGGCGAGCCATACGGACAGCCCCGCGCGGGCGGTTGTCAACCAGTTCCTCCAGCGCGCCGACCACCGGGTCGATCACTCCGTGGATGATTCCCTGCTCACGGGATCCGATCGTGCGGGCCCCCTGCAGGGCCTTGACGGACTGGTCGAAGCCGCTCACGCCGAACGAGAACTGGTGGGAGAGCATCGAGATGGACCGCAGGGCGCAGCGGGCGTCCGCTCCCAGGCCCGCGCGTATGGCCGCCAGGACGGCTCGGCGGTATGCCTCGAGGGCGTCGGGTCCCTCGTCCGCCATGGCCAGTGCGCGTCCCTGGCGCATGAGTACCAGGGACGCGAACCGCTCGGGGATGCGTCCGCCGAGTGCCCGGCTGGCCAGGTCGGCGTAGGCCTGGCCGGGTTGTGTACCTGCGCGGATGGTGAGGTCCGCCGAGCAGCATTGCATCCGTATGCGGATATCGGCCGGTTGGGAGCCTGCGACGGCATCCAGCAGGGCCTGCAGGTCCTGCGGGTTGTCCAGCGGGTCGTCGTCCACCACGACCTGCTCGGCGACCGCGAGCAGGATTCGGCCCGCCAGCGGCAGGTCGGCGTGCACGATCGCGGTGACGGCGCTGACGACAGGTTCCAGGTCGTACCCGTGGACGTACCAGTCGTCGAGGGCCCGCAGTGCGGTGTAGAGATGTGTCTGGGCTCCTGTGCAGGCACGGGCGAGGCGCTCGGCGTGGACGAGTTCGTCCTGTGCTCGCAGTCCGTCGTCATGGCGGTCCATCAGGATGCCCGCCGAGAGGGCCAGGGCCTCGTCGGGCTCGCCCGCTTCCTCGAGCAGTTCCCTTCGGCGGACGCGGAACACCTCGGCGTGGGCCCGGTAGTTCTCCTGCAGAAGGATCTCTACCAGATCTGCTATCAGCACCGCTGCCTCGAGCGGGTCGGCAATGGCCATCGTCTCGGCTCTTGCCAGGGCAGGTGAGAGCCCCAGGTGTTCCAGAGGATCGTTGAGCAGGGCGTAGCCGCTCGGCAACACGGGCGGGGCGGGCAGCTCGAGGCCGTAAAGGGCCATGGCCCACTGCGGGCCGAACACCCCGCCCACGACACTCGGCCGCTCCCGCAGGAAGCGGGTCAACGCGCCGGCGTCGTAGAGGTCGATCCGCAGATCGCCCTCGTACTCCTCCTGCAGGGCGACGAGTTCGTTCTCGACCGCGGTGTCGTCGACCTTGCAGCCCACGGCCAGGACGAAGCGGACTGCTTCGAATCGCCGCTGCGTCCACTGCGGCTGGGGGGTTCTCGTCCGTGCCGGGCCTGCGAAGTCGGCCACCGCCTTACGCAACGCGGTGGCACTCAAGGAGCGGATCCTTCGAACCTGGTAGACGTGTGTGCTTCCGTCCTTGCGGCCGATCAGGTCGAGACCGCCTTGGTCCTGACCGGAACGCCCGTAGCCCCGGATGTCGTTCATCCCGTCCACCAGCCACATCGTCTCACCGACCAGGCGTTCAAAAACCGGTGGTGCGAGATCCCCGCACGGAAGGATGGCCGCGGCCATGGGCGGTGGAAGGGAACCGGACTGGCGCCGGCTCACAAGCGCGCTCAGGCGTACCTGCTCCGGATCGTCTCGCTCGTCTGCCATTCTGCTCTCCTGCTCCGCTGGTGCCGCGCATCCATCACTATCACCAACCGCCGACAGACAAGTCGTCCGATGACACCGGCTCCCCCGTGTCCTTCGACCGGTCGACCGTTACGCTCTCCTCGGTGTCGGTCACCGCGAAAGTCCGAGCGCCGAACAGCGACGCCTGCCGCAGCCCCCTGCCCCGGGCCATGTGCTCTCGGCCCGGACCCCAGTCAGACTGCATCCACCGGCCCACGCGGTGATCCATCGGTGGAAAGTCCTGCGCCGACCGGCGCACAACGAATTCCTCGGTCATCGTGATCTCACCGCATGTCGTGCGCCCGTCCCCGGTGAAGCTTGACCGTTCGCACCCGGCCCTGCGACCGGTCAGCCACTCGCAGCCATGTCGACCCTCAACCCGCCCACCCCGATCTCACCCCGCTCCTGCCAACCCGTACCGCTATAAGCTCAACCCGCCAAACGTGCACAGAACAGCGCCTTGGACAGCTAAAGTCACAGGTCAGGAAGTACCGTCCCCGCACACGCCGGGCTGACACCGCGGAGTCGGAGCCCAGCAGCCCGGGCACGGCACCGTCCCCGCGCACGCCGGGCTGACACCCTCTGCACCCTGATCAGTACCGCATGGGCGGTACCGTCCCCGCACACGCAGGGCTGACACCTCGGCGACTCGGTAGGAGTAGGGCGGGTTGAAACCGTCCCTGCGCACGCAGGGCTGACACCCCGGACGAGTGGCCGACGTGGATGGAGCCGGTGCCGTCCCCGCAGCTGCGGGGACGGCACCGGCGTCGAGGCCGTGTGGTGCGGGGCGAGGCTTCTCGTTGCCACCCGTGCGAGGCCGCACTTATGGCCGGGCCGTCCACGGCACCCGGGACCTCGACCGTGACAGCCCTGCCCGTCGGGCACCGGGGAGCGGCCTCGCCCGAACATCTACCGTCCGCCGCGAGCCCCCTGGCCCGGTAGCCATCGCCCGTGCGCCTCACGGGCCACCACCAGGAGCGCCCGGACCAGTTCCTCCCGGCGCGAGCCACGCTCCTTCATCGCATGGCAGTTGGGGCACAGCGCAACCATCTGCGAAGGATGGTCACGCCCGCCCTCCGCAAGCCGCCGCACGTGGTCCACCTCCAGGATCGCCCGGCCGTCGTCGGTGCAGTCGACGGGCTGACCGCCGCAGCCAGGGTTCTCGCAGAACCCCTGGCAACGGAGCAGTACAGCCTCCCGGGCCTGCGGGATCCGTACTGGGTTCCGGCTCACCGCTTCCCGGCGCCGGCCGGGGAGAGCGGCCTCGCGCCGGTCCACGTCGCCCACCAGTGTCCGGTAGCGCTCCACGGCCTCCGCGGTGGCGGGTTCGCGTGCCGCGGGCCGGCGTTCCGCAGGCTGCGGAGCCGCACGCCGCACCGCAGCGTCCACAGTGAGCGCACGGCCCTCGCACCGCTGGTGACGGCTGCGGCCCGGCGTGGTCAGCCGTTCGCCGCACACCGGGCAGATCCTGCCGGCCCTCTCGGCCACTGGCGGGGCCGGCTCGGCGCGTGCCGGCCCGGGTACCGCCGGTGGGAGCGGGGGAAGTGTCGGCGCGGAAGGGCCGACACTTTCGCGTGACGGCGGCGCATTCTGCGCGCGGGCTGCGGTGAGCGGAATGGGCCACTCCACCACCGACTCCCCCTTGAGGCGGGGCTGCGGCACCGACCGCGCTGGAACCGGACGCGGCGGCAGGGTCCGAGTCCGGCCCGGCTCCGGCTCAGGGGGCCGCCGTCCCAGGCCGAGCCGGGCACCGTGCACCAGGAGCTCGTCCGCGCGGACGATCCACTTGCGGGCGCGGCTGCGCGACGCCAGGTGCTCGGTCGGCGGGCACCCGTTCGACTCCCAGCGCACCGGTACGTCCGCTGTCACCGAGACCGCGCTGCGCTGCCGGTCGAAGCGCACCTCGCACTCCGGGCCCAGGATGTCCAGCAGGTCGTCCTGCTCTCGGCGCAGGCCCGACAGGACCTCCGCTCGCCGTTTCCCGTCCCCGGGCGCCCAGTACGGCCCGGTCAGGGTGAGCGTGACCCGGGGGCGGGATCCGCGGTGCAGCGAGACGAGGACCGTGAACCACCGGGTGCGCCGAAGGACCACACTGCGTCGGTCGCTCGCCCAGGCACTGGTGTAGGCGCCGACAAACTCCAGGAAGTCGTCCGCTTCCACATCGGTGGGCCTGTCCTCGATCACCGCGACATCCTACGATCCGCCCGACGAGCAAGCCGACGGCCCCACGTGGCTGCGGCGACGCACAGTCTCCGGCCCCGCCCGGACCACGTGGGACCTCACCCGGCCGATCGGCCCGGAGAAGCATGACCGCTCGCAAGGGGACTGATCCGGCCCGGGCGAAAGCGAGGCACCTCGCGCTCCACGCATCAGCCCTCCATTGGCAGCACACCACGGAGGGAGTGCTGGCCCTATCCCAGCCTCTCTGTCCTTCCAACTGCAGTGTCTCGTTCTTCTCGTCTCAGTCCGCTCCCGATTGCATGACGAAGTCTCGGATGACGATCGGCGCGGACATTCGTTCGGACAAGACGTCCAGGAGATCGGGGCGGATTGCAACTGCGCAGCCAGTCGTCCGTGGCCACGGCAGGCAGTAGGCGATGTGCTCGTACTCGGTGCGCCAGCAGATGAGCCGTAGGGCCGGACCGCGGTCGTCGTCCAGTGTCAGCGGTGCTCCGGGTGTCAGGCGCAGCGCGGCGCGCAGCCATGGGGTGGGTGTCAGTGCGAAGCCGGGCAGGCCCAGGCCTTGGGCGGCGTCTGCGGTGGCGGCCATGTTTCGGTCGAGGCCGAGGAGTGGGGTTCCCGGCGGGAGGTCAGCGTCGGGGTGTTGCCCCGAGGGTCGGGTCCACTCCTCGAGGTCTCCGTTCAGGAGGAAGGGGGCGGCGCTGCCTTGCTGATTCCCGGTGTCCGTCACTTCCGGGCCTGAGAGGGTCACGACGGTCAGGCCGGTCGTCCTGGTCTGCGGTGACAGGAACCTGCGTTGCTCCGCGGAAGCAAGGATGCGCCAGTCCGGGAGGTTCTGTCCGGTGAGGGCGGCGGCTTGTGCCAGTGGCCGCACGGAGGTGGTCTCGGTGGTTGTTCGGGCCGCCGGGGTGTTTTGGTCGGACGGGTTGTCCGGGCCGGGTGGAAGAGGAAGGTCGGGGCGCGGCCAGCGTGCTTCTTCGAAGGCCAGCGGGATGCGGGGGTCGTCTGTCAGCACGGTGGCCAGTTGGTCCTCCCAATCGGTCGGATCGCTCGCACCCGTGCCGTGCGAGACCCTGTGCGCGCGGCTGCCGGCTGCCACCGTCTGGATCGCCTTTTCGATGGCTTCCTCGAGGGCGAGGTAGGCGTCCGGCAGCTCGTCCTCGTCGGCACTGCGGTTGGCGCGGAGCTGGGTCTTGTTCCGCTCGATGATGCGCTCGGTGTCGAGTTGACGGCGGGCCTCGGTGAGGACCGCTCGGATCAGCCCGGGTTGCAGCTGCTCGGCTTTGTTCAGCCGTACGCGTGCCACCTCTGCGACCATCCCTCGCACGAAGCGGTCTTTCTGGCTGTCTTCCGGTGCGGTGGAGGTCCGCAGGAGGATCGGCGGGTTCAGTGCGGCCGGGTCGGAGGGTCCCATGGGCAGGCCTGCCGCATTGGTGAGTAGTCGGCGGGCGAGAGCTCGGACGGTGAGCAGCGGTCCTTGGGCCAGTGCTTCGAGTGCGTGCTGGCAGTGGTCGACGACGCGTTGGGCCGCCGGTCCCTGTTCGTGGAGGAGGCACAGTAGCCACATCAGGGTTGCCGGGTC
Organism: Streptomyces sp. TLI_053; assembly: GCF_900105395.1. Lineage (NCBI taxonomy): Bacteria > Bacillati > Actinomycetota > Actinomycetes > Kitasatosporales > Streptomycetaceae > Streptomyces > Streptomyces sp. TLI_053. Next base: position 174,031 of record NZ_LT629775.1, read on the forward strand.
GGAGAGTTGCTTGAGCGCGAGGGCGACGGCGGGTGCTGTGGCTTCGGGGCGCAGTGTTGTCAGGGCCCGTGTCGCGACCATCGCGCGGCGTTTGCCTTCCCGGTCGGCGTGGGCGAGCGCCGCCAGTGTCGCGGTCGCGAAGGCGCGGTCGAGATTGCCGGGTGCGGGGGTGCCGTTGTCGTTGTCGGGGGCGCGGTAGGGGTGCTGGGGGTCGTCGCTGTCGTGGACGCGGGGTGCTCTGTTCTCGATGACCGTTGCGGCTTCGTCCCAGAGGGCGAAGGCCACGTCGAGGGAGTCGTTCGGGGGTAGGCCGAGGGCTTGGTGGGCGAAGGCGAAGATCAGTGCCTGGGTGATGCCGTGGGTCCCGTACCGGCCGGCGCCGACCACTGCTTCCACTTCCTCGGTGATGACGCGGTGGGTGAGGGCGGGGTCGAGTTGGGAGGCCGTGCGAAGGGCGTCGAGGGCTGTCTCGCCTCCGAAGTTCAGCCATCCGCCGTGCCCGCGGGTGCGTACCCAGGTCAGTGCGTAGGCTTCGGCGGCGAGAGCGTCGTGGCCGTTCTGGTGGAGCTTGTCCGCGAGGTGGCGCAGCAGGAGGGGGCCGTCGCGGAAGTCGAAGGGGCCGGCGATGGCGCGCAGGACTTGTGCGGCCTCGTCGGTCTGTCCTCGGGTGGCGAGGTCGAGGAGGCCGTCACCGACAAGGTCTGTCATCTGTTCGAGGGTGTGTTGCGGTGTGTCGGCCGTGTACGGGCTCAGGTGCCATGCGCGCAGCACCCGGATCAGGCCGACCGGTTCGGAGGGCGCGGGCGGCGGGGCGGCGGGAGAGGTCGGGACCGTGGCCGGCTGCGTGGGGGCGGGTGCGGTGCGGTGGTTGTGGGGTTCGTCGGCGGCCGGTGGTTCGGGCAGAGGGGCGAGGTGCGGGGCGCCGATGCGTTCGGCGACGGCGTTGAGTTCCGCGACCAGTTGCGCTTCGTCCGGCTCGGTGTGGTCGGTGGAGGAGTCGCGGTGGGCCTGTCGCTCGTCGGCCCTGCTCAGTGCGAGGCGCAGCAGTTGTGGAACGCCGTCGGGCGTGGAGGGGTCGATGGTCCGGGCGAGCCGGTCCAGGAGTGCGGCGTCGCCTTGGCGGAGCGGGGTGTCGAGGGTGAGGCGCAGGGCGGTTGCCATGACCGGGTCGGCGGTGTCGTTCCATGCGTCCCAGAGGGCTTTTCGGGCGCCGTGGAGGAGGGGGTTCGGGCCGTTGCAGTCGCTGAGCAGGCCGGTGGCGGCGAGATCGGCGAGGGCCGCGGGGTCTGCTGCGGCGAGGACGTTCCACCATCGCGGGCGGGCGGCGTTGGTCTCCTTGCCGTCGGTGTGGAGGACGAGGCGTTCGCACAGCGGCTGGATGCGCGCCACCCTGGTCCGGCCCCGGGCCGGGTCGGCGGCGACCAGGGCGGGCAGCGGATCAAGGACCTCGTAGACGGTGATGTCCTTGCGCCAGCCGTAGGCCACCAGGAAGCCGCAGGCCGCGAGCCAGAGTTCCTCGGCCCCGGCGGGGTCGTCGGTGGTGAGGGCGTGGCGCGCGTGGATGAGGCGGTAGCGGGCGAGATCGCCGTAGAAGCGTCCGCCGGCCTGTTGGAGGAGCTCGTTGCGGACGGCTTCGTCCACGCCGGCCCGCCGTGCGGGCGTGGTGTGCTCGACGGCGATCGTCAGGAGCGTGTCGGCCGGCAGCGGTCCGCCCATCTCGCCGCGCAGGCTGACGCTGATTTCCCGGCTGACGTGGATGAGGGTCTTCCAGGCCTGGGGCCAGTCCTGGTCGGACACGAGGGCGGCCGCCCGGCGTACCGAGTCTTCGATGAGCGGATGGATCGGGTAGAGGTCGCAGGCGCGCGGTTTGCCGGTGTCGCGGCTGAGGTCTGCGGTCAGGAGCCCGATGGCTTCGGTGGCCAGGCCGGAACGGGTGGGTGCTTCGGCGGCTTCGGCGCGGGCGAGGGCGATCGCGAACCGCAGCCAGCAGGGGTACCAGCCGGGTCCCTGGATGAGAGCCGGTGCCGCGTCCAGGGCGATGGGGTCGGTCCGTGCGGTGACCGCCAGTGCGTCGAGCCACCTGGCCGCGAGCATGGGGCTCCACCGGACCTGTTCGTCCTGGACGTCGCGGGTGAGGGAGAACAGGGTGTCACGGGCCGTCGCGGTTTCGTCTGCCGCAGGGCCTGCGGCGAGGTCGGCGGCGGCGACCCCCAGTGCGATGAGCCGGTGCGCCGTTCCCGGCACGTAGCCCAGGCCAGCGGCCTTCCGCGCCCAGTGCGCGGTGCTGCCCGCCACTCCCGGTACCGCACCTGCGGCGATCTGCTCGGCGAGCGAGAGGCATACCGGGCCGCCGGTCCCAAGGCGCGGCACCAGGTCGGTGACGGCCTCGATCCCGACCGTGTCGAGGAGTATCTTCACGACGGCGTCGGCCGCTGCCTGGTCACCCCGTTCGTCGAGCCACTCGGCGACGCGGTCCAGCGACACCGGCCGGCCGGGCCCGTCCTCGCGCGCTTCCTCCCCTGTCCCGTGGTCGGTCGCCGACAGGCGCAGCCGGCCGCGCAGGTAGGCCAGTTCGACGGCCCGGTCGGACTGCGCCCCGTAGGAGGTGTGGTCCGATTCCGCCTCGTGGTCGTGTGCCGTCATGTACGCGTGCCAGGGTGCCACGGCGCCTGCCTCGTCGAGGACGGCGCACATCTGCAGACCTGCCCGGGCGGGCATGACGGTCCGCCCGTCGTGCAGGAGCCGATCCGCCAGCGTCTGAGCCCCCATCAAGGCGATCGGCACGTCGGCGAATTCCACCAGGTCCGACTCGAAGCGCTCGAACTCGTACGTCTGCGCGGCCCTGGCCAGTTCGACACAGCGCGCGACGAGGGGCCAGTTCGCCGTCCTGGCGGCGCAGCGCACGCCGGTGGCCAGGTTGTCCCTGATCGCCGAGGCCGGGTGGGCGGTGGCGACGGCGCGGGTGACGAAGTCCCGCCCGATGTGGTCGAGCACTTCCGCGTCGCGTCCCGCTTCGGCGAGGATCTGCAGGAGGCGGCGGAAGGCCCGCGAGTCGTCGAACAGTCCCTTCCCGGTCAGCCAGGTGGCGATCAGCGCCAGAGTCGATTCCAGGGCCTCGGGGTCGTTGTCGTAGCCCAGGCGCAGGTAGCGGGCGAACGACTCGTGGTAGACGCGGATTTCTCCGGGTCCGGCCGTCGCACAGAGCACTGGGGCCAGCACTTTCAGCGCGCCGTCGATCCTGTGCGCCCGGTCCGGGACGATCTGCCCGAGCTCCTCGCGGGTGACGGACACGCCGAGCAGGGCGATGATGTCCGCGACGATGTCGGCTTCCGCGCCGAGGGTGTCGTGGAGGTGGTCGTAGTAGCCCTCCAACGATCCCTGGTAGGCGGGGAGCGCCCGCACCACTGCGGCGGCTCTCGTGATCGTCTCCGGCCGGAGGGCGACCTCGCGGCAGAGGTACGTCGTGTACAGGGCGTTGCCGCCCGAGCGTTCCAGCAGCGCGTCCAGGAAGTCGGTCACGTCGCGGTCGTCGGTCAGGAGCGGTTCGGTGCGATCGTCGTCCGCCGCCGGGACGAGTTCGAGCCGCCGCGCCACGGCGCGGCACTCGTGCGCGGTCAGCGGCGGCACGGCAACGGAAGCCGCACCCGTGTCGTGGAGGGGGGCAAGGTGGCTTCCGGGCTGGCTGAGCACGATGAGGGCACTGCCGGGCGGAAGCGGCAGCGCGCCGAGGACGGCGGCGAGGGCCAGGGACGGATCGGCTCTCCTGGTCCTTCCTCCTTGGACGCGGGTGACATGGTCCAGTCCGTCCACGACGAGCGCCACGCGCCGGGCGGGGTCCTTGCGCAGAGCGGTGTCCACCGCCGTGGTCAGCGCTTGCGCGTCGGCGGCGAAACGCGGGCGCTGCTCCTGGACGAGTTCGGGCTCCGCCTCGGCCAGCCGGCCCAGCAGACTCCCGAAGACCGTTTCGGTGACCACCCGGGTCAACTGGTCGCCATCGGCGTCGCCGAGGTAGCAGTAGTGCTCGGCGACCAGCCATCCGTCGCCGGTGAGTTGGTCGACCAGTTGCTGGCACGCCCACGACTTGCCCTGTCCCGGAGGACCTGTGACCAGCAGGACTCCCCCGTCGGCTGCCGCCGTCGCGGCCGCTTCCGCAAGGACGCCGACCGTGGCGGGCCGGGCCACTTCCAGGGCGCGGTCGACAGGGTTCTTTCGCACGACGGCGCCGAGGTCGCTGCGCAACTGGGCATGGCGCAGCAGCTCGCGCGGCGTCACCTTGGTGCCGCGTTGCCGGGCGGAGCGGACCGCGCGGATCAGCGCCTCGGCGACGTCCACCGGCGAACGCCCCTCGTTGGGGTAGATCCCCGCGCCGAGCTCGCCCTGTACACGTTGGAGGAGAAGCTGCTCGGCCGGGCCAGGTTGCTGGAGGTCCATCGTCATGGCCGGTGCGCCGACTTCCACCACCAGGTGCTCGCACAGCCATTCCAGGTCCTCTTTGGACACGGCTGTGTCACCGCCGGTCAGGAACCCGAGGACGTCGCCCGCCCTGCGCCGGCCCTGCGCGGGAAGCTCGAACCCTCGCCACAGGGCCTCGGCGTCGAACCGCAGCAGCGTGGTGTTCATCCCCGCCAGGAACGGCCTGTCGGAAGGGCGGGCGGGCACCATGACCGCGCTCAGTACGGCATCGTCCGGTGGCGCGTCGCGCACCACGATGCGCAGCCGGTGCGTGCTGGCATCAGCCCCGGGGCCGTCCCTGTCGGCGACGGCAGCCGCCACGAGGCGGTCCAGCCTCAGATCACGCTTGTCGGTCGTGAACGTGGCGTAGCCGAGAGGACCGTCGTCGTCCGAGTGTTTGAACTGGGTCCGTTCACGGGACCCGTCCTCGTTGATGACGGTGAGGTCGTCGAAGCGGTCGTCGTCCACCAGCTTCTCGTCGACATGGACCGCGCTGATCCCGCCGAGGAGCATGTCGACGACACGGCACGCCTCCATCAGGTCCTGGTACTCGTACCCGCGGTGCGCGGCAGTGAGATCGCCCATGTCGTCGCCATTGTCTCCGGTCGGGCACCCGTCTGGTGGAGACGTGACGAACCTGTGACAGCGGCAGGCGGCCGACAAGCAGCTGCAGCTGGTTCTGCGCGCCGTGGCGGACAAGCGCTGCGCCCGGCCGCAGCCCTGCTGGAGAGCCTGTCACCGAGACGCGGTCTGCGTGGCGTGCCCCGGTCTGTTCCCCGGCCGCCATGCTCTTCGGGCACGCTGCAGCCGCCCGGGCTGCGGCAGTCGGTGAGGACACCAGGCCGGGCACCGGCGGGCGAACCGGCCGGGCGCTCGGTCGTGCGTACGGTAGCGGTCCCTTCCGACAGGTCACCCCTGTCGGGGCGGCCCGTGTTGTCGAGAACCCGGGATGCTGCAGGTGGCCCGCCCGCCGACGAGCGCAGTCCGCCGACCGGACCCGAGTAGCGGGCAGTGACAGTGCCCGGCGCTACGGTCGACCCTGTGATCAGAGAGCACTATCCCCGCGCGTGGCAGCATCTGCAGGATGCGCGGCAGGCCAAGGCGGCGATGGCGGTGTTGTGGGGCCGGCTTCTTGAGGACGGGCTTGTCGAGGAGGGTGTGGTCACGGATGCCGATGGATCCGGCGTCATCGGTGCGAGGGTGGCGTGGCCGCCCGGGGCGCAGGCTGAACTGACCAGGCTGTTCCGCCGATGTGTCGTAGAGCTGTGGGCGTGCCTGGATGCGCTGGTGGAGGAGTCGGTCGAGGCGTTCAGTGTGCAGCGCCGTCCGCGCAGGCCGGAAATGCCCCGGTTCTTCCCGGTCGCCGATTCGCCGGAGGGGCTCCGGGCGTTGCTGGCGGAGTCGTGCATGGACGGGACCTTGCGCTCGCACGTGGCGATGGTCCGGGACTGCCAGCCCTTCCACGGACAAACGGGCGACGAGGTCGTCGACGGGATCCGCCGGGGCCTGGCCCACCTGCTGGAGTGGGAGGCGGCTCTGGATGCGGGCGCGACGGTGGGCGTGTGGGCGACTCCCGTCGAGCCGCAGGTCCATGCCGAAGCGCCCGCCGTGGTCGAGTGGCTGGAGGCCGCGGAGCCCGGTCCGCTCGGGGACGAGGAACGCGTCCTGGCGCGCTACCGGCTGAGCTCCTACCACCCGGGTGTCGCCGTGAGCACGCAGGCAGGCACCTACGTCGACCTGTGCTTCACCGAAGGGTTCGCCCCACTCGACACCGAGGACACTTTCGATGGGAGGCAGACACTCGCGATCGAGACGGTGACCCGGTTCGCGCTCTCGTTCGCCTGGCTCTCCAGCCAGGTCCCGGGCAGCCGACGCGTACTGCCCCCCGACCCTGCCGACCGTTCGGACACCTGGATCGACGCCACACGGTCCTCGAGGCACTGGTCGGCCGACGAGCTCGCGGCCCTTGCCTCGTCGGGCATCGGTCTGGGACGGGTCCAGGACAGCGACACGCTCACCCTGATGGTGAGCACGCCCCACGGGGTGTACGAGCGGGCCGTCCCGCACGCCACGCCTCTGCGCCACCATGACCGGCGGGGCAGCGCCGCGGAGACGGCCGTCACCGACGCCGCAGCGACCTGGGGACTGCCCGACTTCGTGATGTCACCGAGCGTGGAACGCAAAGGACGCGGGGTGCGGGAGATCAGCGACGGACTGCTCGTGGTCGGCGGCCGGGGCGTCATCGTTCAGGTCAAGGCACGCGAAGGCGAGCCCGGTACTGCCGAACGCGAGAGGTCCTGGGTCCTCAAACAGCTGGTCTCGGCGGGAAAGCAGATCCAGGGCAGCGCACGCCGGCTCAAGGCCCAGGGCGCCCGGATGGTCAGCGGGCGGGGTACCGGTCTCGACATCGACAGTCCGGCCATCGCCTGGGTCGGCGTCACCGTCATCGAGCACCCCGACCCCCCACAAGAGCTGGACGTCCCCGCACAGGACGGCGCAACGCCCGTGATCGCCCTGCTGCGCCGGGACTGGGAGTTCCTGTTCGACCAGCTGCGTTCCACCCACGCGGTGGTCGCCTACCTCCACCGCGTCGCCACCTCGACGCCCGTCCTCGGCGGCGAGCCGGAACGCTACTACGAACTGGCCGCCGCCGACGCCGACGCTCCCCCGGGACCGGTGGAACCGTCATGGGCGCCACGCGGCGCACAGACACGCAGCATTCCGCTGCTGCCCGCGGCCCCGGCCGGCAGCGACGACGACGAGGCCCACACCATGGTGCGCCTCATGCTCGAGGATGTCGCCACCAGCCCGATCGCCCCCGAGGAGCAGGAGACCCTGCAGGAGGTCCTGGCTTCCCTCGACAGCCTGCCGGTCGGGCACCGCACGGAACTGGGCCGCCGTCTCCTCGACGCTCTGGCCGCGGCCCCCGAGGCCGCGGAAGGCACCACGGCGTGGTGGATGCGAACGTTCATGGCCGGGCCCGGCGAGGACCAGCTCGGCTTCGCCGTATGCTCCGCCCTGACCGACACCACGCGCGCCGCGTTCTCCGCATGGCTCCGGCTCCGGCATCACGAACGCGGCGAGCACACGGACCTCGCGAACCTCACATCGGTGTCCTCCTCACTCCCCGCACCGACGGCTTCCGGGACTGGGACACCACCCTGTCCGCGGTCACAGGCGACCCCGAACTGACAGCGGACGAGCTCCGCACCTACAGAAACCTCTGGAACAGGCCCAACGACCGGGACGGCACCACCTCTACCCGCGGGCACCCCTGACCGCTGCCATCATCGACAGATCCACTGCGCCGACCCCCGATCCGCCCGTCCTGGTCCGCCCTACGCCCGACAATCCGCCGAGTCGGCACACAACAGCGTCGTGGGCAGCTAAAGTCACGGGACAGGTAGTGCCGTCCCGCGCACGCGGGCTGATTCCTTCCCCGAGGAGGACCGGCTCGGCCTGGCCCCACCGTCCCCGCGCACGCAGGGCTGACACCGGCGCCAGGAGCTTGCTGTCGATCGCCTCCGTACCGTCCCTGCGCGTGCAGGGATGACACTGCCTGCGCCTCCACCGTCCGATGATGAAAAGTCTCGCCCCCTCACACGGAAGGTCCTCGCGTATGCAGGGCTGACACCATCCGGGCCGCACGGACCCGCTACCCCCGCCAACCGTCCCCGCGCACGCAGGGCTGACACCGGTGTCACCGGGAAGCCCGAGGCCTGCTACGGACCGTCCCCGCGCACGCAGGGCTGACACCTCGGCCCGGTCCACATACTCGGTGCGCCTCTCCTCGCCCCCGGGCGCGCGGGACGAGGGTGCCTTCCACAGCTCGGGGGTCTGATCGCCCGTGTCAGCCCTGCATACGCGATGCAGGGCCGACACCCCCGCGTATCTGTTCATGTTCAGACGTCTCGTCAGGCCGTCCCTTCGTACGCAGGGCCGACAGCGCGGGGAACCGGGTCCGCCGGTGGAACGAGTCCTCACCCTTCCGCAGAACTTGGAGTCGGCACGCGGCCATGCCTGTGTCGGGTGCCTGCCGACATCGTCGCCGCGCGCATGCTGAGCAGCAGCAGACCGACGCCTTCAAGCCCCCGTCCGGCCCGTCCCTGCACGCTCGGGGGCGCTCGGCCCGATGGGAACGGGGCCCGGGCCTCCTCCTTCCCAAGCCCTCAGAGGCTTCCTGCGGGTCGCCGGTATGCCCAGTTGTCGCAGGCCGTGTCCTTCGGACCCGATCTCCTCGGCCGCGCCGGAGGCACGGCTCCGCTTGGTGCCAGCACAGGAGGCGCCAACTGGTACGACCAGAGCATGCGGAGTTCCCGGAAAGCGAGAGCGGTACCCTCGCGAGCCACTAACCTGCATATTGATTCACATGTTCGATTTAATGCCTCCTGGACACGGCGGACAGAGGATCGGGAGACTGGGAAAATGGCATCCTCCACACACGAGGCTTCCTCGTCAGCTCTGGGCTACCTGTTCCAGGCGCAGCTGGCCCTGCTCGAGTTGTTGCGCGGCGCCGAGGAGCGTCCGGACGGGGCAATCAGCTTGGAGCTGCACGATGATGTCGCGTGGGAGGAGGGCGGGCGGCCGGTCGATCTCTTGCAGGTGAAGCACCACATCCGGGGTGTGCGGTTGCTGGGGGACATGGACGACGATGTCTGGCGGACCGTCCGGTCGTGGATGGACACTCATGATCCGGGTGATGCGTGCGGGCCGTGGTTGACGCTGGTGACCACTCAGCGGGCGCGGGCGGGTAGTGCGATGGCGGCGCTGCGTCTTCCGGGGCGCGATCCCGTGGCGGCGTTGGATCTGCTGACGGCTGCGGCGCAGGGCTCCGACGCGAAGGCAACCCGGGGGGCGCGGGAGAGGTTCCTGGGGCTGCCGGTTGCCGAGCGGGCGGTGTTCGTGCGGCGGATGCGGGTGATCGACGGTTCCCCGACCATCGACGACGTGGACAGGGCGGTCCGTGCGAGGCTGCGGGCTGGGCTGCCGCAGGGGCATGAGAATCCGTTCATGCGGCAGCTGTGGGCGTGGTGGTACGAGCAGACGGTGGAGATGCTGCAGAAGCGCCGCACAAGTGTGTCGGTGGACCGGTTGATGGCCGCCGTGAGCCGGATCAGGGACGACTACACTGCGGACCGGCTGCCGACACTGGTCGGCCGGGAGGACTTTCCCGCCCGGGCCGAGGAGGATCTCGCGGACGCGTGCTTCGCGCACCAGCTGCGGTGGGTGGGCGCTGCCCGGCAGCTGAACAAGGCGATGGTGGACTACTACCGCGCGTACACGCAGACGGTGGAGTGGCTGGAGGACGACCTGGTCGGTCTGGACGAGCTCGCGCGGTTCGAGGGGAACCTGTCCGATGAGTGGGAGCGTGAGTTCGACTGGATGCTCGACGATCTGGGTGAGGACGCCAGTGACGCGCAGCGGGAGCGGGCTGGCCGGGAGTTGTTGAGGAAGACCTTGGACCAGACGAGGTACCAGGTCCGCGAGCGCTACGGCGAGGCGTTCTTCGGGCGGGGCAAGTGCCATGAGCTGGCCGATCGCGGGCGGATCGGCTGGCATCCGGACTTTGTGGACCGGGTCGCGGCTCTGACCCGGGCTGCCCGTGCCTAGCTGGGGCGACCGGTCGCAGGCCGGCTCCGCGTTCTTGAATCCGGCACTGCTCGCCGCGGTGCAGTCCTGTGCCGCGCGGGCCTACGAGCGTGAGAGCGGCGGCCGGCTGATGGTGTGGCCGCTGAGTTTCGTGGTGGCGCCGCTCGTCCTGCACCGGCCCACCCGTCAGGCGCTGCCGGGCTCGGTGCGCACGCATCTGTCGTCGTGGGTCAGTGACCATCCCGTGTTGGTGGCGGGGCTGCCCGCGCGGACGGCCTCGCTGCTTCCGTCGATCCGTGAGGGTATGCGGTTCGGTGTCCGCCACCGCATGCTCGCCGTGGAGCAGGGCGCGGTGCGGGGCCTTCTCGGCGGCCCCGGCAGGTCGGAAGACGAGTTGGGCGAGCTGTTGCGGGCCGCCGCTCTGGCCGGCAGGTGGATGACCCGCACCGACAGCCCTTCGACGGTCTTCGCCTTGCTGGGCATGAGACCCTAGGCGCGTGCAGCTGCGGTCGATCATCCTTTACAGCAAGAGCGGCGAGAAGCGCGTCCTGGAATTCCGGCTCGGCGAACTGAACATCGTCACGGGCACCTCCCAGACCGGCAAGAGCGCCCTGCTGGACATCGTGGACTTCTGCCTGGGCCGGGACGAGGTGACACTGCCGGTCGGCCCGATCACCGCCACGGTCGCCTGGTACGCGGTCATCTTCCAGCTCCAGGACACGCGCGCCCTCGTCGCACGGCCCGCACCGCGCAGGGGCGCCAGGTCCGTCACCAACGGCATGCTGGAGATCGGGGCCGACCTCGAGCCGCCGGAGCTGGCCGACCTGCGGGTCAACGCCGACTCCACGCAGATCCGCCAGCAGTTGGGCCGCAGGATCGGCATCGGCGATCCCCTCAGCGGGACCGCACCCGGCAGCCTCGCCTCCCCCCTGAGCGCCAACCTCGGCCACGCCGCCCTGCTCTGCCTGCAGAACCAGGACGAAGTGGGCTCCAAGCGGGGCCTGTTCCACCGGCAGAACGACGACGCAGCCATCCGCTCCGCGCTCAAGGCGACCCTGCCCTACTTCCTGGGTGCCGTCCCCGAGGACCAGGCCGCCCGACAGCAGGAACTCCTCCAGGCCCGCCGGGCTCTGCGCCGGGCCCAGGGCGAACTGAGGAGCGCGCAGGACCTCAACCGTGACGTCGAGACGCGCCTGCGGTCCCTGCTGGCCGAGGCCGGCGTGCACGGGCTCGTCGACGACGGCGAAGCACTCGGCAACGACCGGGCCGCGATCACCGGCGCTTTGCGGCGTGCGGCGTCCTTCCAGAGCCGGCGCGTCACCGACGACGAGACACAGCGGGGCCGGGAACTGGAACTCGGCCAGCAGGCCGGCACTCTGAGGCGCCAGCTACGGGTCATCGCCGAGGAACGTAAGCTCCTGACCGACCTCCAGGCCCAGGAGAGCGGCTATACCAGCGCGGTCGGCCGCGGTATGTCCCGCCTGTCCGCGCTCCACCTCGTCCCCGACGCATTCCCCGGCGAGGAATCGTGCCCGGTGTGTGGGTCGGTGCTGGACGAGCCCGATCCGACCGTCACCGACATGCATGCCACCCTGGGCGACCTCACCCGGCAACTGGACGCGGTCCACGCCGCACGCCCGCGCCGCGAGCACGCCCTGCGGGAACTGGACCTCCAGGCCGCGGAGATCCGCCAGCAGCTGCGCGGCGTCGAAGGCGCGCTGAGCGTCATCGCCGAGGAACGCTCACGCCACGCCGGACTCCTCGCCCACTCCGAGACCCAGGCCTACACTCGCGGCCGCATCGACGCCTACCTCTCTCAGATCGACGCGGCCGGCCCCGGCGGCGACCTGCAGCGCCTGGAAGCCGACGTCGCGATCGCCCAACGCGTCGTCACCGGACTCGAAGCCCAACTCGACGGCGACGACGCCGAGGACCGCCTCATCCACAGCCTCAGCTACATCAGCGGCAAGCTGACCAGTCACGCCCGCCACCTGCGCCTCGAACACGGCGACCGCCTGGTGCGCCTCGATGTGAAGAGACTGACCGTCGTCGCGGACACCCCACAGGGCCCGACGGAACTGTTGCGGATCGGCAGCGGCAAGAACTGGGTCGGCTACCACATCGCCGCCCACCTCGCCCTGCACCAGTACCTGGTCGCCAACCAACGGCCCGTCCCGCGGTTCCTGATGCTCGACCAGCCGACCCAGCCCTACTACCCCTCCGACATGGCCAAACGAAGCGGTCGCCTCGAAGACATCACCCTCGACGAGGACCGAGAAACCGTCAAACGGCTCTTCGAACTCATGCATCAGGTCACCACCAGCCTCTCCCCCGGCTTCCAGATGATCGTCAGCGACCACGCCAACCTCCCCGACCCCTGGTTCCAGGACTGCGTCCGCTACAACTGGCGCGACGGCGAAGCCCTCATCCCCCAGACCTGGATCGACCAGCACTCCGCCGGTGCCTGACCCGTGTGAATCCCGCCTCCGCGGCACCGGGCTCCTCCACTGCCGGCGCCCCTGCCGCCACGACGCACAGAGCACCAGACAGGGGAAGGAGGGTGGCCGCCCTGGCCTTGCCTCCGTGAGCATCCGGCCGGCTGACAGGCGGATCGTGAACCGAATGCCCAGGACCTTGCTGGAAGAGATCGCTGCGGGCGTCTGAAGGAAGGCGGCTCGAGAGCACCGGGGGAAACGGTCATGACCGACCCGCTGTCATGAACTCCCGGCGGCCGATTCGATCACGGTGCGCAAGCGGTAAGCGAGACCCCCTCGCGAACCCGCACCCACGCCACCACGGCCGGGCTCGGGGCCAGCGCCCCGGAGGTCATCAACAGCCGTGCCGTCGCCGCAGACGTGAAGACGCGATCCCCGCGCGCGCAGGGCTGACACGGTGTGGCAACCCGGCTCCGACGCAAGGCCCGCTCGTCCCCGCAAGTGCGGGGCCGGCACCGGCGTCGAGGCCGTGTGATCCGGGGCGAGGCTTCTCGCTGCCACCCGTGCGAGGCCGACACCCCTGGCCGAGCCGTCCACCGCACCCGGGGCCCCGACCGTCACAGCCCTGCCCGTCGGGCACCGAGGAGCCTCTCCCGAACATCTACCGGCCGGCGCAAGCCCCCTGCCCCGGTAGCCACCGCCCGTGCGCCTCACGGGCCACCACCAGGAGTACCCGGACGAGCTCCTCCCGGCACGAGCCACGCTCCTTCATCGCATGGCAGTTGGGGCACAGCGCAACCATCTGCGACGGATGGTCACGCCCACCCTCCGCAAGCCGCCGCACGTGGTCCACCTCCAGGATCGCCCGGCCGTCATCGGTGCAGTCGACGGGCTGACCACCACAGCCAGGGTTCTCGCAGAACCCCTGGCAACGAAGCAGTACAGCCTCCCGGGCCTGCGGGATCCGCACCGGGTTCCGGCTCACCGCATCACGCCGCCGGCCGGGGAGAGCGGCCTCGCGCCGCTCCACGTCCGCCACCAGCGTCCGGTAGCGCTCCACGGCCTCCGCGGTGGCGGGTTCCCGTGCCGCAGGCCGGGGTTCCGCAGGCTGCGGAGCCGCACGCCGCACCGCAGCGTCCACAGTGAGCGCACGGCCCTCGCACCGCTGGTGACGGCTACGGCCCGGCGTGGTCAGCCGTTCGCCGCACACCGGGCAGATCCTGCCGGCCCTCTCGGCCACTGGCGGGGCCGGCTCGGCGCGTGCCGGCCCGGGTACCGCCGGTGGGAGCGGGGGAAGTGTCGGCACGGAACGGCCGACACTTTCGCGCGACGGCGGCGAATCCTGCGCACGGGCTGCGGTGAGCGGAATGGGCCACTCCACCACCGGCTCCCCCTTGAGGCGGGGCTGCGGCACCGACCGCGCCGGAACCGGACGCGGCGGCAGGGTCCGAGCCCGGCCCGGCTCCGGCTCAGCGGGCCGCCGTCCCAGGCCGAGCCGGGCACCGTGCACCAGGAGCTCGTCCGCGCGGACGATCCACTTGCGGGCGCGGCTGCGCGACGCCAGGTGCTCGGCCGGCGGGCACCCGTTCGACTCCCAGCGCACCGGCACGTCCGCTGTCACCGAGACCGCGCTGCGCTGCCGGTCGAAGCGCACCTCGCACCCCGGGCCCAGGATGTCCAGCAGGTCGTCCTGCTCCCGGCGCAGGCCCGACAGGACCTCCGCCCGCCGTTTCCCGTCCCCGGGCGCCCAGTACGGCCCGGTCAGGGTGAGCGTGACCCGGGGCCGGGATCCGCGGTGCAGCGAGACGAGGACCGTGAACCACCGGGTGCGCCGAAGGACCACACTGCGTCGGTCGCTCGCCCAGACACTGGTGTAGTCGCCGACGAACTCCAGGAAGTCGTCCTCTTCCACATCGGTGGGCCTGTCCTCGATCACCGCGACATCCTATGATCCGCCCGACGAGCAAGCCGACGGCCCCGAGGGATCAGGCGACGCACAAACTTCGGGCCGGCCCGGACCACGTTGAACCTCCTCCCGGCCGCCCCGGAGAAGCATGACCGCTCGCAAGGAGCCTGATCCGGCCCGCGCGGAAGCGAGGCACCTCGCGCTCCACGCATCAGCCCTCCGCCACCGGCCGCACACCGCGGAGGGAGTGCTGGAGCGGCTGGACGGTGTCCGGCTCGACGCCGTCACCGCGGTCGCCCGTACCCACCGGCTCGCGCTGTATCGCGGGCTCGAAGGCCGTGTGCTTGCGTCGTCGGTGCGGGTCCGGCCTGCGGCCCGGCGCAGGAAGTCCTGGGCCATCGCCCCCGGAGGGCCCTTGTACTGCGGAAGCTCTCACCGGGCTCGGGATCATGATCGGGTGATCTCGGGCACGCCGGCGTGGTCGAGGAGCGCAAAGAGGCCGGCAATGGGTCCCGTGCGGGCGTCCGGCATGGTGGTGGTGACGATCAGACGCTCCGCGGCCCTGGAGAGACCGACGAAGAAGGCCCTCTGGCTTTCGATCGGGTCTCGGCTGTAGGCCCACCACTGGTTCTCGTCGAGGCCGAGGAGGAAGACGGTGTCGTACTCGAGGCCTTTGCTGCGGTGTGCGGTGAGCAGGACGATCGCGTCGGCGGCCTCGAGCCCCTCGAGGACATCGCTCCATTCGGCTGCTTCGTAAACGGCGGCGTCAAGGCGGGCTTCGAACGCCTCGGTGATGAGGTCGAGGTCCATGGAGGGAGTCGTTGCCTTCACGTACCGGCGCAGCGCGGGTGCGTCGAGGAGGTCCAGAAGGTGTCCGACGACGGTGGCGGCCGAGGTGGCCGACGGCGGGTTGGCGTGCAGCCAGGTACGCAGTTGAGCGGTGAGGCGGGGCGAGGTGTTCGCCGGTGTGGCGTTGAGTGGCTTCGTCGTCGCCGGATCCGTGGATGCGGAGCATGCCTGCCGAGGCCTCGCGCCACACGGGGGGCCAGGCCGTTAGGCCGGTCGGCGAGCCGGAGCAGTCCGAGGAGCAGGCAGGCGGTGTCGTTCTTCAGGAGATCCTGAAGTGTCACGGGGCGATGCGGGCCGCGACCCGCGCAAAGCCGACCGCGGACTACTGTTGTCGCTTCTGTGCGGGTTGCCGCCTGCACCGGTCCGAAAGGGACGGAATGAGACCATTTCACCAGCCGCTCGTCTCCGCCGTTGAGGTGGAGGAGCTCTTCGGGCTCTACAGCTATGAGTTGAGTTTCGGCGTCGGCACGAGCTCAGACATGCAGAGCGATCGCCTGACGCTGATCTACGGGAACAACGGCAGTGGCAAGACCACCATTCTCAAGCTCCTGTGGCATACGTTGTCCCCGTCCGACTCTCATGATCATCGGGCTGGCATTGCCAGGACCCCGTTCAAGTCGTTTATCGTTCACCTCACCAACGGGGACGTCATCCGGATCTCCAAGCTGAACGGGCTTCTGGTCGGGGGCTTTCTCGTCAAGGTGACGACGGACGGAGTGCCCCGGTTGGAGCAGCTGTACGTCGAGCTTCCGAACCGCGGTGACGTGATCGCCGTCTCCCCGGAAAGCCTGTCGGCTCCCGGGCCGTCGCAGGAAGGGCTCTTCGACGATCCGCAATCCGGGCCGCGCTGGCACGGCGACCCGATCCGGCGTCAACGGGAGGTCGCTTCCAGACGACGTGTACTGGGAACGGACAACGCGTTCGTCGCCTACCTCGAGAAGCTGAACGCCGCCCCGTATCTCCTGGCCGACGACAGGCAGATCTACGGGGATACGATCACGTCGCAGCCCGACAGGCGTCCGCGCTATGAGGCGGACTATCGGCCGCCGCCCAGACTCGGTGTGCAGCAGGACGAGGGTCCTGGCGGCGGGGTGGCGGCGGAGCTGGCCAATGCGATCAGCCGCGTGAACGCGATGATCCAGAGGAAGGCGCTCGCCGGCAGCGTCCAGGGGTCAAAGGGCTCCAACAGCGCCTACCTCGGAATTCTGCAACGCGCGGCGTCCACCGACCTCACCAAAGCCGACGAGAGGACTCGCGAGGAGCTCATCGAGAGCCTCGACCAATTGGCGGAACAGAGCCGTGAGTACAGCAGGTACGGTCTACTTCCCTCGTTCGAGCGGGACCAGTTCGTCGAGGCGGTCAAAGCTGTGCCCTCGTCGAAGATCGGTGTGGTCGAGGACGTGCTGAGCCCCTTCATCGATGCGCAGCAGGCGCGGCTTGAGGCTTTGGCGGGGACCGTCAGCCTGGTCCGCACCTTCACGACGGAGATGAATCGGTTCTTCAACAGCAGCGGGAAGGAGGTCACCTACAGTCGCGGCCGCGGACTTCAGGTCAGGCACGTGCCGGGTCGCATGCCCAGTGCAATCGGCTCCCGTAGCCGGAACTCGGGTCTGGGCGGGAGCCTCTTCCCGGAGCAGTTGTCGTCCGGAGAGCGGCAGATCCTCCTACTCCTACTCAACACTCTTCTCGCGCCCGGGAACACACGGCTGTTCCTGATCGACGAGCCCGAGCTGAGCCTGAATGTGAAGTGGCAGCGGCAGCTCATGGACGCGATGCTGGCCTGCACCGAGGGCAGCCAGGTCCAGTTCATCGTCGCCACCCACTCCATCGAGGTAGTGACCGGGCACCGCAGCTCCCTCGCTCGGATGATCTCCCGTCAGCGCGAGCCCGAGCTCGACCTGGAGGAGGAAGGTCAGGCCGACGGCGAGGCTTGGGAGTCGGAGGAGACAGAGCAGTGACGCGGGACGGGGAGATGGAGCTTCGACGCCGCCCGGAGGAACTGGCCACGCTGTACTTCCTGGAGCCCGAGATTCGGGACGTCATCGTAGAGGGGCGCGGCGACAGAAACTTCTTCACCTGGTTCGTCTCCGAGACACCGTCGCGGGGGCTTGTCCGGGTCTATGCCGTCTCCGACCGCGTGGACCTTCCGGACTCGGAGCTGATCAAGTACGGCCTGTTGACCGGGCAACGAAGCAGAGTGCTGCACCTGTCGAACGTCCTGTCGGAGCTGGGAGTCGACTCCGGGGCGGCCCGCCTGGTGATGGACGCGGACCTCGTGAGCATCGGGCTCGACGCCGACGCGGAGAACGACCTCCTCCTGCGCACAGACTTCTCGGCGCTCGAGGCCTACGCGTTCAACGAACGGACCATGAACAAGCTTCTGAGGATGGGGCTTGGAGCGCCGGAGACGGTGACCGCCGCAGACGTCCTCACGGCGGTCACACCGGGCCTGGTGACGCTCTTCCTAATCCGCGCCTGTCTGCGTGAATCGGGATGCGGAGCAGCTGTTCCGAACAAGGCCTTCGAGAAGATCTTCTCGGCCACGTCCTTGCCCATCACTGTCGGCGAGATATTCCAGGACGCCCTGAACGGGACCGGGAAGGCGGAACGCGGCGCCACCACGAAGGAATCACTCCTCAAGCGGTTCGGTGAGCTCGAGAAGCTCGTCACAGGCGACCCCCGGCACTTCGTCAACGGCCACGACATCAGCGAGCTCGTCGTTCAGTTCCTCAAAGCGCGCTGCAAGTCCGTCTTCAACCGAGACACGACCCGGACATACCAAGCCGGCCCCTCGCTGGAACTGCTGCTCATGGGAAAGGTGGATCTCAACGACCTGCGCCACCCCCTGTTCGAGAAGCTGGAGCAGTGGCTGCGTGAGAGCAGCTGCCCTGATAGCGCTCCACCCGTGTAGGACCGGCGTGGGCGGGTCGGCCCTCGGCCTCCGTCCTTGATTCGCCCTGCCGACCCGCCGCTCCGGTTCAGCCGCCCGCGGGAATGCTTCGCCCCTCTCTCCGGGGCGGGTCGGCTGCGGTACGCCCCCGTCGGCCATGCACACGGGAGGGCTTCGCGGGACCGGTGCGCGGGGCTGTTCCGGGCGAGTCTGGGCTGACCGTCGCCGACGTGGGCACCGTGCACGCACGCCTGGCAGTGGTTGTCCGGGCGCGCCGTGGCCTCTCCACGCCGACCGGGTGCCACGGGCTGGCCTGTCCCGCTCCCCCCAGCCGGCCGCCGCTGCCCTGGCCCGCCGAACCGGCACAGAACAGCGTCTTAAACAGCTAGAGTCACAGGTCAGGAAATGCCGTCCCCGCACATGCAGGGCTGACACCCCTACGGCGAAGGCAGCGTCGTCTACCTCGGAACCGTCCCCGCGCACGCAGGGCTGACACCCGCGGCATCACCGAGCTCGCGCTGACCGACCGCACCGTCCCCGCGCACGCAGGGCTGCCGTTTCCCTCCCTCCGGTCCTCACTCCTCCTGCATGACAAGACGACCCCGCTCTGACCACACCGCAAGCCCGGCCGAGTCCCGGCGCCTTCAGCGGAGCCGATTTCCTGCGTATGCAGACGCAGCGGCTCCAAAGCGGCTGGCCAGAGGGCTGCGGCCATTGCAATTCTCACCAGAGTGACTTGGAAATTCCCACAAGTCGTCATACGCCGATCTCATTCAATGACATCCAGGTGAAGGAGGACGCCCGCACCTGCCTGCGCCCTTGGCCAAGGCGTCATTGACACATCAGTGAGACAGCCTCAGGACATCCAGCTGAGACTTCGCAACTCGGTGGCGCGCGGGTTGAAGGCGCGCAGCTTCACCGTCCGGAGGATCGCGTTTCACGGAGTTCGGTCTTACGGAGGTCCCGACGTACTCGCGCACCGCCCACCCGGAGCCCGCCGCGGCGTGGACCGCGACCGCCCTGGTGTGTCCAGAGGCGCTGGGGACGCTGTCCGCGATCGTGTCCGGAGGCCCCGGCATGGCTTCGAGCCGCCCGACCACCGTCCTGATCGGAGGTCACGCGAAATTTCACGTGACAACAGCGAGCCGGCTCCGCGATCATCAGCCGATGACCACGAGACCGGACCTTCTCCGTCTGAGCATCGTGCCCACCACCCAACAAGGGCAGCGTGGAGGTCCGCCCGATCGTCAACGGCCGGGATCTTCTGGCCGAGGCGGTCCCCGGTGGCGTGGGAGGCTCCCGGTACCAAGGAGTAGGCCCCCGGTATCTGTTGGGCCCGGACGGGCCGTTGCATGCCGCGGCGACGCCCCGGGAAGTTCGTCCCGCCTGGTCCGGGTGCGGCGTGGAGGAGTGCTGTGGCGCCCTGTACATGACGGTCAGGCGTGACGGGAATCATGTTGCCCGGACCGGCTGGCGCGACCCTGCCAATCAGGACTTCGACCTGCCGGAGCTTCGGTTCACCGCCGGTCAGTACAAGGACGAGGTCCTGCGAGCCAAGGAGGACCGCAGTCGGGAGTGGCCGGCAGGGGCGGTTGCGCGGCTGCTCGAGGCGCGACCGAGGACACGCGGGGACTGGCTCGCCAGATGGGACTGCGAGTTGCACGGCGTCCGGGCCTCCCGCAACGAACCGGACCGACTCCACGTCGTCCTGATGCATCCCCGCAACCGGGCCGATGCAGACCGGCCCTGGCTCCAGTTCGGGACGACCCTCCCGGTCTCCGCCGACGACCCGTCGGACCAGGCCGAACACCTCGAAGCCCAGCCGACCGCAGGCGATCCCCGCGCCACCGCCGAGGTCCGGGAAGGTTCGCATGACGCCGAGCAACTGGGCCACCCCTGACCGCCGGTCGACCCCCTGTCCACATGAACGATCAGGACAGGCCACGCCGGGCCTCCCGGACACACTGCTGCGACCCGTAACGCGCACCAAGGCACCGGCCGAACCGGCACCGGGCTCCTTCGAGACGACCTGCTGCCAACCGGGCCCACCATGACGTCATCATCCTCTCCGTTGGAGCGGTCAGGGGGGCAGGCACCGGTCCGGCAGGTGGACAGGACAGCGATGGGGCCTCCGACCGGGCGCTTGTGAAGTCGCAGGTCGACTGAACAGTGCGGATGCTCATGAGCGTCTTCCGGCGGGGCCCGACCCACCGACCGACCGACCTCGGGTCCTTGACAGGGTTCTGTCGGCCCCGTCCGGAAGCCGCTCGTGTGCATCCTGGCTGTCAGTCGACCTGCGTCCAACCGCGGGGGGAGGTGCTGATCCCGGCGAAGCCGCGGTATGCCTTTCTTTTCCACAGCGTGCTGCCCGGGTCGTATTCGTGGAGCGCCTCGCGGGCTTCCTGCTCGGTGTCGAAGGCGTATTCCTTTCCGTTCGGTGTGCGGATCTTCCATTCGTCCATCGGCATTCCGGCGAGACCCGGTCCCATCGACATTCGTTTCCTCCTTGATCGTGGATTTCTTCCATGCTACGGCCGCGCATTTCCCGGTTCCTGTCGGCGGGAGGCGGGGCCGGGGCTCAGCGGGCCGGATCCTTCGGCCCGATTTCCTCCCGCAGCCGTTCCAGTTCGGCGCTCAGGAACGTTCCGGCGCCGAGCGCGAGTGCTGCCCCCAGGGCCGGAGCGGCATGCTCGTAACGGCCGGTCGCCAGGGACAGCAGGCCGTGCAGTTCGTGAAGGCGCCCCATGACCCGGATGTCCGCACAGGCGGTCTCGCGCACCGCGTCGGCCGCGGTGTCGGCGAGCCCGGCGAGGACCCTCAGGCTGCGGCTCGTCGTGACGACGGTGCGGAAGTAGGTGGCCTCGGCGCCGCGCCCGGCCCGCTCCAGGAGCGCGGTGTAGGTGTCGATCTCGTCCGATCCGCCGAAGCGCAGGGCAAGTTCGCACAGCAGTACCCAGGTGTCCTGGCGGCGTTCGTCGGTGTAGTCGCACGGGGGGAGGCCGTCGCGGGCGGGTGCCGCGGCGAGCCGGCCGAAGAGGGACCGCGCGGCCTCGGGGCCGGTGTGCTGGGGAAGTTCGGCCCGGGCCTGGTAGAACACCCACTTCGGATTGTCCGGCTCCTCGGCACGGCACAGTGCCGTCAGCCTGGCGTGGCGGTCGAGCTTTGCCTTCGCGGTGATGACGGTCGGGTGGTAGCCGTGGTGGCGAAGGACGGTGGTGAGGTGGACCGTCGGGGGCGCGTTGCCGTCGCTGTCGTAGGGACGCTCGTGGATGCGACCGCGGTAGCGCAGTGCGGTGCGCGCCCGCACGAGGCGCGGCAGGTCGGGGTAGCGGCCGGCCGGGTCGTGATCGTCGAGCACCAGCGGGCACGCCGCGAGGTCGGCATGGGGCAGGATGTGGTCCAGGAGGACTGCGGCGCGGCGGACGGTTCCGGCGTCGGCGGGTGCGAGCACCTCGTCGGCGTCGATCATGAGGACCCAGCCGTCGTGAACGTGGTCGAGGGCGAGGTTGCGTTGGTGCGCGAAGTCCTCCTGCCACGGGGCGTGGACGACCCGGGTGGGCAGCGGATGTGCCGCCACGATGTCCAGGGTGCGGTCCGAGGAGCCGGAGTCCACGATCAGCGCCTCGTCGACGTCCTGGGTGAGGGCGTCCAGGCAGCGGCCGATCGTGTCCTCCTCGTCCTGGGTCAGGACGACAGCGGTGACGCGGGGCGCCGTTCGGTGCCGTCGGTCACCGGCGGGAACCGGAAGGTGTGCCAGTTGCGGGGACATCCCGCTGATCAGCGCGAGGCCCTCGAGGGCCGGGCCAGGATGTGTGTCGGGCCGGTCGAGCAGGTCGTGGATCAGCATGCCGGGTGCTCCTCGGCGTGCGGGGCCGGGGTGGCGGGGGCGGGGGCGGGCAGCTCGATGACGCGGTCGAAGGCGAGGTCGGTGGCGGCGGTGTGCGACACCACGACCTTGGCGGCCGGGAGCTCGGCGAGGTTGGCCCAGATCCGGTGGACCGTGGTGCGGTCGATCCCGCTGAACGCCTCGTCGAGGAGGTAGACATCAGGCCTGCGCAGGACAGCCCGGGCCAGTGCCAGACGCTGGACCTGGCCACGGGACAGCCCGCTGCCGTCCTCGTGCACCAGGGTGTCGAGCCCTTCGGGCAGGCCGGCCACGACCTCGTCGAAGCAGGCCGTCCGGCAGGCGAGAGCCCGGGCCCGGTCGTCGGCCGGCACGCCGAAGTCGAGGTTCTCCCGCACACTGGCGGCCAGCAGCAGAGGGGTGTCGGCCAGGTAGAGGACGCGTTCGCGCAGCGACGCGTCGCCGATCGCGGCGAGGTCCCGACCGCCGATCCGCACCGTGCCGCCGTGGTGGGCGATGAACCCGGCGAGGGCCTTGAGGGCGGTGCTCTTGCCCCGGCCGTTGGCGCCGACGAGGCGGATCCGCTCCCCCGGGCCGACGGACAGGTCGAAGTCGGCGAGGGCGGGTCGGGTCTGCTCCGGGTAGACGACGGTCAGGGCTCGTGCGTCGACGCCGGTGTTCGGCACGGTAGGCCTGCCGGCGCCGGCGGGGACGGTGAGCAAGGGGTCCTCGCGCTGTTGTGTCACGTCGCGGTAGCGGCCGACAGCGGCTGCCAAGTGCTGGAATGCGACCTGCAGGCCGGCCAGGGAGTCGACCGCGGCGAGGAAGCAGCCGGCCAGGGCGACGGTGGAGAGGATCTCGCCCACGCTCCGGGTGCCGGCGTGGTTCTGGTGCAGGCATGCCCACACGACGAGGAGTGTGGTCAGGCCCAGGTTGAGGCCCTTGAGCACGGTGTTGGTGTTGCCCAGCCGCCCCAGCCTCGTCTCGGCGGCGATCCGGTGTTCGAGCCGGTCCAGTACGCGGCGGACGGCGAAGTCACGGGCTGCGAGGGCCACGACATGCTCGTAGCCGCGCAGGATGTTGAACAGTTCGGCCTTGAGCGTCGCGTCGCGCTGGAGGGCCTCCTCCGACGCCGTCCGGATCGGACGGAACAGGAGCCAGGAGGACCAGAGGTTCACCGCGGCGGAGGCCGCCAGGATGCCCAGAACCGGCGGGTCGTCGAAGGCGAGGTAGCTACCGGTGAGCAGCGCGATGCCCAGGTCGATGGCTGCGCGGACCGTGGAGGAGGCCACCAGGGACTGGATCTCCCCCACGTCGTCGACGCGGTTCACCAGGTCCCCGGCGCGCCGCCCCTGGTGGAAGGCGAGCGGCAGGCGCAGCAGTCGGCGGATGTAGTCCTCGGACAGCCGGCGCTGGAGGGACTGTCCGAGGGTGACGCTCATCCGCCCGCGCAGGTGGTTGGCGCCGGCGGCGACCATGACCACCAGGGCCAGGACGGCGGCGAGCAGGTCGAGGGAGTGGGTGGAGTCCTCCCGCAGTACCAGGTCGGTGCCGACTTTGAGGAAGAGACTGGTGGCCAGTGCGGCCAGGGAGACCGCGCCGGTCAGCGAGAGCAGGAGGGCCAGCGCGGGCCAGTGCGCCCTGACCAGTGGCCGCAGCACCGGCTGTGGGCGGGGTCCGCGCAGGCGCGCCCACCGCGAGAGGCCCGTGACCGGGCGGCCGGTCACCAGGGCGTGGCCGGTGAACACTTCGGTGAGGTCCTGCGGATCGATGAGGGTGGGGCCGGAGAACAGCGGGTCGCTGACCACGAACCGGTTGCCGCGCACGGTGTGGACGACGATGAAGTGCGGTCGGCTGTCGATGTGCACCCGGATGATCGCCGGTCCCGCGACCTCCAGGGCCAGGGCGAGCTGTGCGGTGTCCAGGCGCAGGAGTTCGGACGCCACGCCGTGGTCGGCGAGGACGCGGTGCAGGCGGGCGAGGGTCGAGCCCCGCTGCCCCAGCCCGACGGAGTCCCGTAGGACGGTGGTGTCGACGAGGCGGCCGTGTCGGCGCAGGACGGTGCGGACGCAGGCGGGGCCGCAGTCGGTGTCGCCGCTCTGGTGGGTGTGGAATCGTCGGAAGTTCACTGCATGGTTCCTCTGCCGGGTGCCGCGGCCGGCCGTGGGGCCGGCCGCGGCGCTCGGCGATGTCCCTACTTGCCCTTGCACTCGCGGTTGTAGATGGCCATGTAGTTCGCCGGGGTCCCGCCGCAGGAGATCACCGCGCTGGTGAAGCTGAGCGCCTTGATGTGGGCGCACTGGGCGGCGTTGAGGCCCTCTCCGGCCGCTGCTTCGGCGGCGGCGGCGTCGAGTGCCGGGAAGCCCATCGCCCGCAGGTCGGTCAGACTCATCTTGCTGTCCTTGTCTCTCGGTTGATCTCCGGAAAGCACATGCGTGTGCTCCGTGATATTCATCGGAATGCGGCGGCGATCGGTGGTGATCGATGGTGATCGGATTCGGGAATCCGGTTCGGATCCCCTTGGGTGCGGCGCCCGGAATTTCCGGTCGGCCGCTCGCCCCGCCTGAACATTAGAAATCGGACGAGACCTGACGGGCAAGGCGGATCGGGGTGCTCGGTGTTGCCTCGCGACTTTGACGCTTCGGAGTCGATCTGTTACTATGAATTCGAGATTTGTTGATACTTCGACGAAATTTCCACGTGCCGGTCGGGGCCGGCACGCACGCCCGACACACCGACATGGCAGCGCATCCCCTGGTCGCGCTCAGAACCGCGACCGGCCTCTCGCAGTCCGCGTACGCCCAGCTGATCGCCCGGGTGCACGCGGAACTCGGTCACGGGCAGATGGCCGCGCGGCGGGAGAAGGTGTCCCGCTGGGAATCCGGCCGGATCACCCCCGAACTCAGCGCCCAGCTCGCCATCGCCCGCATCCACGACGTGGACCGGGACATCGTCCTGCGCCTGGGCTGGCCGCGATGGCTGCCGGGCGCCACCGGTGACCACGCGCTGTCGGGACAACCGTGGAACCCGCAGGCCGCCATCGGGGTCACGCGGGCGACCGCGGAAGCGACCTGGGACTGCGGCCCCACGCTGATCATCACCGGACCCTCCCTCGCCGGCCAGATCCGCGGCGCCGTACAAGCACTCACCGATCCCCGGCCCCCCGCCCGCGACGGCCCCCGCATCACCCCCGCGACACTCACCTGGTCCGAGGCCCGCATCCGCGCCCTCGAAGAACTCGAAGCCGGCAGCCCCATGCACCAGGGCGCCCTCTACCTGGCTGCCCGCGCCGAGTACCGACTCGTCAGCGACCTGCTGACCCGCTGCGGATACGACCCCGCCACAGGCGCCCGGCTGCTCCTCCTCGCGGCCCGCAGCGCCGCCCTGTGCACCTGGATCAGCGGCGCGCTGGGGGAAGAGGTCCGTGCCGAGCGCTACGCCCTGGCCGCGATCCGGGCCGCGTCCGCCGCGGGCGCGCCCCGCCACACCGCCGCCTATCTCTCCCTGCTCTCCCTCAGGCACCTGCGCCGCGGAGACCCCCGCGATGCCCTCTCCCTGCTCCGGGCCTCCCGCACCGTCGACCCCCGCCCCACCCACCGCCTCGCCGTCATCCAGCACACCCGCCACGCCCGCGCGCTCGCCCGGCTCGGCGAACACGCCGCCGCCCTCCGGGCCCTGGACCACGCCGAGCGAGCCCTGGCCGGGACCTCCCCGACCTGGGACGCGCAAGCCGACCCCACCGGCAGCTACGTCAACGACGAGTTCCTCACCCTCGCCCGCGGCCAGACCTGGCTGCGCCTGGGAGAACCGGTCCGCGCGCTCTCCTGCTACCACAGCGTCCTCACCGACGGCACGCCCCCCTCACAGCCTCCCTCCCCGCACGCCGCCGCACGCCTGCGCCCGGTCGTGGAGGCCCAGCTGGCCACCGGGGACATCGACGCGGCCACCGCCGCCGTTCGCGCCGCCGCCGACCGGGCGGGCACCCTGCCACCCGGACTCGCCCGCTGGTTCCGCCACCGTCTGACCCCCCACTCCGCACATCCCGGCACACGGGAACTGCTCGACCACCTGGCCGACCGGCCCGCCCCGTACTGGCGGACCGGTCCCGACTGACCGCGCCGTCGGCCCCGGCCGTGCCCGACCGACCGAGCGACCGAGCGCGTCGCCGCCGATCCGGGCCAGGACGCGAAGCCACAGCCGCCTCCCCGGCAACAGGGCGCCCCCGGTCAGGGGACAGCAGTGGGCACCGAGTCCGTCCAGCACGTCGGACAGGGCGTCCCTGGCCCGTTCACACCGATCACCGCCCGGGATGCCCCCCACGGACTCCTCGTGACGATCGACGGAAGGCAGCCTGTCGACGTCCAGGGCCCCGCCGCCGTCGTCGACCACCGGCCGGGCGAGGTGGGCATCCGCACCGGGTGGCCCTGCGGGCCCCGCTCCGCGCCGGCTTCCTCTGCACGCCAACCGGTCCGTGACCCGCACACCGGCGGTCCGGGAGCGCCGGCCCGCGGGCCGGTACGGCGGCGCGGCCGAAGGCAGACGGGACGGAACGCCGCCCGGTCCCTGGGACCGGCCCGGGCCTCAGGCAAGAGCGGTGACGAGCCTCGCCGCGGCCATCGCGACCAGGAGCACCGCACCGCCCAGCAGGTACTGCGTGGCGTGGCGCATCCTTCGCGCCCGGACCTGATGGACACTGATGCACCGCCACAGCTCGACAGCGGCGGCATCGGCAGCCGCCTCGAGGGTCTGCGCACAGAGCCCCGCGCGGAACTGCTCCACGGAGGCGAACGCCTCGACGGTGTCGCCGTAGCTGAACGCGATCGGCACCACGGCGCCGGACGGCCGCGACAACGCAGGCAGCCTTCCCGACCCGGTGAGCACCAGAGCCGCCAGGGCCACCGAACACACGCTCACGACCAACGCGGCCAGCCCGACCGCCCCGAGGACGGGCGACACCTCCGAGGACGTCGCCCCGGAGGCGAACACCACACCGGTCACGACGAGCGCATCAGCGCTCAGGAGAGCACCTGCCCGGTTCACCAGCCCCAGACGAAGCCCGTCCGCCCGCACCAAGTGCCACTGGACCAGACGCAGCCTCTCCTCTGGACACAGTTCCTCACCCACTGCCCCACCCTTCCCCCGTACCGCCAGGACAGACAGACATCTGCCCCACTGCACAGGGAATTCCCCCACCCACAGGCAGCAACCCCCAACAGGAGTCTGACCGTTCGCCGCCCCGCCACAAGCCCAGCCGCTCCCCCGCCGGGCCGGCCCGGCGTCCCGCACCCGCTCCTCCCGCCACCGGCCCGCCGGGGCCGGGAGACGGACGGCCAACCGCTCCCGCACCGGGCCGGAACAGGCAACACCCGCAGACCCAGCTCTTTCTCCTCCCGGTCGCTGACACACAGCGCGCACTCCCGCAGCTCCAGCTCCGGACCGACACTCGACGGCGTCACTTCGCCGACCTCCGCCAGCGCGGCAGGCCCCCGGGCATGCCGACCGGCAGCCAATTCCGGATCGGACCGCCCTGGCTCCCACCGGGACAGCGGTGGCTTCGGCACCGGTGGTCCTCGAGCCCGGCTTCAGGGAGTCCGGCACGGTGGCGCCCCAGCGCCGGGGGTGCTCCGCCCACCGGTCCGGCCCTCCGGGGAAGGCGAGCCGCCTCGGTCGGTGCGCGGCCTGGCCAGCAGCAGCCTCCGACCACGCGGGCGGGGCGGGTTGGCGGCACAGGCACACGAGGACACCGGCACGACGTCACCGCGAAGGGCGCCCCGACAACCTCAGCCAGCACGAAGGGGAAACCACCCGCCGGGCACCGCACGCGTCACGGACGGTTCCGGCGGCGCCCACGGCTCCGGTTGCGGGCACCGCCCGTGCCCGCAACGACACTCCCCCGGCACCGGCACGCATCCCGCCCGGACCGACATCCCGTCACCTCCGCAACACACCCGGGAACAGGAAAATCTTCGGCACACCCCGGGATCGTGCGAGCCATTCTTTGCCAGCAGGACCGCAAGATTTCCTGCTCCCCAGGGAAGACGGCGCATCGTCCCAGGCCGGGCGGCCGGCCACCACCGCCGGCGCCGGCACGGTACGCACGGGCCCGGGCGCGGCACGACGACGACCGCACACCGCACCGCCCACGACAGGCGCACCTGCCCGACACACCGACCCGACGCGCAAACCGGCCCCGGGCGCGGCATCGGGAGCCACCGGACCATCGGACATGGTGAACACCGCACCCGGCGCCCGGCCCCTCCCCCACGACACCAGCACCCCGAATCCGAACGCCCGCACCCCAGGGCAACGTCCGGGCGAGCCCGCCGCACCGATCACCGCCGGCCCGCCACCCACCAGGACACGGGCACCGTCCCCACCCAGCTGCCCACCCCCCGGGGGGACGCACTCCGCAACGGCGGGAACCCTCCAGAGCCCGGAGACCGGGATTCCTGTCCCGGCTCAACTCCCGCCAGCACGACCAGATCCGACGGCCGAACAGCTCTCTCGTCGAGACCCTCCAGGAGCCGGACGGGCCCCGACCCCCTCCGAGCGCCGTTCAGTGCCGGCGAAACCCGCCGCGCGGCCTGCCGTTGGTGACCGTCGGTTCGACGTGGGACCCGGGCCGCCGCCCCTGAGGTTTCGCGTGGACCGGTCGGCGGGCCGGTCCACGCGAAACCTCAGGGGCGGCGGCCGCCGATCCGGTCGAGAGCCCACGCCATCGGGACAGCGGTGGCGACAGCGACGGCGATCCGGTACCAGAAGGAGGAGGTCACGTGATCGGCTGCCACCAGGACCCCGCCCCAGAGGGCCAGGACCCCTGCCTTGGCAAGACCCCCGGTCACGTGAGCAGCGCCGTCAGGCAGCCCGAGGCCCCGGCCGCCACCGTGTTCACCGTGATCTCCCTGGCCACCTTCTTGTTCACCTTTCCGGCGATCAGGGCGGCGGCGCCGCCGACGCCCATGCGGATCAGGCAGTTCTTCGCCGTCTCCGTCATCGGCCTGGCCCCGAGTGCCTTGCAGTACTTCTCCCGGTCCGCCTCGTTCTTCCCGAAGCGGCAGTTGACGGCGTTGTGGTCCTGCCGCGGGTCCACCAGAACGGGGGCGTCGATCACGTTCACACCCGTGGACGCCTCGGTGGCGGTGCCCGCGGGGAGTTCAGTCACCGACACCGACACCGACATCGGCTCAGCCGGAGCCGCGTGGGCGGCGGTGCCGGTCACGAGGATGCTTCCCGCTATCACTATTGAGGTGAGACCTGCTGCGAATTTCTTCAACTTCATTCCCATGAACGATCGGCACGAGAAAACGTACTGCTCTCGCTTTCCATCGAATCTAGTGGTGGGTCCCATTCCGCGAAATGAGACCTTCGTACACCTTCCTTGAATCTTCCCTCCTGCTCACCGCGTGGAGCGAGCAGGCCGTCACTCATGACGCCCCGATCTGCGCCGTGGGTGACGCCCGTTCAGCGCGTCGTTTGTGGCCCCGTTCCCCGCATCGGTCGGCGGGCGGTGAAGAGGCGCTTCGCGGCCGCGGCGAACAGCGGCGGCCCCGCTCCGGCCAGGCGATCGAGCGCTCCTCCCGGTCGTCCTGGCGAGCGCTGGCGAGTCGGCCCCGCAGGCCGGTGTTCTCCAGCTGTCCTCCTCTACTGTGTCGCACCATGACCATTCTGATCATCGGTGGCAGTGGATTCCTGGGCACCGAGCTGGTCCGCCAGGCCGCAGCGGCGGGCCGCACGACGGCTGCGACGTTCACCACCCGGCCCGGCAGCACCCCGGGGGTCTCGTGGCACGCCCTCGACCTGCGCGACTTCAGCCGCATCGAGGCGATCATGACCGAGGTGGAACCCCACGTGGTCGTCAACGCGACGAGCGGGGGACCCGACTGGACGGTCACGGCCGAGGGACCGGTCCGCCTGGCGATGACCGCGGCGAAGCACGGCAGCCGCCTGGTCCATGTGTCCAGCGACGCCGTGTTCTCCGGCCTGCGCGTCCACTACGACGAATCCTGCCTCCCCGACCCCCTCACCCCCTACGGTGCCGCGAAGGCCGCGGCGGAGACAGGTGTCCGCCTCGTGAACCCGGGCGCCGTCGTAGCCCGCACCTCCCTGATCATCGGCGACCGGAGATCGGAACACGTACGCGCGGTGCACGACCTCGCCGCCGGCACCCGCACCGGCGTCCTGTTCACCGACGACATCCGCTGCCCCGTACACGTCGCCGACCTGGCCGCCGCCCTGCTGGAACTCGCCTGCGGCGACCGGTCCGGCGTCCACCACCTGGCAGGAACCGATGCCCTGAGCCGCCACGAACTCGCCACCCTCATCGCCCGACGCGACGGGCTCGACGCCTCCCGGCTTCCCACCGGCCTGCGGGCCGACAGCGCACTTCCCGGGGCACTCGACGTCCGCCTCGACAGCCGTGCCACCCAGGACCGGCTCCGGACAGCACTCCGCGGCGCCCGCCAGTTCCTCGCCGCCGGGACGTGAACCCCTCTCCCCGGCGACGCGACCGCCCACGCTCAGACTCCGGCGAGAACGCACAGCCCTCGAACAAGACGGAACACGCCGCAGGCCCACTGTCACGCCGGCGTCGGATCTGTCGTCCCGGGACGAGGCCGACCGGCAACCTGCGCCGCGCGGCCAGCAGCTGCGGAAGCCGGGCGTCGAGCTGGATACCTCGCCGGGCGAGGAGTTCGAACGGCCCGCCCCTCCATGACACGCGGGATCACTCGAATCCCATCCCCCCTGATCCAGTACTCCCCTGCCCGAAGTCGCGGCCTCGGCCGGAAGCACAGGCATCGTCACCTACACCGTCCGCACCACCTCCACCGGAGGATGCAGTGCCCGGCCGACCTCGGCACCGACCCTGTCGACCGGGCGCCCACGGATCCTCCGGTTCGCCGCGCGGGTACCCGGAGAAGGGCCGGCGTGTGGGCATGTGCTGCCTGGACCGCGGCAGGCGGGCCGGCGGCAGGGGCGTACCGCAGGGTCGGCGTCGCGCTCTCCCGCGTGGGCCACACGAGACGCTGGGCAGCCGCGCTCCTCCGTGCACCACTCCGCCCCGCGTGCTCGGCGAGCACGCGGGGCGGAGCCTCTGTGGATATTCGTGAACCGGCGACGGCCGGAGGTCGGCGGGCCCGGGACCCGCCGACAGCTGCCCGGGCCGAAGGCGCCGGGTGTTGCCCGCCACCGCCGGGCGCAAGTACTGGTGGCGGCGCGGCTTCCCGAGCGAGGCGACACTGTCGCGCCAGCTGAGCGCCCGGCAGAGCACCGCGGCCGGCTGGGCGATCCGGTGCGCCTGCCGCAGTTCCTCCGACGAGGCGTACCCGGTC
This sequence comes from Streptomyces sp. TLI_053, assembly GCF_900105395.1. Lineage (NCBI taxonomy): Bacteria > Bacillati > Actinomycetota > Actinomycetes > Kitasatosporales > Streptomycetaceae > Streptomyces > Streptomyces sp. TLI_053. The sequence goes on from NZ_LT629775.1 coordinate 205,325, forward strand.
CATTCGTCCAGGTAGGCGCCGAGCAACCGGTCGTGAAGCTCCTCCCGGTCGGCCACATCATGGACGACGAAATCGCGCAGCACCATGGTCATCGACTGAACAGGGATGGCCATGACGCTCTCGGCCCAGTTGCTCGACGACGAGACCTACCGCGACCCGGCCGCCCTCGTCGGCCACGTCCGCGACGAGCGGATCGACTACCTCGACGTCACCCCCTCCTACCTGGACGTGCTGATCGCCGAGGGCCTGCTCGCCGAGGACGCCCACCGCCCCGCCGTGGTCGCGGTCGGCGGCGAGGCCACCCCCGAGCCGCTCTGGCGCCGCCTCACCGCCGTCGACGGCCTGAGCCCCGTCAACCTCTACGGCCCCACCGAGACCACCGTCGACGCCTACACCTGGACCCCCGGTCCGGACGGCGCCCCGGTCGGCCGGGTCGTCCGCGGCTCGCGCGCCTACGTGCTCGACGGCTCGCTGCGCCCCGCCCCCGACGGCGCCGCCGGTGAGCTCTACGTGGCCGGCGCCTGCCTCGCCCTCGGCTACCTCGGCCGCCCCGACCTCACCGCCGAGCGCTTCCTCGCCGACCCCTTCGGCCCGCCCGGCTCGCTGATGTACCGCACCGGCGACCTCGCCCGCCGCCGCGCCGACGGGACGCTGGAGTTCCTCGGCCGCGCCGACGACCAGGTGAAGATCCGCGGCTTCCGGATCGAGCCCGGCGAGATCGCCGCGGACGTCGGACGGCAGGCCATCCTGTCCGCCCTGATCGGGCCCGAGCAACGGGTCACGGTGTCCGCGTACAGCCGGGCGGTCTTCAACGGAGGTTTCTCCCTGGGCGTGTTGGCGGCGGGCCTCGCCGTGGCCGCGGACACCAGAGCTGCCTACACCGCGCTGATGCTCGGCAACGCCGGCACCGCGCTCCTGGTGTGCGTGCTGTACCTGCGCCTCCCCAGGATCCCCGGCACCCGCGAGCGCAAGGACGCACCGTCCGGCCTCACCGCGCTGCGCGACCTGCCCTACCTGGCGATGGCCCAGGTCAGCGGGATCGTCATGCTGGGAGACATCCTGCTGACCGTCGGCCTGCCGCTGTGGGTGGTGTCCCACACCCACGCGCCCCGGCCCGCGGCCTCGTGGCTGATCGGGGTCAACACCCTGCTCGTGATGGTGTTCCAGGTCCGCGCGGCTCGCGGTGCCGACACCCTCGCCGGTGCGACGAGGCTCCACCGGTGGGCGTTCCTCGGCCTGGCGGCGTCCTGCGCCCTGGCATCGGCCACCGACCGCCTCCCCACCTGGCTCGCGGTCGCCGTACTCGCCTGCTCGGTCGCCCTGCTGACGCTCGGCGAGCTGTGGGGGAACAGTGCGCGCTGGACGCTCCGCTACGACCTCGCGGACCCCGGTGCGCAGGGACAGTACGGCGGCGCGTTCCAACTGGGCACCGCACTGCCCAGGGTTCTCGGGCCGCTCATGGTCACCGCTCTCACCGACCGGCTGGCCTGGCTCGGCTGGCTGCTCGTGGGCGCGGTCTTCCTCCTCGGGTACCTGCTGTTCCCCGCCACCATGCGGTGGACCGAACGCACCCGCCCCGTGTACACCGCCCGTACCTGATTGCCCGTCAGGCGCCTCGGTCGGCGCCGCTCGACGCCACCCTCCACCAGCCGCAACGCCCCGTACAGGGCAACGGCCAGGAGCGAGAGCATCAGGAGGGTGGATAACGTCCCGAACGTCTCCGAGCCGTTGCGCTGCACGGCGAGCAGTTGACCCAGGCCCTCACCGCCCATCACGAACTCGCGCACCATCGCGCCGGTGGCCGACAACGCGACGCCGGCCCGGAGCCCGGGGAGCACGCTCGGCGGGGCGAGCGGGAACTCGATGCGCCGCGTCAATCCCCCACGCTCCGACCCCGTCGGCCCGTGCCGCGGCCAGGACCTCCCGCTCCAGGCCTCGGATGCCCAGAGGTTGTTGACCAGAACGGGGAAGAACACCACCGGCGCGCACAGCACCACCACGGGCCACGTCCCGCACCCGAGCCCCGAGGCGAGCAGCGGTGCGAGGGCTACTGCCGGGACGGCCTGACGCGCTGCCAGGTACGGCTGCAGCGCGCGGGCCGCGAGGCGGCCGCAGGCGAGCAGACAACCGAGCGGCAGCGCCACGGCCGTCCCCGGCGCGACGCCGGCGAGGCTCTCGTACAGTGCCGTGACCGTCGCGTCCAGCAGCGCGCCCCGGCCCAGGGCCGCTACGAACGCCCCTGCCAGGTCGACCGGGTGAGGGAGGAAGAACGAGGACACGGCGCAACCCTCGACCGCGCCCGCCCGCGGCAGGAGGAGAAGCACGCCGGGCGCGAGCGGGGTCAGCACCGCCCCGAGCCGATCCCGGACGGCTCCCGTCGGCTTCTTGGGGCCCGTCCTCACACGGCTGCTGTCCGCTTCGCCTGTGCCCGAGCCGTACAGGTGGCCGATTCTCCCGGTGACCGAGGCAGCTCCTGTGCACGGCCGCCGAGTGCCGGGTCGGCGTGTGTGCCGTGGAACACATCCACAATCCACCGCATACGTGGCATGATCCTCCCGAGTGTTCGCGCGCTCCGGGGTCGGTGCAATTCCGAACCGGCGGTTAAAGTCCGCGACCCAGCCGACGCCATCGGCTGGTTGACCTGGTGAAACTCCAGGACCGACGGTGAAAGTCCGGATGAAAGGTAGTGCGCGGCGACACATTGTCCGGCCAGGAGCGGCTTGCCGCCCCGGCGCCCGGATTCGGTGCTCGCTCTCCCCGGAACGGCGTCTGTGCACGGGGGCGAGCTGCCACTCGCCATCCCTCCCCGCGCACCTGACGCCGTCCATTGCGGAGGCCGTGTGCGCAAGCACGCGTCCTTCTGGATGGCCGCGTTCTCTCGCAGATCAGTGAACTCCCGGGCCCACGGGCCCAGGGGTTCCCCGACCTCAGGAGAGATCAGATGGCAAACACCCTTCTCAACCGCACTGACCGCTTGCGGCAGGTGGAACAGGCGATCGAGTCCTTCCGTCGCGGTGCCTTCGTGGTTGTCTTCGACGACGAGTCCCGCGAGAACGAGGGCGACCTGATGGTGGCCGCCGAGTACACCGACGAGACCGCGATGCGGTACATGCTCGACCACTCCTCCGGTGTGGTCTGCGCGGCGGTGCCTTACGAGCGGTGCGCGGAGCTCGATCTGCCGCAGATGACGGCGGACAACTCCGGCCTGCACAGTACGGCCTTCACCGTGTCGGTGGACCTGCTCGCCGGCGGGACCACCGGTATCCCGGTCGACGAGCGGGCCCGCACCGTACAGGCGTTGTCAGACCCGACCGCCCAGGCGGGCGACTTCGCCCGACCCGGCCACATCTTCCCGGTGCGTGCCGCGCGCGGCGGAGTGCTGGAGCGCGACGGCCACACCGAGGCCGGGGTGGACCTGTCCCGACTGGCCGGGCTGTCCGGCGTCACCACCATGTGCGAGGTCGTACGGCCCGACTGGAGCATGGCCCGCCTCGACGACCTGCGGGAACTCGCCGCACGCGACGGGTTGGCGCTGATCTCGGTGGGCGATCTGGTCGCCTACCGGCTGGCCGCCCAGCAGTCGACCACCTGAGCGACCCGGTCGGCTCGGAGCCCGGCTGCTCCGAGCCGGCCGTCGGGGAGCGCCTGGAGGAGTCGACGCGCTCCCGCAGCCTGCGCACCGAGCCGGTCACGGTGCAGGACGCTTTTGACAACTCCCTCCTGCCGTAACCGCGGGCGGTGGAGCGTTCGCCCGTACCGGCGCCGGTACGGGCGAACGCTCCCGTGTGCCACCGGTGCGCCAGTGCGGAGGATTCCGTCGCCGGTGCGGCATCGGCACGCCCACAGCCCGCGGCCTGGCCTCGGTGAGTGCGGTCAGCCGGGCCGCAACCGGCGTCCGGATCAACCGCGGTGGTTGTCGATCAACTCGTACTGGGCCGGAGCCCTGGATCACGCCCGCAGGCTGGCGTGATCGCCCAACGGCTCCGGGTCGGGGGACAGTGGTCGGCCGGCCACGGCAGTCGCGAGTTCCTCGGCCATCGGAGCGTCCGACTCCCAGGTCTCCGCCTCACACTGCGCCGAAGTGAACCGCCCCGGGCCCGGGGAGGGGGAATCGTGCTGGTCGACGAGGACACCAAGGTGTCCGCCGTGCCGGGGTGCCGGGGACGTCGGGCCGGTATCACCAGTGGAGCGGCCGGCGGGCGCGGCGGGCGAAGGGCGGGACGGTGGGGTCGGGATCGGTCTGTGCACGGGCCCCGGATCCAGCAGCTCCGCCAGGCGCCGAGTCCGACGCCGATGTCGACGTAGGACTCGAGGAAGGCGGTGGAGCCGGCTGCCGGTTCCGGCCCCGCACGTCCGGTCGGCCGGGCCATCGGCGCCCCTGTCCGTCCTGTCGACGACCCTGTCGGCGTCGTTCTCCCCCCGTACGCGCACAGCGCGGTACTGCATGACGGCGTGGCAGCCGTGTCGATGCGGCCCTCTTGTGAAGTCACGCAGACCGGGCCGGTGGATGCAGACGAGCGGCCTCCGGACAGGGCCGACGGGTCCGGTCGAGGACCCGAGGTCAGTCGGTCGGTGGATCAGACCCCGCCGGAAGACACTCATGGGCAAGAACTGCCTGATCAAGGCTGGGACAGACTCGGCCGACGCCTTGGTTGTCGGCCGTTTCAACAAGGAGGCGGCCGAGAAGATCGCGGTCCCTGTCGTCGGCGCCGTGTTGGTCCTCAGCGCGGGCTACACCTTGATCCTGACCAGGACGGGGTCGTGGCGGAGGTGACGGACACGACGTGCATGTCCGCCCGGGAGAAGAGACTCGGAACAGCCACGGCCGGGGAACTGCCCTCGCTGACCGTGTGAGGGCTCATCTGCCCCGGCAATCCGGCCGCTGCCCCTACCGGTGGCGGCGGCCGGGCTCGTCCCACGAAGGCGCCGCAGGAATCACACCTCCGGCGTCCTCACACGCACGGCCATTGTGTCGTCCACGGTCCAACCGTGATTCTGGATCAAATTCGCACGGCGAGTCGACCTTCGCCACCACCAGAAACATCTCCTCGACCTCCACGCCGGTCCCCGAGAAGAGAAGGTCCACTACACGCAGTCCATCACGCCGAGGTCATGCCCACCACCCGAGCGTGGTCGGCACGGACTCCTCGATCAGCGACAGACCTCCGGTCAGTGGCGGCCTCGGCCGTCCGCCCGGGGTGCGGACGGAAGTCGTCGCGGCTGCACCGCTACCACCGCCGCCGTCCTGCCGACCGTCCGGTGGCGGGGCGTCGGGTACGGCTGGACCCGAGGGCACGTCGTCCCGTGCGCGGGGACGACCGGCCCCCCGCAGGGCCGGTCGTCCGAGGATCCGTCACATCGTCTTCCGGCTCGCGGTCAAATGTCTCACCGGACACGAATATCCGCAGGTCGTTACCTCACGAACGCCCCCGGGGTGCCCCTCTCCGGCCGTCCCGCCGCAGGGCCGGATCCATGTCCATGGCCTGCGTCACCGCAGGTGGAGCGGGACTCCTTCGACCACGGGGTGGGACCTGGCCACCGTCACGTGTTCGCTCCGCGAGCTGCGACGGACCAGTGGTCGAGCACTTCGCCGTCCTCGATGACGACGAGTTCATCGGCCAGGTTGACCGCTGTACAGACGTGGTTGGGGACGACTGTGAGAACGCGGCCGAGAGCGGGTACTCCGTGTCCTTCCGCCGGCCGGACGACCGCATGGTGTTCCCACAGTCCAGTGACCGTCGCCTTCGGGTACTGCGGCAGGAACCCCCGACCCGACACCCAGGGGGACCGGTCAGCGCCCAGCACCTTGGTCCCGACGTCCAGGACGAACCGGTCATGGGCGGGCACGCTGATCACGGTCGCCGTCGCCATCAGAGCCAGGTCGTCGACGGAGCAGGTCCCGATCGCGTGCTGTGTGGCGTCGTTGAAGACGTAGACGCCGGGGCGCAGCTCATTGACGACTCCGGGCCGCCAGGCACCTGCGGTGGGGGTGGAGCCGCCGCTGACGACAGGGGACTCCACGCCTTCCTCCCGCATCGACCCCACGGCCTCCGCCAGGACTCGCTCCTCGTCCCGCGCGGCGCGTTCGCGGGCTCCGGGGTCGTGGCCGTAGCCGTGTCCGGGAAAGGTGAACACTCCTGCCACGCGAAGCCCGGCAGTGTGCGCTGACCTGGTCAGCTCCCCGGCCCTGGAAGGGGACACCCCCGTTCGGCCGATACCGCAGTCCACCTCCACGAGGACCTCCACGGACCCTGCGGCACCGCCCAGTGCCTGCCCCAGCCGACGCCCCTTCGCCTCGTCGATCCACATCGGGGTCGCCACGAACAGGTCCTCGCACCCGGCGGCGACGAATACTTCGGCCTCGGCGAGGGTTGCGACCGTCAGACCCTCTGCACCGGCGGCCAACTGCCGCCGTGCCACCTGCGGGCACTTGTGGGCCTTGGCGTGCGGACGCAGGGCGAATCCGCCCGTCCGCGCGGCGGCTTGCATGCGTGCGATGTTGCCGTCGAGCGCGGCGAGGTCCACCACGAGCGACGGTGTCGTCAGCCCCTCGGGGAGCCTCATCCGCCTTGCCGCCTTTCCTCGCGTGCGCCGACGTTCTGCCGCAGCAGTTGCAGGCGGTGACGACCCTCCTCCTTCGGACGCAGTGACGGATCGTGCGAAAGCTTCTCGAGCATCAGGGTCCGCCTGAGGTTCGGTGGGACCGTCCGCGGCTCGTGATGGTCGCCGGGACGTGGGGCGGTCCGTACGGGGAGCTGTGTGCCGCGGTCAGGGGCGTCGGCCTTGCGCCCTGCGGCATGCGGCGGGGCTGGCCGGGTGTCGACGGGCACAGGGCCGGTGGTGGCGAGCTGGCCGGCGGACAGGCGTTTGCGGACGTCCGCAGCCGTTGCGGGTGCGATACCCGCGAGCCGGGCGACCGTACGCAGCGAGGCGTTCGGATCGCCGGTGATCAGGTCGGCTGCGCGGCGGCGGCCAACAGCGGGGTCGAGCGGTCGTGTGCGTCCGTCGCGGCCGGTGCGGGTGTTCCAGTGCGCTTCCGGGGTTGAGCGGTGTCGCTGGGTGGCGACGGTCCTGGCACCGAGGCCGGGCACCTGGGCGATCGCACGGTCCGACAGCTGCGGGTGCGACGCCAGGATCCTGGTGCCGGCGGCGCGCCGGTCGGCCGGCGAGAGCGCCAGGCCATGCCGACCGTCGATCCCGGCCGCGTGCAGGAAGGATTCGTGCGCCGTGACGTCGAAGAGCTCCACCTCGACTGCCGCCCGCCCCTCTCCGCGGGCCGCTTCGAGCCGGTGCGTCCCGTCGGCAACCCGCAGGTCCGAGCGTCTCACCAGGATCGGCGGCAACGCTTCTTCCTGGCCGGCCGACGGAGCAACGTGCTCCTGGTCGAGCCCGCGGCTACGTGGGGACTCCCCCGGCAGGAGGGACGTGATCGGAAGGGTGGTCGTCATCCGAGCGTGACGCTCCACCGGGTCGCCCTGGCACGTTCCGGGCAGCGCGGGCGCGAAGGTTCTGCCAGGTTGGTAAGACATCCGATTCCCCGATCCACGCAGGGGTGACGGAGCACCTGGCCTCGGCCGGTTCCCGTCGCCCCGCCCGAAAGTTCCGACGAGAACACCCGATCGTAGGCATGTACGTTCAGCCGACACCAAAGGACGAGGCACCGCCCAAGGCACTGCCGCCTACCGCGCCACCGGTTCAACTTGCCCCCGCCCGGGCCGTCGTCAGCCGAGGAACAGCGGCAGGCGCGCGCCGAGCGGGCCGAGGGTCGCCGTTTCGGCGGGGGTCGCGCTCCGGCGCCCCGTACCGATCAACAGGGCGTCCGTGTCCGGGAGTCCGGGCGGGAAGGCCGCCCCGGCGATGCGTTCCAGCAATCGGCGGGACGCGGCCGCACCCTCGGCGGGCGGGCCCGGAACGTGTGGGAGGTGGGCGACCAGGTCCAGATGGTGCAGCGTCCACTCCAGGACGTACGCGTCCAGGTAGTCACCGGCCGTCAGGACCTGGCCCTGGGTGGACACCCGCAGGCACGGGTCGGCCAGTCGGGCGGCGCGCCCCGCCGCGCAGCCCACGTCCTCCAGATGGAACCGCAGCAGGGCCGGGTCCCCGTAGGCGGCGGCGAGCCGTACCGTGAGCGCGTCCAACGGGTCCTGTCCGTCCGGTGGTTCGGACGAGACCTGCCAGTACGACGCCGCGTCACGGGTCGGTTCCGCCCCGGCCGGGGTGACCAGCGTGATCAGCACGTCCTGGGCGTCGATGACCAGGTGGCAGACCAAATCTCGCACCAGCCAGCCCGCGCACCCCAACGGCGCCGGGAAGTCCTCCGGCGCGAGCGCGTCCACCGCCGACCGCAGCGCGGCCCATGACCGTTCGAACAGTCCCACCCCGGCAAGCTACCACCGCCCGCCGCCCACCGGACGGGCCGCGGGACGGGCCGCGGGATCGACGCCCGTGGGCTGCGGCCACTCCCCCGCGCCGCATCCCGGGCCGGGTGCCGGGACCTCGGTGCCGGGACGTAGGGCCGTGGCCCGACGGCCCCGGACCCGAGTCCGCCGGGCCGGGAACGCCAGGAGGGATCAAGGGAGCTATGGCGGCAGGCATCGACACCGCACGGACGGTGGCGCCGCTGCACCAGGTTGCCCAGGCTTCCTCGGGGCCGGTCGTGCTCGACGCGGGCCTGCGGACCCGGCACCGGAGCCGCCGCGGATGCGGGCGGCCTGCGGTGCGGGCATCCTCAGGAATTCCTCGCTGTACCCGCGCAGGCGGTCGAGTCGGGCGGGCGCCGAGGCCAGTCCCCGGCCACGCGCCTGCGACAGTCCGGCGGTGGCGATGTCCGTCCTCACACCTCCGGGGCGGACGACAGCCACCCGGACCGGCAGGCGGGCCGGTGGTGGACTGATCCCGCTCTGCGTCCCGCACCCGACGGTCCCGGTATCCGGATCGGTGGCGTCCGACCAAGACCGGCTGGCTGGCTGGCTGGCTGGCACCAGGCCGCTTCGGGGCAGCTGGTAGTTCCCGACCGGGTCGCCGAGCCAGGTCCATCGATCCGCCGATCAGTGTGCCGATTCAGGACGGAAGTCCCGTTTCTTGATCAATTACCCATATGCCCCTTTCATCAGACCTACGGCATATGGCACCTTTTGACCTAAGGTCACCTCGGTGCAGGCACTACCACCGCCTTGCGCCGATGACTCCGAACGGACAGAAAAAGAGAGTGCTCCGTGAACCACCGTCACCACCGTCAGCTCATTGCCTCTTGCCTGGTCACTGCCATCGCCGCCGGGTCCGTACTCCTCGCGGTCGCTCCGGCCGCACTCGCCGATGACGGGTCCTCTGCAGCGAACCGGGCCGCGAACACCGTCGAACGCGCCACTGGCACAGACAACCTCGCACTAGCCAAGGCGACGTCCGGCGGCGCGGGCGAGGCCACGGTCAGCACCGCCGCCGGGAACGTCACCGTCACCGCGCCGACCGGCTCGGCGGGCGAGGTGAGGACGGTCGCACCCGACGGCTCCACCCTCACCGTCGATCTGCCGAACACCAAGAACGTCACAGGGGTCAAGGCCGGCGCCGGCACCATCGTCTACCCGGACGCCGCGAAGAACACCGACATCGCCGTACAGCCCACCACCGACGGCGGCGCCCGCTCCCTGGTCACACTCAAGGACGCCGGCGCGCCGACCGAACACCGCTTCACCCTGAACCTGCCCGACGGCGCCGAGCTCATAGCCAACGACCAGGGCGGCTACGACATCACCAAGAGCTCCCCGCAGGGCGGCAGGTTCGTGATGGGACAGATAGACGCCCCCTGGGCCAAGGACGCCAACGGACGGACCGTCCCCACCAGCTACAAGCGCGACGGCAACACCCTCGTCCAGGAGGTGCACACCACCAAGGACACCACCTTCCCCGTCGTCGCAGACCCCAAGTGGACCTGGGGCATCATCACCGGAACCGTCTACTTCGACAAGGACGAGACGATCTCCACAGCGGCGAACAGTGCCTTCGTCGCGGTCCTGTTCGCGTGGGCGCCTCCGCCGTTCGATGTCTACGGTGTCCTCAACGCGGCGAACATCTCTCGAGTAGCCACGATCGCGGCAGGTAAGGGGCAGTGCGTGAAGATCAAGGTCCCCACCTTCGCGGCCGACCAGTACAGCGGCGGATACTGCCAGTAGTGCCAGGATTCAACGGGAGGCTGCAATGAACACCACCGCCATTTACATCCTGGTCCCCGGGCTACTGGGAGTGGCCTTCGTGGTCCTGGCCGTCCGCCACCGCAATCGCCGCCGCCACGGCCACCCGCTGCACCTCGTCCCAAAGTCCGTCACCGGCAGGGTTTCGGCCGTGACGGTTGCAACCGGCATCGTCGGCTTGGGCATCGCACAGGGCAATGTGGGCAGTTCCGTGATCCCGGCCCTCACCCTGGGCGGCCTCGCCGGTGCTGCCGCGGACGTCCTCCATCATCGCCGGAACAGCCCGCGCTGAGTTCATCCAGATCCGGCGGGTCCGGTGCCGGCCCAGGAACTGTTCAAGGTTCGGCCTCGATCCCCCGTCCGGAGAACCTGCACGGCCGGACCGGTGAACACCGAAGGCGTGGTGTCCCGCCGAACCCAGGTGGTCAACGGGACACCACGCCTTCGCTCTCTACGGACGCTCGATGCTGACTCTCACCGGCATAACCGGTGCCAGCTCCAGGTGGCGGACAACAGGCCCATGCCGACCCGCGATGCGCGTTCGACTACCGCAGGAGCGGTCGGCACTGATCACCCACAGCGGGACGATGCTGTGCCAGCCGATGAACGCTGTCGGCGCTGATCGGTGAGTACCGGGCCGCCCATCAGGGGCTGCCGCTCTGGGGGGTCATGATCCTCCTGGCGGCGGACCGGTCCGTTTGGTGGTTCGCCGCTCGGGTCGGGCCGGGTGGTGGGACACTTCCGGCCACGGGGGCTGTGCGGTCGGGGAGTCGGCGAGGGGGCGGGCGCGGATGCGTCGATGGGTGTGGTGGACGGTGGCCGGGCTGTGCGCGGCGGCCGGGGCCGGACTGGTCGCGGTGGCGTTGTGGGTGGATCTGGAGACGGCGGACAAGGTCGCGAGCGTGGTGGGCGCAGTCCTCGCCCTGGCGGGCCTGGCGTTCACGGTCCGGGCCCTGCTGCGCGAACGCCCGCCCGGGGCGGGTGCGGCGGGGACCGGGGCGCCGGACACCGGCGGCGGCTTCGCTGCGGCAGCGGGCGGTGGCGACGGTGCCGGGGACGGTGCTGTGCGGGAGGTCCGGGTCCGGGTCGAGGGAGGCGGTGTCGGCGCCGGGGGCGACATCACCGCGGCCGGGACCGTACGACCGACCGCGCCCGACGACAACGGCGGTGTCACGCCGCGGATCGACAGGCGCGACATCCACGTCACCGGCCCCGGCTCCGTCGGCGCCGGCGGCGACATCCACGGCATCGACCTGAACGGGAACCACCAATGACACCACGGTCCTGGCCGTGGCGCAGGAAACCCGGCGAGCACACCGGCGCCCCCGCCGCCGGCGGCCCGACCGGCCCGACCGGCCCGACCGGCCCGACCGGCCAAGTCGACACGGCTGGGCAGGGCGAACCGGCGCCCCGAGTCGAAGACGATCCCTCGATTCCTGCCCCGGCCCGCCCCGACAACGCGCCCCCGCCCCCGGCCCCGGCGGGCACAGGGAGCCCGGCGACGTCGTCCTCGGTGCGGGTCGATGTGTCGGGCGAGGGGTCCGTCGGTGCGGGGCGCGACATCACCCACTCCGCGATCGGTGCGGGCAGCCGGGTCGAGCACACCGTGGTGGACAACCGGATCGAGCACACCACGGTCGGCCGTGATGTGCTCCAGGTCGGCCGCGACCTGACCATCAACCACACCCACCACCACCCCGAAACGCCGACCGCACCGGCGTGGCGGCCGGTACGGGTGGGTACGGTGCCGCCGCTCGCCTCCGCGTTCCAGTCCCGCCCCGGCCTGACGGAGAAGATCGACCGGGCCCGGGAGCGCAACGCCACCGTGGTCCTCACCCAGGTCCTGTCCGGCGGCGGGGGCGTCGGCAAGTCCCAGCTCGCCGCCTTCTGCGCCCACCGGGCCCACACCGACGGCATCGACGTGCTGGTGTGGGTGGACGCCACCGAGATCACCCAGATCGTCTCGACGTACGCGCAGGCCGCGGCGAAGGCCGCTCTGCCCGGCGCGGACGGGCAGGACGCGGAGCGCGACGCCGCCGCGTTCCTGGACTGGCTGGCGGTCACCGACCGCTCCTGGCTGGTGGTCCTGGACGACCTCACCGACCTAGAGCACGCCGCCCAGTGGTGGCCCCGCCCGCCCGCCGGCACGAACGGGCGGGTGCTGGCCACCACCCGCCGCCGCGACGCCCTCGTCACCGGAACCGGCCGCGCGATCGTCGACATCGGCACCTACACCACCGACGAAGCCCTCGCCTACCTGCGCGAGCGCCTCGGCGAAGCCGGCGCCGGGCATCTCCTCGACGACCGCGCCGACGACCTGGCCGAGGCGCTGGGCGGGCTGCCGCTCGCGCTGGCCCACGCCGCCGCCTACATGATCAACGAGGACACCGACTGCGCCACCTACCTCCGCCTGTTCACCGACCGCGCCTCCCGCCTGGATACGCTGCTGCCGCCGGGCGCGGACACCGACGGCTACGGCCGCCAGGTCACCACCTCCCTCCTCCTGGCCCTCGACGCCGCCCAGCAACGCGAACCCGTCGGCCTCGCCACCCCAGCGATCCGCCTCGCCGCCCACCTCGACCCCGCCGGCCACCCCGACACCCTCTGGGCCACCGACACGGTCACCCACTACCTCACCACCCTCCGAACACCGACCCAGGGCACCCGCCCGGACCCGGAACCCGTCACCCCCGACCAGGCCCGTGCCACCCTGCGCCTGCTCCACCACTACGCCCTCATCACCCACACCACCCACGACACCCACCGCGCCGTCCGACTGCACGCCCTCACCGCCCGCGCCGCCCGCGAAACCACGCCGCCCGCCCAACTCCCCGCCACCGTCCGCGCCGCCGCCGACGCCCTCGCCGCGACCTGGCCCGAACACGAGCACACCGCACGCGACCTGACCACCGTGCTGCGCGCCAACACCGACACCCTCAGCACCCACGCCGACGACCTCCTCTGGCGCCCCGGCAGCCACTCCGTCCTGTTCACCGCGGGTAACAGCCTGCTCCGCGCCGGCCTGCCCCACGCCGCTGTCACCTACTGGCAGCACTTCGCGGCCGACGCCGAGCGGCTGCTCGGCGAGGACCACCCCGACACCCTGACCGCCCGTGCCAATCTCGCCACCTCTCACCGGCAGGCGGGGCGCACCGGCGAGGCGATCGTGATCGAGGAGCGGGTGGTCGCCGACGCCGAGCGGCTGCTCGGCGAGGACCACCCCAGTACGCTGACCGCCCGCGGCAACCTCGCCGCCTCCTACTGGCAGGCGGGGCGCACCGGCGAGGCGATCACCCTTCTGGAGCAGGTGCTGTCCGATCGCGAGCGGCTGCTCGGCGAGGACCACCCCCACACCCTGACCGCCCGCGGCAACCTCGCCACCTCCTACCGCCAGGCGGGACGCACCGGCGAGGCGATCACCCTTCTGGAGCAGGTGCTGTCCGACAGCGAGCGGCTACTCGGCGAGGACCACCCCGATACCCTGACCGCCCGCGGCAACCTCGCCGCCTCCTACTGGAAGGCCGGGCGCACCGGCGAGGCGATCACCCTTCTGGAGCAGGTGCTGTCCGATCGCGAGCGGCTGCTCGGCGAGGACCACCCCAGTACGCTGACCGCCTGTGGCAACCTCGCCGCCTCCTATTGGAAGGCGGGGCGCACCGGCGAGGCGATCGTGATCGAGGAGCGGCTGCTGTCCGATCGCGAGCGGCTGCTCGGCGAGGACCACCCCGACACCCTGACCGCCCGTGCCAACCTCGCCGCCTCCTACTGGCAGGCGGGGCGCACCGGCGAGGCGATCGCCCTTCTGGAGCAGGTGCTGTCCGATCGCGAGCGGCTGCTCGGCGAGGACCACCCCGACACCCTGACCGCCCGCGGCAACCTCGCCGCCTCCTACCGCCAGGCGGGGCGCACCGGCGAGGCGATCGTGATCGAGGAGCGGGTGGTCGCCGACGCCGAGCGGCTGCTCGGCGAGGACCACCCCGACACCCTGACCGCCCGCGGCAACCTCGCCACCTCCTACCGCCGGGCAGGACGCACCGGCGAGACCATTGACCTGTTGCGTTGCGTTGTGGAGGACCGGGACCGTGTTCTCGGTCCCTCGCACCCGGACACCATGATGTCCAGGGTGGGCCTGGCGCGTGTGCTGACCGAGCGGGGGCGTGGTCTGCTGCCCGGTGACACGGCGGGCGCGTGGCGGGATGCGGCCGAGGTGGTCCAGGCGGTCGGCCCGTACCTGTCGGGTGATCAGGCCGAGTACGGCCCCGTGCTCGCCGGCGCGTACGGGCTTTGCGCCGCGGTGCTGGACGCCGACGGGCAGCCGGAAGCCGCCGCCGACTTCCGGTCACGGGCTCTGCAGGTCGTGGCCACGCCGGCACCATTCAGTCCTGGAGACGATGCTGCGGACAGGAGTCGGCCATGACCCCACCTCCTCGCCCCGTGACGCAGACCCGCCGGGAGGCAGCCACCGGTCGACAGTCTGTGCGGCGAGCACCGGCAGGCCTCACCGCGCGCCCGTTCCCGCAAGCACCCTGCCCACAACCCCTCTCGGCCTCCAGCAGCAGGTTCCCGATGTTCCAGGGCATTGGTCTCGGCCCCGCCCGGCGAGCGCGAACGAGACCGGGGCGCGGGGCCGCGAACGCAGGTGGCGGGTTCCACCTCGCCGGTGTCGGCGAGTAAACCGCGATCCGCCCCGAACCGGCACAAGGACGGCGCAGTAGCAAACGGTCGAAGGACAGGACGACAGCGCACTGAAGTAGCCAGGCCACGACCTGACCATGGCGGACGCGCTGTGCGCAGCCACCGCCCACCGCCTCGCCATGCCCCTGCTCGCCGCCGACCTGGTCCCCGAGCGGGCGCCGTAGGCGGTGGCGGACCCGATCCGCTGTCGTACTCGGCGTCACCTCCGGTGGCGGTCGTAGCGCAGGAAGCCGACGCAGTCGTAGTCGCAGTCGTCGGGGATCCCGGGCAATCCCGTGAGCTCGATCAGGGAAACCACCACGCCCTGCGGACGGTGGACGTCACACGCCAGGAGGCCCATGCACGGGAGGTCTGGGGTGCAGTCCGCACTGCTGTGCGTGGTGCCGCTGCTGGTCGCCGTGGTCATGTACGCCTCCCACGATGCCTGAACAACACCACGCACAACGACCCACCGGAATGCCGACAACGCCCCGACCGGCCCGCAGGCGGTACGCAGCGCGCCGAAGTCGGCACCGCACCCCGCCGACCGGGATTTCCTTCCGCGCCTGCGGCCGAGCCGGGCGCGGCACTGGGGGCCCAGCGGCCGGGACCGGCTGCGGGGGCGGTCGGGGTGCCGGGATGGTCTGGACGTCGTCAGGCCCAGGCGCGCGGTGCCGTCCTTCTCTCGTTGGCGAGCCGCGCTTCGCAGGTGCCGTATCCGATGCTCAGCCGGGTCGTCGACTGTGAACAGACATGCCAAGAGCGTCATCTGTGGGCAGGACCGGCTCATGCGAAGGCGGACAACGAAGCGGTGTTCCTCTCAAATGCCACGGGGCACCGGAGCTGAACACCCCCTCGTCATTGACCATCAACCCGGGAGGAGTCGCCCAGGCCAGGTAGCAACAGTTCCAAGGTCCCCCATCACCCGCAGGGTCTCCGTTTCAAGCTGCCAGCTTCGGAGCTCAAGGTGAAAGGCGCCCTAGGCCCTCCGCAGAGAACCGATCGTGTAGGTTCCGGCAAGGTTTCCCTTGTTTCCGGCGGTGGTGCTGCCGATCCGGCTGCTGTAGTTGGCGTTGTGGAAGTACTCGTACTTGTCACCAGTGTGGTTGTACACCGACCGGGTTTTGGTGCCTCCAGCCATCCACGAACACTGCGGACGGGCGTTCGGTGCGTTCTCGCTCCACTGACACTTCTGACCGTTGCCGTTCTGCTCCGAGTAGAAGCAGATCCAACCGGAGCCGCAGGTTTCGTAGCCACTGATGGTGGTGTTGCTGGCCTGGGCCGCAGGAGAAAGCACAAGTGCGCTGCCGAAGAGGCCAACGGTCATGGCCAGAGTGAACTTCGTACGGGAATTCACTGACCCTCCTTTGGAATGAAACGAACTCTTCCACCGACCCGTCCGATACAGTTCGGGTCGTAACAGGCAGTTTCACCTGTACCATGGCGAGCGGTAACCCAGGAACAAGCCAGTCCGGATCGTCTGGAGCATCACTGCGGCAGCCTGTTCCGGCTCATCTGTCAGTCACAGATCCGACCAGCGAAAACGGCCAAAACTGCTGCCCATCAAGCATTGCATCCGGAGCGTTCGAGGCACAGGGCTATCGCTGTCGATAACAACCGGCGGGCCGCGACTGCGGATTTGGAGGTTGATCATGGCCAGATCGGGACATCACGGGATCGGCTGCCCGGTGCGCTGGCCGGCAGGCGAATCGCCGAACGCCTTCCCGACGCCCAGCGGGAAGGCGGCGGTGGATCATTCCCTGCCAAAGTCATCAGCGGGATCGCCGCGTTCTGCTGGACGGTCGGTCAGAAGCTCCAGCTGTACAGGCCTGCGCCAGTGCTCACCGCGGACACCGCGAGCTGGGCGACTCCCTGGAGGACCGCCGGCAGATCGTCGTCGGTCATGTCGTCGCCGTCGTGGGACCTGAGCCTGGTGGTCCAGCGATCGGCGAGTTCTTCCAGCTCCGTGGAGCCGGCGTCGGCCAGCGCCCGGGTCAACCGCTGTGGCAGAACGAACACCTCGACGCCGTCGTTCGATGGGGCAGTGACCCACTGCGGCCACCGCCCGTGGAGCTGCTCGGGTGTCGGCACCTTCGCAGAGGGCTCCTGGAGGTACATGTCCCACTCGGCGATGGCACTGTCCGGTTCGATGAAGCGGCAGGTCACGGAATCAAATTCTGGACTTGGTCGCCGCCCCCGCATCGCGGTGACAGCCCCGTCGTCGGGTGCCAGGAAGAACACTATGTCGTGAGCCACCACAGCATGATGGCGAAGCAACGACAACGCTGCAGGTTGCGAAAGGTCCTCCCGCGCCCGCGGGGTCAGCCGTTGATCGAGTCGGGCGGGCTCTCGCCGGACGAGTCCTCCCCGCGAACGCGGGGGTCAGCCGGACGCGTTGGCGGCGGTCAGGGTGCCGGGGCTGTCCTCCCCGCGCCCGCGGGGGTCAGCCGGCGTTGGCGCGACCGTTCCATTGCCGGTAGTCGCCGCGGGAGACCTCTCTGCGAATCCAGGACTCCGCGCTGGACCGGATTCCCCAGCGGAGCACGTGCCCGTCGTCGCGGACCAGGTCGTCCGTCGCGCTGTCCTTCACGGCCCACAGTCCCGGATCACGCCCCTCTGCGGGCAGTTGTACGGGCTCGTACCGGGCGGCGTTCCGGTGGCGGCCGGTCAGGCCGTCGCCGCGCCGGACCCGGACGGCGACGAGCCGGTCCCCGGGCAGTACGACGGGGAAGTCGAAGACGTCGCCGTCCAGGCAGTCCTCGACGGCCTCGGTGCCGCCGGCTCCGAACAGCCGCCGCAGTGCGGCGTGCTGCTGGGGCCCGAGGTCGAAGTCCCGCACGGTCCGCCAGATCTCGGTCAGGGCGGCCGCGGGTGCCAGGGTCGTCGGGGGCAGGAGCCCGCCCCCGACGCTCACGGTCCATTCCTCGTCGTTGGTCGGGCCCATGCCTTGTCTCTCCTTGGCCGTGCCGAACGGGGCGGGGCCGAGGAAACCGAGCAGGTGCGGTCCTCGGCCGCACCGGTACGGTAGGGCGCGGCGATTCTCGGATCAGGCCGTGATCCTCGATGATTCTCCGATCGGCTGGGATCGTGCTCGGTGATCCTCAGCGAGGTGTCAGCGAGGCCCCCGCACGGCCGATGAGCCGGTGCGCCTGGTGGCCGGTAACGGCGCTCTCGGCCAGCCAGTCCCAGGCCTTGCGGTAGAGGGCGATGTCGGCGGGACTGTCGAGCCACAGCTCGGCATTGATCGTCTCGACGATCACGAGGCGCTCGTCGTAGATCCAGAACCCGTGCGCCGGTGTGCGGCGCGGTGCGCTGCCGAGCGGGATGATGCCGAGGTCGACGGTGTCGAGGCCCAGCAGCCCGACGAGCCGGTCCAGTTGGGCGGCCATCACCTCGGGCGGGCCGATCGTCACGTACAGCGCGGCCTCCCAGACGAGGAAGTGAAAGCGGCGGCCGGCGTCGTAGAGCGCTTCCTGGCGGCGTATGCGGGTCCGCACGGCGTCCTCGGTGTCCCTGGGCGAGCCGATGAACTCGCAGCCCGCCGCGAGCATGTGCCGCGCGTAGTCGGCAGTCTGGAGCAGGCCCGGGATCCGGGCGGACTCGAAGGCCCGGACGACCTGCGTGCGGCGCGTTTCCAGGACCGCGGCCTCCTGCCGCTCGCGATGTCCGCCGGAGAGCTGGCGGTTCCAGGACCGGTACTGCGTCTCCAACCCTCGCAACCGGGCCCGCAGCTCGACTGCGGCTCCGGGGCTGCCGGTCGCCGAGGCCCAGGCGTCCAGGTCCGCCGGGCTCGGCGTCTGCCGGCCGGTCTCCAGTTTCGACACCTTCGACTGCACCCAGCCGAGCTGTCCGGCGAGGGCCCGGCCGGAGAGGTCCGCCTCGGTGCGCAGCTCGCGAAGGCGCGCTCCGAGGGCCACCCGGCCCTGCTGATGGTCGGTACTCACACGCGGGACGGTACCGCCGCGGCGAACTCGACGGTGGGGACCGCGAAGTGCCACGACGCATCACGCGCCTGGCAGGCTCGGAGTACTTCGGCCGGGTCGGTGATCAGCTCGACTCCGAGCGTCCGGTCGTCGTCGTCGAAGTGGAACCTCGCGAGGACGGCGCTGTCGAACAGCCAGAAGTCGAAGTCGGGTAGATCGAGCTGGTCGGCGTCGGTGCGCCAGAGGTTGCGGATGTCCTCGCCGGCCTCGACGTTGCCCGGTCCGGACGCGAGGAGGAAACGCTGCCCGTCGGTGGGCGGGTCGTCGACGATGCGAACACGTTCGAACCGGCGACCGTCCGCGACTGCTGCTCGGACGCTGACGTTCCAGGCGACTTCCGGCTCGTACTGCGGCATCACACCGGCCACGAACGCCTGGTACCTGGCTCCGGCACGATCCGATGCGTAGCCGCGACGTGTCTCCAGACGGAACGCGGTGTGTGCGAACGTCTCGAACAGGCGCGGCGCCGCCTCGGCGAAGGGAATGATCTCGGGCACAGTCGGCCTAGTCCTTCGGCGCGAACCGCGTCAGCAGCGCCCGCGGGATCACGACTGCCGTCTCACCGGTTTTCAGGTGGAGCAGCTGAGCGATGCCGTCCGGGTCGGTCAACTCGTCGCCCTGTACGACGATGTCGCCCGTCTCCGTCTCGTACAGGGTCGGACAGTCGCCGTGCTCGTTCGTGAAAACTGGCTCCGGCACTGAAAGGGGGTCAGAACCAAATTTCAGAGACCGTTGACACCTCGGCCTCGGCCAGGGCACTGGTGAGTTGGTCGATCTGTTCGCGCAGGTAGTCGGCTCGTGCGGCGGTCTCGCCGTGCTCGGCTTGCAGCAGCCGCAGGAGTTCGGCGACGTTCACGCGGCCAGCTCGACATCGTCGCGCCAAGCGGGGCTGGGGGTGGTGAGGCGGCAGAGCATGACCGCGGTGGGGGCCCAGTAGGCGCGGGAGGCCGCGTTGTCGGGCCGGTGGTCGTAGTCACGGGCGAGGCGCCGGTGGAGCATAAGGGTGCCGTTGACCTGCTCGACCACCCACCGCAGGTCAGCGGTGAAGGTCTCTCACCTCCACACGAATCACAGCGCCTCACGGCGCAACTCGAAGACGACCCAGGCCCCGAGCGCCGCCGCGGTGCTTTTACCTGCGGCCAGGTCTCCTTCCTCCACACCTCGACCGCCGCATCGTCGCGCTCGATCGCCCGGCGAGTGGGCTGCTGCCACGACCAGCCGTGTCGCTTCAGCAGCCGCCAGGTGCCCTCCACGGTGTAGGAGACGTGGAACAGCCGGCCGATCAGCGTCTTCACCCTCGCCAGTGTCCACCGCTGGTCCGCCCAGCCGTGGACGAGCGGGCCGTGCTCCAACTCCCGCTCCAGCCTGGCGATCCGGGGCGGGCTGGAGCGGGAGTTGGAGCACGGCCCGGCGAGCCCTTCGACTGGACCCCGACTTCTCCGCGCTCGCGCCAGGCCCGGCGCCACCGCTCCACCGACCGCTCGCTCACCCGCAGCGCGGCAGCGATCTCCCGATTCTTCTCCCCGCCCTCGAAGCGTTCCACGGCCTGCAGCCGGATCCGCTCCCGCGCGGTCCTCTCCGCGTCGGTCAGCCCGCCGCCCTGCGCGTGCCTCACAGCCAAGGGCTACCGGAACCGACGGGCCCCGTCAGGCGAAAGGCTCGACCATCACCCAATCAAGCTGAGTACTCAAGCGGCGCGCCGCGGCCGACGACCGATCGGTGACCTCGTGAATCCCCGCTGTCGAGCACAGGCTCAACCGAACAGGGTGACCGAGGACCACACGCCAAACCACTGCTCGGCGCCCCACGCCTCGAACCGCTCCACCTCGGTGAATCCCAGCTTCGCCGCGAGGCGCATCGAGCTGGCGTTGGCGGTCTGTGTGTAGAGCACCACCGGCTCACCGGGCAGCGCGCCGGCAAACCAGTCGAGTGCCGCTGTGCACGCCTCGGTGGCGTACCCGTGGCCCCATGCTTCCGATAGGAACAAGTAGCCGAGCTCCGTCTCCCCGGCCTCCAGACGGTGGTTGCTCGGGGCGTGCGGTTTGAGCTGGATCGTGCCGATCATTGCTCCGTCGAGCTCAGCCACGAACCAGCCACGGCGCTGCCCGGGCACCTCGGGCACCGTGCGTTCGAGCTCGGCGCGCGGTCGAGGGACACCGAGGTAGGTGTTCACCTCTGGCGAGGAGTTCAGCTCGATGACCGCCGCGCGGTCCCGGGCCTCGGACTCGCGGAGCACGAGCCGCTCGGTCCGTATCGGGGCAGGTGGCCAGACGACGAGTCCAAGATCAGTCATGGCTGGGAAACTATCGCACGCTCGCTGGGCAGGAGGCTCAAATGACGGTCAACGGCAGCAGTTCTGACCCATCGGCCCGATCTGGACGTCGGTGTTCACGGGCCGGGCAGATGGAGAGGGCCCAAGACTGCACGTGGGCCGATCAGCGAGGGCACGAACATCTTCGTTGGGCTCTGGCCACATTGGGAAACCGCGAGCTGGACCTGTCACCCCCGAGCGACAGGACCCGACATCACGCATTCAACTTCAGTAGCCAAGCCGCCGTCATCACGGTGGCGATGGGTACCTCAGGATCGAAAGCCGGATCAGGTACCGATGTGGGCCGCTCACTCCTTGGCCAGGCATGAGAACCGCGAAGAAGAGTCGCGAACGCCGTACTGTCTATGGCCTCGACGATACGGGGCCGTTTCTGGGCGGATGCCGGCACGATCAGATCAGCGCGTGGCCAAAGGCCCGGGCGTGAGCCGTCGTCGTTCTCTCGGAGAACGGCATGGTACGCGCGCTGTAGGCGCGGCGCGACTTCCTGGTCGTAGGCGTCGGGGGCTAGGACAAGTAGTTCAGGGTTCATGCGACGCCCCGTACTCCGATATATTCATCAAATTCTCATTTACTGGTACCTGAGGTGATCCGGTCGCCGGATGGAGAGTGAATCATCGCATACGATCACTCTGTCCCGCCACTCTGTCCCGCGAAAGCTTCTCGCGTTGGTTGAAAACCTGCCTAAAGGTAGGACTAAAGTCCCTTCCTGGTTGCATAAGGTGAGATTTGAGCGCTCCGGAATTGCATCCGATGTTGATAGCGGGCATGATGCCTGGAATGCGCTCTGATCTCATCTCGGACGAATTGTGGGAGCAAGTGGCCCCACTGATGCCGCCTGTCCGTGGGGGCCGCGGACGGCCGCGTGTGCCTAATCGCACCGCTCTCGGCGGCATCATGTATGTCCTGCGGACCGGTGTCGCTTGGCGTCAGGTTCCTGTCGCCACCGTGGGCTGTGCCGGCGTGACCTCCTGGCGTCGGTTGAGGGAGTGGGTCGAGATCGGAATCTGGCCCCGTCTGCATCTCCTCCTGCTGGCAGAGCTGATGGCCGAGCTACGAGAGGCCGACCCGCTGGACCTCGATGAACGGGTCGCACACGTGGACATCCTGAAGGGCGGCCGCGTCAGCCCTTCAGGGATGGAGGGGCAGCCGAACGTGACCGACGTGAAATGGAGAACCGGGATTCGACGCACTTCCTGAGTTTTAAGGGAACATGCAACGAGGCGCACGTGGCGCCGCAGAGGCGCGCTCTGCCGCTGAGCGGAAATGTGCTTTTCCTCAGGATCGGCCGCAGGGCATGCGTGTGCGAATATACTGCGGCCCGATGGCTTCCGTCGGAACACTGGCCATTGCCGTGCCAGGCCGGGAGGAAAGGAACCCGCGGAATATGTAAGTGCACGCATGGTTCACACTGTCGGATCAGCTTTCTTGTCGGGTGTGGCCGAGAGTATGCGTGGAGGCAGAAACATGCCTATCTCTATTGTCATTGCATCAAGGAGTATTGAGAAGTGAGTCAGGGTCGCACCGGTACGCCGGGTCACAGGAGCACCGCTACGAGGAGGGCGCCCGCCACCGGGCGCCGCAGGGCCGTCCGCATCGCCGCGGCCACCGCCGTCACGGCGCTGCCGATTGCCGTCGTGCTGTCGTCGGTGGGTACGGCCGCGCCGCTGGCCGCGCCGCTGGGCGCCTGTACCGGGCCGGACTGCCCGGCGACCTGGCCGGAGCTCACCAACGGCGACTTCACCGGCCAGGACGCCAGCATCAGCGTCTTCACCGGCGGCAACTTCACTGTCGACGGCAACGCGGCCGAGGCCGAGGGAAAGATCGTCACCCTCGGGAACCTGACCGTCAACAAGGCGGGCGCCGCAAACTACAGCATGGGCGTCGTCGACGTCGGCTCGCGCGTGGTGCCGCCGAACGGCAGCGACTTCGTCACCGTCGGCGGCACGATCGATGTGGTCATGGGCAACATGCTCTTCATCGGCGGCAGTGACTCGCACGGCACGGCCTTCGGCAACCTGCGCCACGCGGGCACCGTCACCGGCACCGGCACCGGCACCGTCAGCATCGCCCCAACCGGCGAGTCCATCGCGGACCCGAACGCCGCCGCGCCCTACCAGAGCATGCTGACCCAGATCGAGGAAACCTCCGACTGCGTGGGAAAGGCTGCGGCTACCGGTGCGATGAGAGTCGTCGAGAGCACCACCCCCCAAGGAACGGCCAACGAGGCTGCGGTCTTCACCGGTGACGGGACCAGCATGAAGCAGGTCTTCAATGTCTCGCAGAACCTCACCAGGGCCGACGGCGGGCAGATCGGCCTGGTCTTCAACAACATCCCGGCCGGCGCCACCGTCGTGGTGAACATGCTCGGGGACAGCCCGATCATCAACACCTACACGGGCACGGGCCTGGCGGGGGACCAGACCACCGACATGCGGTCGAAGCTGATGTACAACTTCCCGACCGCCACCAACGTCCAGCTCCTCGGCAGCTCCCAGTTCCAGGGCTCGGTGCTCGTGGGCAACCCGGGCGGCACGACGACCATCTCCATACCGGGCATGAACGGGCGCGTGTACCTCGCGGGCAACCTGATCCACACAGGGACGGGCGGGTACGAGCTCCACAGCTACCCGTTCGACGGGGACCTGCCGGGCTGCACGCCGTCGTCGAGCCCCTCGCCCAGCTCCTCGCCTTCGTCGAGCCCGTCGTCCTCGCCGTCCTCCAGCCCCAGCTCCTCGCCTTCGTCGAGCCCGTCGTCCTCGCCGTCCTCCAGCCCCAGCTCCTCGCCTTCGTCGAGCCCGTCGTCCTCGCCGTCCTCCAGCCCCAGCTCCTCGCCTTCGTCGAGCCCGTCGTCCTCGCCCGATCCGTCCTCCTCGCCGACGCCGGCCACTTCCGAGCCGAGCTCCTCGGGTGCTGGCGGGGCCACGCCGAGCACCGGCGCGGACCCGACCAGTGCCCAGTCCGGCGGCGGCCAGTTGCCTCACACTGGCGCGGACGGAAGCTCGCTGGTCTTCGGCCTGGCGGGTCTCGTCCTGGTCGGTCTCGGTGCTGTCATCGCCGTGTTCGCCGCCAGGCACCGTCGTGGTCGGACCGGCTGACAGCCCGCGTATGTGGAGCACTACCTCGAAGGGGGTAGCCGGTGGTCATAGCCCCGGCCGCCCCCTTTGGTCCCTGTTCCGGCAGTGCCGTGTCCCCCGGCCGTTGTGTCGCGTTGGTCGACGGATCAGCTGGGAGTTGTGCTGGCATTTGAGACGACCGCGTTGCCCTGGGCGCTCATCAACTGCACGAGATCCTGACCGGGATCGACCCCGTTCTTCGCTCCGCATAGCCCACAGCGCATCGTGATCTGGCTCCGCGCGGATCGCCAGGACAAGTGCCCATCCCGGCTCGAACAGGTGGCGACTTGTCACACCGGGCAGTGAGGTCCTCCCCGCGCCCGCGGGGTCAGCCGCTCGCTGAGCAGTGGGGCGTTGCCACCAAGACGTCCTCCCCGCGCAGGCGGGGGTCAGCCGAACCAGGACGGTAGGTGCCCGGGTGAGTGGCAAGGCGGGCTGCGGGGCCGGGCGCGGGTTGGTGGTGCCCACCGGTGATGGCCCGGGGTGTGCGTCTCGAGGCCGGGCGGGCACCACCGGCAGCGTAGCGGCGTGGGCTCGAAAGGGGCGGTACGCCGGTGCGGAGTGTCGCGGAGGCGGGTGGGTGTCCGGCTCGCCCTGCGGCCCGGCGCAGCGGCCTGCAGAGCAGGGGGCGGGGCGGGGCGTGTGGGTCGGCAGTGGCGTCCTCCCGCAGGGGTGTCGGTCGGTTCGTCGGCGGATTTCGCCTCCGCTGGCCCGGGTGGTGGCCGATGATGGGGCCTGCGGGGTTGTGGGGCGGCCCGGGCCGGGGAAAGGGGTCGTGTGTGGAGTTGACCGGTACGGGTCTGCGCGGCTCGCCGTGGCCGGAGCTGCTGCCCGACCGACGCCCCGTCCTGGTCGTGCCCGCCATGGCCGGGCCTGCGGTTCTGTCCGGGGAGGGGTGGACGGCGCACGTCCCCGGGTGCGACCCCGCCCCCGGGTGGTCCGCCGTCCTCGACGGGCAGCAGCTGGCCGTGCACCGGCCCGGTGGGCGCCCCTGGTACGAGGGTCCTGTCGCCGCCGGGCGTCAGTGGCAGCGCGCGCTCCGCGCGCACCGCACCCTGCTGCTGGTCACCGGGCCGTTCGCCGGTGTCCTCGACTTCAGGGCCGCCGCCGCCACCGGCCGGCTGCTGCTCCTGACGGTTGCCGCTCGCCTCACCGACCCACCGTGACCCGTCGTCCGCCCCGGGGACGTACCGACCCGCTCCTGCGGTGGAGGTGGACCGCCCGATCGTGCGGGTCGATGGTGCCGATGACCGCGAAGGCGGCCTCCGCGACCGTGGCGCCGACGAGCACGTGGCCGCCACGGGCCGGCCGTTCGGCCGGGACGGCGACATTGTCGAGGACCGGTCGCCCGGTGCCGGTGACCGGCCCGCCGGGGGATCCCGATCGCGACGTCGGGTCGCGCGGGAGGTCCTGGCGGAGCCATCGGGCTCTCGGTGCTACAGCTGCCGTGACGGCTCCCTTCACGATCCACTACCCCGGGTTCCTGCGACTCGCGGGCCTGCTGGACCCGGCGGTGCCGGCAGCCGGCACGATGTCGACAGGGGATGCGGGCGAGTGGGAGCTGGCCGTCGGGGCTCTCGCCGGCCAGCTCTCCGAGTACCACACACCGCTGCCGGGCGCGGACCGGACAGCCGTCCTGGGCCTGGCCGAGGCGTTCGGCGCGTCGGCCAGGGCCGGGGCGGCGCTCCGCTGGTGCCCCGACCCGCGGGCGGACACCGAACAGTAGTGGGAGGTCGAGGACTCACCCCGGGCCGCGACCGCGCCGCCTCGCCGACAAGTGGCGGATGCTCCCGGGCGGCTCTGCTCCGGCAATCCCCCGCGCTCCCAGCCGACACCCCGCACACCCACCGGCCCGACCACCGGCGTCCGAGGCGCGATCACCGGCGTCCGAGGCGCGATCACCGCTGGTGGAGGACCACCGTCCAGATCGCAGAAAACCCTTCGTCGACGGGGGCTGAATCCGGTCATGTTCAGACCGCCGACGATGAGACACGGTGAGACAGCCTGGGACCCCCGCGGACAACCACGAACCTCCACGGACAGCGAACGGGCCTGGCCGAACCCGGGCGTGCCAGGAGCAGTTGTCGTTTCGTCAGGGCCAGGTCGCGCCACACTTCCAGCATGCCGAGCTTTCACGACAGGAAGGTGATCGGTGACGCCCATGAGCGACGCGTCACCGAGGAACTCAACCACCGCGGCTGGGATGTCAGTCCCTGGGGCCAAGGAGTCATGGGCGAGCCCGTGCGCCTGGCCCTCCGCAGCACCGACAGTTTCCTTCGCTGGACCCCCGACCTCATCGCGGCCCGTGACAGGCAGGTCGTCTTGATCGACTGCAAGAGCCGGATGACCAGCCGGACCAGCAGTCGGCACGCCATCGAGAACGCCGCCGTCACCGCCCATCTCCAGCTCGTCGCCTGGACCCGCCTGCCGCTGTACTACGCCTTCGACAACCTCGACCTCCTCACCCCCAGCGACGCCCTCGGCACGGGTATCCACGGGCCGCGAACCACCGCAGGTTCCGGCGCGCCCTACCTCCTCGTCCCATCCGACCGCGCCCTCGCCTTCGACCAGGTCTTCGGCCCGTCCCTCCACATCGAGCTCTCTGATGCGGTCTGAGCCCACACCAGCCACTGTCCGCCGTCTGACTCGCCCGGCCTTTCCCACGACTCTCCCGGACTGTCAAAACACAGTGGGATGCCCACAGGTCAGCAGGCCGGGCAACCGGAATGCCATCAGCGGATCACTGCCCCGAAGTTGCGGGGTCATGGCTGATCCGCGTTCTCCTCGTCACTTGGTCCCTGTTCCGTGAGACTGGCTCCCCGGTACTCGGTATGGTTCCGGTCGACGCATCCCGCGACGCGGAGGGGAGCGGGGTGGCGGGTTCGGGAGTCCCAGACCAAGGACTGGTGACATAGGGCGGCAGCGAGCGCGGCGAGGTTCTCGGCCGGGTACGGTCCAGGCTCGGGGACGGTGATCTGGATGGCGGTGAAGCTGCTCCAGTCCTTAGCCAGAAGCGCAGTGCGCTGGTGCTCGGGGATGGTGAACCGCGTGTGCTGGGAGCCGTTGACGGAGGTCTGCCCGAATCCGTTGTAGGTCCGGGATGCCTGGGCCAGGTACCAGCTGGTGACACCGGTGGTGGTCGTGCGCTGGTGCAGCCAGTCGTCCGGTGTCGCGGGGCGGTGTGGGTCTCGGCGCCGGCCGTCGCAGTCGCTTCCACGTCCGGTAGCGCGATTCCAGACCCTGGAGGCGACCTTTCGGCTCACCCTCCGACTCCGGGCGGCCTGTACCCACGCCTGCAGGTCCGCGGGCGTGGCGGCCTGCCTGCCGTTCTCCGGCTTGGACACCTTCGAGGCCGTTCACCCCGACCTCGGTGCGCAGCTCGCGAAGTCGGACACCGAGAGAGAAGTGACAACGGCGCGAACCACGTGAACCGGCCGGGCCCGCAAGGTTTCGGCGGCTGACATCCGGCCAGTCTTGAGCCCCCTCCATCTCCCGGTCGTCGTAGATCACCCGGCACCAGCAATCCAGCGCGCGGACCTGCACGTCGATCTCGCCGCGGCCGGCATCGTCCAGCTGCTCCGGCCTCCAGCTCCACCAGCGGAACAGGCGTGCGCAGGCCGCCTCGAACACCGGCAGCGACCACTCGCCCCACCCGTGGACGTCGCCGACGGTGTCCGCCATGGAGCGCAGGGAGCCGATGGTGCGCGGCATGGCGTCGTTGGTGGTGAGGTCGAAGCGTTGGACCCAGGAGGTGAGTTGTCGGTCGGGTGGGTTGATGTGGGTGCCGGCCGTTCCCCAGCGGTCGAGGATCTCGGTGCGGGTGCACGGCCGGGTGGTGTCGGCCGGTCGGGTGGTGGTGTCGTGGATCAGGGCCTGCCTGCACAGGAGCTGTCCGGGGTGGTGCGGGTCGGGTTCCTGCCAGGAGAGCGTGACGGGCCGTGGCTGGGCGAGGACAGCGGAGTCCATCCTTTTCTGGACGGCGGTCAGCCCTCTGAGGTGGCGAGACGCCGTGCGCTCCCCGACTCCGGCCTGCGCCTGCTGCGTCACCGGTCCGAGGCGCCTGTTCGTTTCATCGCGACTGCGGCGATCCCGGTGCCGGTGCCCTCGCCGCCGCCGTCCCCCTCGCCACTCTCGTCGCCGTCATCCCCATCGTCGTCCGTCTCCTCCGAAGAACGCCCGGATCTACCGGATCGGCCACCGAGGGGAGAATCGTCATCCAATTCAGGAAGACCTGACGGGGGAGTTTCGCTCACCGGAGATGGCGTATAGTTCAGCCACCCAACACCCCGCAGGACAAGAGCTTTGGAAAGGGCGTGAATGCTTGAGACGGTCGAATCCACTGCATCGATCGCCGCATCGATCGCCGGGATTCCACTCCTTGGAAGATTTTTAATTTTCGATATATCGTCGGCCATCTGCCAGTCCGCCGCATGGCGGTCGTCGATCTGTTCGCCCTCCGGAAGGACCGTCGGCCCGATGGTGTAGCGGAAGTCATGCTGGGCCGCAGCGTTCATGGCCGCAGCAGACTGGGCCCATGCAGGGACTCCCGTGATGGCATTGGAGTAGAAAGATGCCTTCAGGGCCTTCGTCTGAGGGTCGTCGCCCTCCATGCTCAGCACTCGATTGCGAAGCTTGATGAAATCGGAGTTGGGGAGTCCGGCGATCCTCCTGTACTGATCGGGCGTGAAACGGGCAACGGGATTCGTCTCCGAGAACTTCTCGCCGTACACAAAGTCTGCCATTGCTCTCCACCTGTGATTCGCTAGCGAATGATGACGAGGGCGCAGGATAATATCCTCCGGGCCGACCGTCGAAGGCGCGGCCACTTCCCGCAGAGGCAAAGATATCCGGCCAGGCAATGGGATTGAGTGGAGCTGTTTCGAAACTTACAAACTTCAAGGACAAGTTCACGCGAATTGTCATCCCGGGCAGTGAAAGCACTCGTTTCCCGACCTTCGGAAGCCCAGCAAACGCGCCGCGCGGGAGCCCGGCTCCGTCCAACGGGCGCGAAGCCCCTCAACCCGGGTGCCGACGGCCGCCGCCGTAGCCAGCCACGGCCGGCCTACTTGAGACTCACAGGATCGGCCCGACCACGAAGCGGATCCAGGTAGAGATGGCCCGCATGCGGACGTCATTCCACGCAGCCGGTCGGCGTGCCATCAGCTCCGCAGCCGGTTCAGGCAGCTACGGCTCAACCAGTTCCACACTGCGTCCGACACGATCGACGGGCAGAACGATCTCGTCCCCACGGGCGGTCCAACAGGCAGACCGATCTACTGCCGCCCAGTGTCACGGTCACTGTTGGGGTCCTTCGCCCCGGCGCCGCTTCCAGCCTGGGCCCACGCTTGGGCCGAGCCGCCGGCGGTGTCCGACGGCCCCGCGTCATCCGCAGCCAGCCTGCCTGCGCGGCATCGCAGTACCTCTCCCGGCCAGGGCCAACTCGAGTGCATCGGGTGCCTCCCCGGCGACCACCAGCCCGGACAAGCTCCTGAAATGCCCCGACGATCATGGCTGCGTGCGGGCGGCGCCGGTGTCCGGTGGTGAAAGGAGTCGGCCTCCATGCCGCCCCTCCGCGCGGGGCGGACGTGTGGGATCACCGCCGCCGCGTTGTACGCTCTCGCGCCCGCAGGTTCCAACTCGGTTGCTCGTGAGTGTGGCTGTCTCGCTCACCGGCTAGGGAACGCGGCGGATCAACCGGACGGGCGGCCGAATTACCCGTCGGACATGACGGATGCCGAATGGGGCCGTGGTCCGCGATGCGTTGCCGGTGCCGGGCCGGTTGGAGGGCCGGGGCGGGCAGCCGGAGGGCTAGTGCCACTGGCAGATGGTGGACGCGGTGCGCTACCTGGTCGCGGGCGGCATCGCCTGGCGGGCGATGCCTGCGGACTTCCCCGCATGGGACCGCGTCCACGCGTTCTTCCGGCGCTGGCGGGACAGGGGTCTGTTCGGCGAGTTCCACGACCGGCTGCGCGACCGGGTCCGCAAGACTGCCGGCGGCGACCGGGAGCAGACGGCGGGGATCGTCGACGCGCAGGATCCGTTCGGCGTCGGTTGCGAGGCTCTGCCAGTGGGTCACGGCGACGCCGAACTGGCCGGTGCTGTTCAGGCTGGTGCCCGCGGTGCACAGGACCGGGTGGCGGTGGAGGTGCCAGAGACGGTCGTCGGCGTGGGCAGCGAGGGTTTCGGTGTTGGCGCGCAGAACGACGGTCAGGTCGCGGGAAGTTGGGTGGGCGGGATGAATTCACGGGCAGCGCGGGCGGTGAGGGCGTGCAGGCGTACGGCGCGGTCGCCGTTGCGGGTGTCGTGGGTGATCAGGGCGTAGTGGTGGAGCAGGCACGGGACGGCGAGGGCCTGTTCGTCCCGTCACCTCCGCAACCGACCGGGAACAGGAAGATCTTCGGCACACTCCGGGAGCGGGCGAGCCATTCTCTGGCCAATGGACCGCAAGATTTCCTGTTCCCCCGGGAAGGGCGGCGCATCATCCGAGGCAAGGCGGCCGGCCGCCGCAGCGGCCACCGGCACCGGCACCGGGTGTACGCGGGCCCGGGTCCACGCGGGCCCGGGCGCGGCACGACGAGCGTCCGAGCACGGCCCCGGGAGGAACCGCCAGGGCCGTAGCCGGGCCGCCGCACTGCCGCCGGCAGAGACCGGGCAGCGCCGGCCCACGCACCACGTGTCGCTGCCAGGAAAGTTTGTCCGAAGAAACGGTGGAGGCCGTGGGGCGAGACGTGTCTGATGGTGTACCGACAAATGCCTGTCCGGTCCGGGCGGGCCGCGGACAGGCTGAGGGGGTACAGGGTGACTGGTGTCGGACGCCCGCAGGGGCGACTCAAGGGGGAGACCGACCAGGCTGACGACCTGGCACGGTTCGTGCGGGAGGTGACGTCCGGAATCACCGTCCGCGAACTCGCCCGGCACTACCGCGCGGGCAAGACCAGTTGGAGCGAGTACCGGTCGGGGGAGAAGGACATCCCGTGGCACCTGCTGGAGCGGGTGGTCCACGACCGGGTACCGGAACCGCAGGCCCGGAGGGCGTTGCTGGCCCGCGCCGCGCGACTGCACGAGGGGGCCGCCGCCGCGGCGCGGGGCGCGCGGCGCCCGGCACAGGGGCGGGCCGACGCGCAGCAGGCGATCGAGCGGGCCCGGCAGGCGCAGAGCCGGGCCGAGGCGAACGTGGCGGAGGCGGACGAGCTGATCCGCGCGTTGACCGCGGCCGTGGCCGAACTGCGGAGGGAACTGGGCGACCGGGCTTCGGACGGCACCGGTGCGGCTGCGCCGCGGTGGGCGGAGGGGGACACGGCGGAGCCGCGCCGGTCCCGCCTGCGGGAGGTCGCCCGCGGTCTGGCCGAGGTGCGGCGCCTGCGGCGGACCGTGGAGGAGGCACGGCGGGCGGCACAGCCGCCGCGTGCACCGGAGCGGGAGGCGGACCCGGAAGCGGAACCGACCACCGCCGGGCGGTCGGCCGTCGGAGCCGGTACGCACGCCCGGGCGGACGAGCACCGGCTGCCCGGTGCCGAACCAGCGGTGATCGGCCGGGCGCGGGCGCACCTGCCGGTGCTGCGACGGATGGCCGGTGACCTCGTCGGAGAACGCGAGGCCCGGGAACGCGAGGCCGCCGCCGTCCGGAGCCGGGAGACGGACGGACGGTCTCTCGCGGTGCCGCGCCCACCGCTTCCCCGGATTGTCCGCGGTGAGATCGTCGGCGGTGCGGACAACTGTCCGCCCGGCCCCGTTGTCCGCCTCGGCCCTGTGCGCGTCGTCCCGTTCACGGGCGGGCCCGCCGCGGGCCCGGCGCGGAGGCGTTCCCGGGTGGTCACCGCCATCCTGGCGGCCGTGGTGCTGGTGCTGGCCGGGATGCTGCTCGGCACGCGGGTCGGCGGGCCGGTCGCGGTACCGGATGCGTCGGTGCCGAGCTTGGGTGACGGCCAGCACGTGCCGGCGGTCGTCGAGTCCGAAGGATCCTCGGCGCCCTCCCCGTCCTGGTCCGCGGGTGGAACTCCTGCCAGGCCGGCCTCCCCGGGGACGGACGGTCAGGCATCGACGGCGCCCGCCCCGGTTCCGTCCCCGGCCGGCCTGGCACCCGCCCCGGTTCCGTCCCCGGCCGGCACGGCGCCCCTGCCCGGCTCGCCGTCGACGAGTCCCCAGTCGCCGGCCTCTCCTTCGTCCGGTGCGGCCGCCCCGACGACGCGTCCGTCGGCTGCCCTGCCTCCTGGAAACGCGGCACCTGCAGCCAGCGCGACCTCGGCGTCGCCGCCCGAGGCGTCGAGCACCCCGCAGGACCGCAGCACGCCGGACGTTGCGCCCGTCGCGGTGCCCGAACCGTCGCCATGGCCCGGGGTCGTGCCGTCCGTACCGGGCGCACTGTACTCGATCTCCCCGGACGACCGGGCCGTCTATCAGTGGCAGGGCAGCGGCACGGCCTGGACGCGCATCGGGGGCCCGGCGGAGCGGGTCCTCGCCGGACGGGCCGGGGTGTTCGTCGTGGACGCGGACAACAAGCGGCTGCTCGGTTACGGCGGGACCCCCGGCAGCTGGACGCCCGTCGGCGAGCCCGGCGCCGACTTCGCGATCAGCGGCAGTCGGCTCTACCGCCTCGCCTCGGACCACACCGGCGTCTACCGCTGGAAGGGCACCGGAACCGGCTGGACCAGGGTGGGCGGCCCGGCCGGGCGGCTGTTCGGGGGCGCGGCGGGCCTGTTCGCGACCGATCCGCGCAACACCCAAATCTTCCGCTACGACGAGGAGAAGGACTTCTGGCCCTACGTGGGCAACGAGGGAGCGACCTTCGCCGTCAGCGACACCCACCTCTACGGACTCTCGCCGGACCGCAGGCAGGTGCTCCAGTGGGACGGCACGGGCAGTGACTGGAGCCTCATCGGCGGTCCCGCCCAGGACCTCTACGCCGGCCCGTCGGACGTGTTCGCCACCAGCCCCGACCGGGGCACCTTCCTTCGCTACAGCCGCCGGCCCCAGTTCTGGGACCCCGTCAGCGAGGCGGGGGCCGAGTTCGCCGTCACGAACGACCACATCTTCCGCCTCGCGCCCGACCACAGCGCCGTCTACGAAGCACCCAGCGGCAATCCCACCCGCTGGACGAGAATCGGCGGCCCGGCGGTCACCCTGACCGCCGCCAGGTAGCCCGGCGCTCCCGGGCGTGGAACGCCGGTCACCCCGGCGTGCTCGCGAAGCGTCTCCGATCGGCCTCCGACTCCTCGGCGGACAAAGCGGGTTGTCCGGCACTCACCTGGCCTTCGACCGTTCGCCGTTGATGGACAAACAGGCGGACCGGATGGTGGGACCACCGACGATTCCACGGGCCCAGGACGGGCCCGGTGCGAGGAGCACGCGATCCGAGGAATTCCGACGGAAAGTCGGATGCCCGGGCGTGGTCACCGTAGGGAATCGACTTTGTGAGGAGGAAACGATGAGGAAGCTCAAGACCGCAGCGGCGGCCCTGATCGCGAGCGGCACCCTGCTGCTGGCGGCTCCCGGAGTGGCATCCGCCACCGAGGTCCACCAGTACCTCGGAAACCTGGAGAACCTGGGCGCGAGCGGCGACAAGTGGAAGAGCACGGTCAACGCGACCGGCCGCTACAACACCTCCTGCACCAGCGTGAGCGGCTACGCGGGTGCGAACGGATGGGACCCGAACGGCTGGTTCAGCTCCATCCGGCGGGCGAAGGACCAGTCCGGGGCCTTCTGGAGCTCCGACCACTACAGCAGCGGGCGGTACTGCATCGAGAACAAGGACCTGCTCAGCTGGGGCGAGTACTACACGCGGGTGACCGCGAAGCACACCACCGCACTCGCGGGGATCAGCGTCGATCACTACGCCTGGTAGCAGGTCGTACCGCGTGACCGTCCCGGGCGGCCGGGCCGCCCGGGACGGTCGTCCCGTCCGGACCAAAGAGGAAGTCGGCATGAAAGACGCTCCAGCGAGGCCGGTGCGCTTCGCATTGCTCCTGCTCGCGTTCGCAGCCACCGCGGTCGCCGGCTGTTCCACGCCGCACGGCGGATCCCGGAAGGCCCCGTCCGGCTACCGTCCCGTGGCGTCCGGCCAGGCGGTCGGACACACCTGGCAGTTGCTGCGCGGTGAGAACGGTGAGGGGATTTCCTGTCTGATGGTGAAGGTAGACCTGCTGGAGAGCTCTGCCGACTGCGGAATGAGCCTTGAGGTCGCGCCTTTCAATGTCGCGGTGCAGAGATTTCCGGACGGCTCGACGGTGGCGTTCGGCATCGCCAGAAAGGAGGTCACTGCCGTCCGCGTGGAACGGCGGGGTGCCGTGGAGGACGTGCCGATCGTCGGCACGCTCTCCGCGGAAGGCCCGAACTTCGTGGTCGTCCTGGGAACTCGCGGCGATCCGGTCGGTGACATCTCCTCTACGGGGCCGGACGGCAGGGCGTACTCCGTCCGGGACAAGATGGCCGAGGCCAACGGTGAAGGTGCGTGAGGGCCGGACACCAAGGCCGGGCGGGAGTCCCCACCGGTGAGGGAGGCAGCGAAGGGGGCCGCCGTCTCCTGGTGGTCAGGGTCGTCGCAGGCGCTCCGGTCGACGGCGATGGCGCGCAGCAGGAGGGTGACGGCGGTGGCCGGGATCATCAGGGTGTCGCTCGCCAGGTCGGGGACAACGGGCAGCCGCAGGGACGGCAGGGCGTCCTTGTGTCCGCGGCCATTCCGGGTTGTCCGCTGTTCACCTGGGCCGCGACCTGGTTTTGTTGGCGGACAATCAAATGTGCTCGCACTGTGGGAGCTCCACCGGGTCTTCGGCAACTCGTCGGAGCCCGCGCCAAGACTTGACGAAGGAGCTCTCCGTGATCAAGAAGCACCTCGCGACCGTACTCACGGCCACGGTCCTCGCCGGAGGCTTCGTGGGCCTCTCCGCCGGCTCGGCCCACGCCGCCGACCGGGTCAACAAGTGCGGAAGCTCGTACGCCTTCAAGAAGAGCTGGACCATCAACGACAACGGCGACGCACGCGTGGCCGGATTCATCGACATTTACTACAACAGCGGGAACGGATACAACTGCGCGATCGCCCGCGGGAACGACGCGACAGTCACCAATCACCACGAGATCTTCGTCGCCGTCCGACGCTCCGGAACGAACGACTGGATCAACGACGGTGCCGGCAGTAACTACACCCGGTACGCGGGCCCGGTCTACGCGTACGCCAAGGGGGCCTGCATCGACTTCGTCGGGGGGCTGAAGTACAACGAGTCCGCGGGTCAAGGGGCTTCCGGCTACAACTCCCAGCACTGCGGCTGAAACCATGGCCTGGCGGCCGACCGCTGACGACGGGGCGGTCGGCCGCCCACTGTGACCAGGCAACGCTCCGGAGCCGGGCCCGAGCCGTCCCACAGCGACGGTAGCCCGGCCGTTCCGGCCCTCAGCAACCAAGACTTGACGAAGGAGCTCTCCGTGATCAAGAAGCACCTCGCGACCGTACTCACGGCCACGGTCCTCGCCGGAGGCTTCGTGGGCCTCTCCGCCGGCTCGGCCCACGCCGCCGACCGGGTCAACAAGTGCGGAAGCTCGTACGCCTTCAAGAAGAGCTGGACCATCAACGACCGTCACAACCTCGGCGTGGTGGTCGGATTCATAGATATCTACTACAACAGCGGGAACGGATACAACTGCGCGATCGCCCGCGGGAACGACGCGACAGTCACCGGCCAGAACCGGATCGCTGTCTTCATCCGGCGCTCCGGGGGCGGCACCTGGGTGAGCGACGGCACCGGCCAGAACTACACCCGGTACGCCGGCCCGGTCTACACGTACGGCAAGGAGGCCTGCATCGACTTCATGGGGGAGCTGAGGTACAACGAGTTCTCGGGATATGGTGACGGCGGCTACAGCAACGAGCACTGCGGCTGAAGCGCCCGGCCACAGTGGGACAAAGGGGTGCGGCGGGGGCAGATCTCCAGGTCCATCCAGGCGATGTCGTTGAGCTCGATGTCGAGGCCTCGGGCGCAGTAACCGCCGCCCGCTCCCCTGCCCGGGTACGCAGCAGGTGCTTCAGCTCGGCCGCCCTGCGCAGCGCGAGGGCGGGCTCCGCGGCCGCTCGGGCCGTCCCGGGGCCAGCGGCGGCTCTCCCCCGCGCGGCCTGCGAAGTCGTCGTCGAGGACTCGCGGAACCGCTCCCGCCCGTGCAACGGCGCGAGGCCGGCGGCAACGGTTCCGTACCAGGCGGCCTCGGCCATCCGCGCGGCCGCCTCGTACCACTGCTCGTCGGCGCGGTGGCGCACCGGTCACGGCCCACGGTGCAGGCGGCCGCACGGGCGGGAGGCAGATGCGTCGGGTGGCTGGGGTGAGGGCGTCTGGGTGGCCTGGGAGGATCGGGGTGGGCGTTGCGCGCTGTCTGCCTCGGTGGTGTGTTTCGTGGCCCGCGCGGCCCCGGGTTCACCGGTTGCGGCGTGCCGATGGACCCTTGCTGAGGTCAGTTCCAGGGTTCGTCGACGGTCCCGGTGGCGAAGGGGGTGCCTTCGAGGAGTTCCGGGGTCAGGTGGACGCCGGTGAGGTGTTCGGCGAGGGCCAGGGCGAGTTCGGTCCTGTCCGGGTAGGGGGCCGGGTCGAAATCCGGTACGGCGGCGGAGACGGTGCCGGGGGCCATGTCCTCGGTGCGCAGGCGGGCGGTTCCGTTCGCATACCAGCAGAATCGGGTGCTCGCGTTGACGTTGCGGAAGTGGGAGACGAGGGTGGTGTCCGCCCATGCCGCGATGGTCTCCTCGTGGACGCCGAGGTAGCCGTTGGGCTCGAGGACCAGGGTCCAGCCGTCGGCCAGGTCGGCCACGGCGACGAGCATCCGCTCGCCGCCGGTTTCGGCCTCCAGGTTCTCGGCCGCCTCGCAGACTGCGTCGATGCCCGTGACCCAGGGGCCGCTCAGCGCGCCTGCCCGACGCAGCAGTTCGCCGGCCGGTACGCCTTCGACCAGGGTCAGGCAGTAAGCGTCCTGCAGGGACGGGTAGTGGGTGCGGAACCAGCTGTGGTCGTGCGTGTGGTCGCTCATGTGGGTCCTACCTTTCTAGGTGTGGGTCTGCTCTGACAATTCGTAGGATCAGAACGGCCAGGTGTTCTGGGTATGGCTGATGTGCGTGCCGCCGTTGGATGACTCAAAGGACTTGGCCGTCCGGAGCCCTGCGACGGCTCGACCGCCAATTGGGAGACGCGACTCGATCACTGCCGCAGGACAACGTCGGCGAGGTCGTCTGCGGGTGTGACGTGATGGGACGAGCTGGCGGAGCGGAACGTGCCCG
Organism: Streptomyces sp. TLI_053; assembly: GCF_900105395.1. Taxonomy (NCBI): domain Bacteria; kingdom Bacillati; phylum Actinomycetota; class Actinomycetes; order Kitasatosporales; family Streptomycetaceae; genus Streptomyces; species Streptomyces sp. TLI_053. The sequence continues at coordinate 242,866 of NZ_LT629775.1, forward strand.
AGATGTGGGCCGGGGTGGACATCGGCAAGGAACACCACCACTGCGTGGTGATCAACGCTGACGGTGAGCGGCTGCTGTCCCGCCGGGTCCTGAACGGCGAGGCGGAACTGCTGGATCCCATCGGCGATGTCCTGGCGATGTCCACCGACGTGCTGTGGGCCGTCGACCTCAACCACGGCGGTGCCGCCCTGCTGATCGGTCTGCCGCTCGGCCACGACCAACCCATGGCCTGTCTGACGGGCCTGGCGGTCTACCGCGCCTCGGCCACCTACAAGGGCGGCAAAGGCAAGACCGATGCGAAGGACGCCTTCGCCATCGCCGATCGCCTGGCCGGGTTCGCCTGCCTTGCCCCCGGACCCCGCGACTCCGGCCGCGTGAGCGGCAACCTCCGCAGGCCCAAGCGATACCACCGCGGCCTGCTGCGGAGCATGCACCTCTCGGCCATGGTCAGCACCACGACGTGCCCCACCTCCAAGGCGTGCTACCAGCGCAAACGGGCCGAGGGGAAGGGCCACAAGCAGGCTCTGCTCGCTCTCGCCCGGCGCAGGCTCAACGTCCTGTGGGCAATGATCCATGACGGACAGTGCTATCAAGGTTCACCTCCCGTCACGACTGCGGCTTGACATCACGATTGGGAAGCTCCTTCTGTGACTGAGGCGCGGCGGGACGGGGGTGCCCGTCCCGCCGCAGGTGTTCATGACCTTACGGCTTGATCGCCGGGTCGATCCTGCAGACCGTGTTCGTGCAGTTCTCGAACCCCGGTGTGTCGACGTAGAAGGGGTCGTTGTCGATGACTCGTTGGGCGTTGTAGAAGATCCCCAGGTGCCGTCCGGCCCCGTTGTTGTGCGGGTCGGTGATGGTTGCCCGCCCGCAGACCTCGGACCAGGTGGGCGGTCCGGAGAACTGAGGCCGGGGGTCGGTGCGCAGTTCCCATCCGCCGTTGGGCAGTTGGAGTCCGACCAGTTGGACGCAGTCGTTGCCGGTCGCTCCGTTCTGGCCGCCGCTCTCCTTCGTCGCGGCGAAGGGGTATTCGTCGCAGGTCGGTTTCGGGACCTGGTCGTAACGGGGGTAGTTGTCCGGGCAGATCTTGGCGCGGTTGCGGTCGCGTACGTCCTGGTCGGCCTCCCGGTGCAACGGGGTCTTGTTGGCCTTGCTGCCGGGGGTGGTCCGCAGCCGCTTCTGGAGGATCCAGTACATGGCGCTCGCGGTCGGGAAGCGTGCCGTGTTCACGGTGTAGGTGGGCGTGTAGGCGGGCACAACGCAGCCGCGGTTGAAACCCGTTCCGTGGGGCCTCTCGTCGCACCGGAAGCTGAATCGGTTGTCGCCCCAGGTGGCGTCGGAGACGGTCGTGGAGCCCGGTACCGACCCGGTGAGAGTGGAGAGGAACTGGAGCGTGGAGAGGCTCTTCGCGCCCTGGTACCAGGTGGTGGTGTAGTCGATGCTGACGGCGTGCGCGTCGCCGGGAACCCAGGTCGGCGATCCTGTCCACGTGGCGCTGGACATGGTGCACTCGGCGGCAGGCAGGCACTGCGGCTTGAACGTCAGCGTGAGTTCGGGGATGTTGTTGTCGACGGGTACCAGGATGACCCTGTGCTGGATCTTCGTGTTGTTCTTGACCGCCTTGGTCTCGTCCTGCATGAGGAACCGGGCGTGGCCGACGGGGACCTTGTCCTGGTAGGCGATGACGTCAACCGGTTTGGCGAAGCAGGTCTCGAACCTGGTGATCTGCTTCTGCCCTGGGCCGTTGTTGCACCAGTCGACGAGCGAGGGCGGGATGCCCGCGCCGGCGGCCGCCGAGCGCACCGCTGTCCGGGCCTCGGCCGCCGCCTTCGGCGACCGGAACAGGCTGGGGGTCTTGGCGCTCGGGGTGACGGTGTTGTCGAGGAGCAGGGGCTTGCCGCTCTCCTCGTAGTCGGACTCGGGGGCGTCGGGGTTCTCGGGAGGCAGGATGACGTCCGGGAGGACCGCTGCCGAGGGTTCCAAGGGGGCGACGGCGACGGCGTCCCAGGCGATGTCGGCGTCCCCGGTGCCGTCGAGGGCGATGGTGCTGAGCGAGATCTTGGGCGGGTCGCGGAACCAGAAGTCCCCGATGGCGAGCCAGCGGTTCGCGTTCGCCTTCTGATGGATCGGGAAGGTCCTGATCCCGTCGGCGGTCTCGACCTGGTAGCGGGCGTCAGCCGTCTGCGCCCCGTGGTCGGGGATGTGGATGTATACCGTGGCGGGCCCGGCGACCTTGTCCTTGAAGGTCCAGGTGCCCGTGATCTTCAGCCGTCGGCCCTTCTCGTCGTCCTTTCGTGTGTGGGAGAAGTAGAAGTGGCCACCGAATCCCGCACCGAGTTGGTGGAGGTCAACCTTGGACGGGTAGTGGCCGGTCGAGTCCTTGGGGAAGTCGAAGGTGAACGTCCCGGCGTTGGGGGTGCGCTGGCAGTTCGGACGCACGGAGGCAATGTTGTCGGCGATGTCGTCGATGATCAGGGCGCCGGCCGGGAGGCTCGCGCCAACGGCGCATTTGGGCGGATAGGCGGTGCCGTCGGCTTCTTCCGGGTAGGTGGTGTTGAAGCGGACGAGGTCGTTGCCGCAGGAGTAGGAGCAGTCCTTCTTCCAGGTGGCCGACTGGTTGAACCAGCACTTCAGGTCGTACTGGCCTGCGGCGTTCTGGCGGGCGCAGGGGCCGGCCTTGGCCCCGGCCACCTCCGGCGCGTTGGGGGTGAAGGACTGGCCGGGCCTGCAGGAGTTCGAGTCGTTGCAGAACAGGTCCCGCGGCGGGGTGCTGGCGGTGCGGTTGGCGTCGCCGTTCCACCAGGCTTGGCGGTAGCCGGAGACGGTCTTGCCCGGGGATTCCAGCGCCTCGATCGGGTATGCGGCCCAGCCCATGACCTTCTCCGGGTAGGGCCAGTTCTGCGGGTGGGCGGCATCGGCATAACTGTTGTGGTGGAGAAACGGCTTGCGGTTGGCCGGGTAGTTGGGGTTCGCCGGGTTGTTGGACCAACCCAGGCCCCAGGGGGAGCCGTCGGCAGTCTTGGCGTAGAAGCCGGAGTTGTAGGCCCAGGCCGCGTAGAACCAGTTCTCCACCTTCGCGGAGTCCCCGTTGTTGAGGACCATGCCCGCCGACCTGGTCTGGTTCCACTTCTCCTGGAGGGTGCGCAGGCCAGCCGCCACGTTGGTGGCGTAGTCGAGGGCGACCGCGCGCTGGGTCTGGTGTGGCAGGGCTTTCCCGTCCGGGCTGTCCTGCGGCAGGCGCATGCCGTCCGTCTGCTGGGTGAGGCCGTAGCCGCAGTCGGCCTTGTCCCAGTGGATGTCCCAGTCGTCGCCGGTAGAGGCGTTGTACAGTTCGCGGCCGTAGAAGTTGCCGATCAGTGTGTTGCCGGTGACGCCGGGCACCGCGACACGGCTGGCCTGCCACATGTTGGATTCCTGGGCGATGATGCCCAGCATGATCTGCGCGGGGACGCGGCCCCCGCCTTCCAGCGGGATCGAGGGGAAGAGTCCCTGCGGGGTGTAGGCCGGCATGGCGAGGTTCTTCCAGTTCGCCGGCCGCTGGATGTTGAGGTTGCCGACGACTGCCTGGTCGACGGCCCATTCGACCTGGCGGGGTTTGGGCTGCATGGCCTGGTTGCGCGGGTCATTGCGTGGGACCGCACAGGTGCGCTCGGTCTCGACCGGATCCGAAGGCGAGCCTTCTCGCACCGGCGTGGCTGCGGCGGCCGGGAATATCTGTGCGGGAGCGCTGCGTCCCTTCAGCCCAGCGGGCACCGAGGGGGCCGGTGTGCTGCCTGGGAGCGCGGGCGACGGCACGGCGACGGCGCCTTCGGCGGCTGGGGAGGGGGTCACGGTGAACTCGGCCGACTTGCCGGTCGAGGGGACGCTGACGGTGATGGCGACGGGCCTGGGTCCTGCTGCGGTGTCCGAGGACGGTACCGGGTTGCCCGGTACCGTCGGGCTGGGGCGGGCGACGGCGGCGAGGCCTTCGGTGGAGACGGTGGCGTCGGCGGGGGCCTGGACGGTCCTCACCCCTTCCGGGAGGGTCTCGACCTTCTTCGGGCTGCCGGTGATGTAGACCTTGCCCTGTGCGGCGGAGGTGAGCCCGAGTTCCGGGAGTTCGCCCGTGGCGAGGGTCCGGGTCTTGGGGTCCGGCACGGGCGTGTCGGTCTGCACGCGCTTGACCTGGGCGTTGTTCCCGGCGGCGTCCATGAACACGACGCCGCCGTCCTGGTCCGCCTTCACGTGAAACGGTGTGCCGTCGGTGACGGCGAGCTGTCGACGCTCCCCCTTGTCGCTGATCGTGATCAGGCGGTTGGTGTCGGCCGCAACGATGGCGCCTTCCTTGACCGGGACAGCGGAGGTGACCTGTCCATCGACGGTGACGGGGGCGGAGCTCTTCGCCGCCGCCGCGTCGACCCGGATCAGCCGGGTGCCGCCCTTGTCCTCGCCGCCCTGGGTGAGGACGGCGTCCTCGCCGTTGCCGCAGCCGGGGCTGAAATAGGCGAGCGAGGCGTGGACCGGCAGCTTGGCGACGTTCCCGCTCTCCAGGTCGACGACGGCGCTGAAGCCCCCGCGCTCGAACAGTTCGGGCTTGTTGGTGAAGGTCCGTGGCGCGTAGACGGCGACGACGTGCTTGCCGGAGCCGGTGAGGCAGGCGTTGCCGATCCACTGATCAGCGTCGAAGCCGTTCTCACGCAGTGTGGTGACGGTCCGCCAGTTGTAGCCGTCCTTGGCGTTCGCGGCCAGGATGTGGAAGCCGTCGCCGTCGCCGGAGGTCGTCCAGGCCTTGTCAGCGGAGTGCTCCCAGCCCTTGCCGAGGATCTCCGTGCGCTTGGCGGGGTCGATCTCGGAGGGGTGCTCGACAGTCTGCTGTGAGGGCGGGTCGGCGGGCACCGGGGTATCGGCTCTGGCCGCCACCCCCTGTATCAGGGACGCGGCCAGGGCAGTGGTGATCACCACTGCGGCCGGGCGTCCGAAAATTGGTTTCAGCCGCAAGAGTGGCTCCTTCATCTTCGGTGGGTGCCGCGTTGTGGCGCGACGGCCGGCCCGGGCCTGTGGCGCGGACCGGAAGCGGGGAGGCCGAAGCCGAACGCGTGCGCGAGGTGGCGGTGGGTACCCGGGCGGCGGTCGCGGCGCTGTCCGGGGCCGGGCGCCTCCGTAGTCGGGGGCAACTTCTCGCGAGGGGGGGTCCGCGCCCAAGTCGGGGCGCGGGCTGCCGGCGACCGGGGCGGGTGACGAGGAGACCGGTCGGCAGGGCGGCGGCGGGGCCTGGTGTCCCCTGGCGGTGCGAGGGGACACTTCGGGCGATCGGGTACTGGGGGTTACCGTCTGAGCGCTTCGGCGGGTTGGATCCGGGAGGCCCGCCAGGCGGGGTAGACACCGGCGATCAGCCCGGTGGCCAGTCCCAGGAGCGGGGCGGTGGCGATGGTGGCCGGGTGCAGGACCGGGGTCCACTGCTTTGCGGCGGCGACGGCGACGATGGTCACGGTGCCCAGGCAGGCCCCGGCCAGGCCGCCGAGCAGGCCCAGCATGGTGGATTCGGCGAGGAACTGGGCGGTGATGTGTCCTGCGCGGGCGCCGAGGGCGCGGCGCAGACCGATCTCACCGCTGCGTTCCAGGACGGCGACCAGCGTGGTGTTGGCGATGCCGACCGCCCCGATCACGAGACAGACCGTCGCGAGGAGGAGGAAGAGCTGCCCGAGGTCGTTCTCCACTCCTGTGCGCAGGCTGCGGGGGTCGGGCGGCGGGGTGGCGCGCAGGTGGTCGGGATGCTCGGGGCGCAGGGCCAGGGGGGCTTCGGCGGCGACCTGGGTGGCCGCGCCGAGCCGGGTGGTGATGAGCATCTTGGCGCGGTCGTCGGTCGGCGGGCCCCAGAGTTCCTCGGCGGTGGTGCGCGGGACGATCACGGAGGTGAGCAGGTCCGGACGGCGCCGGACGTCGTTGATGATGCCGATGACGGAGAAGGGGGTGCTGCCGATGAACACGGCGGGCTGCGCCCGCAGGTCGGTGATGCCCAGTCGTGCGGCGGTGGTGGCGCCGAGCAGGGCGACCCGCTGGCGGTGCCGGTCGTGGAAGTCGTCGTAGGCACGGCCCTGGCGCAGGGCGGGTTCGGTGGCCCGCAGGGTGCCGGCGGACGCGGCGACGAGCTGAGCCTGGCGGTCGGTGACGGAGTAGGTTGCGCCGGGCGGGCCGCTGGCGACGCTCTGGCCGGTCGGCAGCCGTACGTGCCAGGAGACACCGGCGGCGGTGACGCCCCGAAGCGCCTCGATCCGTGCGTCGGCGTCCGCGGGGAACGCCGGGCTGTTCTGGCCGGGCGTTTGGGGCGCGATGTCGTCGACGGTGACCTCGGTCGCGGTCAGTTCGCTGAAGCGGGCGTCGATCTGGGAGGCGGCGGTGCTGGTGAGGCCGGTGACGGCGATCAGGGTTCCGACGCCCAGCACGGTGCCGACGGCGGTCAGCGCGGAGCGGGCCGGGCGCTGCAGTACGCCGGCCACGGCCTCCGAGGCGAGGTCGCGAAAGGACATCCGGGAACGGGGTAGCTTCATGCCAGCACCTGGCCGTCGCGAATGGTGATGGTCCGTCGGCCACGGCGGGCGACCTCGGGATCGTGGGTGATCACGACGATGGTCATGCCGTCGCGGTGCAGGCCGTCGAGCAGGTCGAGGAGGGAGCCGGCGGTCTGCGAATCGAGGTTGCCGGTCGGCTCGTCGCACAGCAGCAGGGACGGTTCGGCGGCCAGCGCCCGGGCGATGGCGACGCGCTGGCGTTCGCCTCCGGAGAGTCTGGTGGGCAGCGCGCCGAGGCGGTGGCCCAGGCCGACGCGGCGCAGTGCCTGTTCGGCCCGCTGCCTGCGCACACCGCGGGCGACGCGCTGGTAGAGCATGGCCAGTTCGACGTTCTCGCGGGCGCTGCGGTGGGCCAGCAGGTGGAAGGACTGGAAGACGAATCCGATGCGCCTGCCGCGCAGGGAGGTGCGCTCGGCGTCGCCGATGGTGGCGGTGTCGATGCCGTCCAGGACGTAGCGGCCGCACGTGGGCTCGTCGAGGAGGCCGATGATGTTGAGGAAGGTGGACTTTCCGGCGCCGGAGGGGCCCATGACCGTGATGTAGTCGCCGCGTTCCACGCTCAGGTCGCACGGGTGCAGTGCCGTCACCTCGGGCGGGCCGGGGTAGGTCAGCCCGGCGCGGTGCAGCTCGATGACCGGTTCGCTCATCGGCTGCCGCCGACCACGACCTTGTCGCCGGGGACGAGCGTCGCGCCCGTGTCGGGGACGACCTCGACGAATCCGCCGCCGGAGGCGCCGGGGTGTACCGGGACGCGGCGGATGCCGTCGGCGCCGAGTACGGTGACGCCGGTCCGGCCGTCGGCACCTGTCGAGACTGCCGTCGACGGTACGGCGAGAACCGGTCCTTCGGAGGAGGAGGCGGTGACGGAGACCCGGACCTCCTTGCCGGCGAGTTCGGCGGGGAGCGGGGCTGCGGGCAGGACGCGCAGCAGGTAGCCGGAGGCTGCGCCGGGCTGGTCCCCCTTGGCCGTCCGGGGGGCGTCGGTGACGTCCTGGACGGTCCCGGGTGTCCTCGCCCCGGTGTCCTCGGCGACGATCTCGGCCGGCTGGCCATTCCTGAGGAGGGTCTTCTCCCGGGCCGACACGTCGGCGACGACGAGGGGGCTGCCGGTGGAGACCGTCATCAGCTTCTCTCCCGGTGCCTTGCCGACGGTGGCCTCGACGGTGTCCGCGCGTACGGGCAGGGTGTTCAGGAACACCACTTCCGACATGGGCACCGTGACGGTCGTGCGGGGCCGGGCGGGGGTGGTCGGTGAGGCCGTCGGCGTCATCGGCGCCGTCTTTCCGTCGCTGCTCTTGTCGCCCGGTCCCGACCGGGCCGGGCCGTCCGGGGCCGGCTTGGCGTCGGGCGCCGGAACCGTGTTCCGGACCGGGGCGTAGCCGATCGACTTGTAGAACGCGGTCACCGCTCGTTCGGTACCGGCGCCGAACGTCCCGGAGGCGTCCGGCGAGGTGCGGTGGCCGGCCCTGGCCAGGGCGTTCTGGAGCTGGGCGACGTCCTCGCCCTTGGCCCCGGTCTGCAGGTCCCGGTACGCGGGCAGTGCTCCGGCGAGCGTGAACACCGGGCGGCCCGACATCTCGAACAGCACCTTTCCGTGCGAGAGTTGGTCGCCGGCCTTCACCTTGACCTTGGTGACCAGCGGGCGGGTGCCCGGTGCTCCGCCGCCGCTCGGTACGGAGATATCGGTGGTCGACGCGGCGGTGACCTTGCCGCGGGTGACCAGCAGGTCCGCGATGACCTTGTGCTCGACCGGGGCGGTGAGCGTGTCCGGCTCGGGTGCCGCAGTCTCGGCCGCCACCTGGGCGGGTGACTTCAGCAGGGCGGCGGCACCGGCACCGGCCGCGCCCACCAGTACCGAACCGATCACCACGGCGGCCAGCAGCCCGCGGCGGCGCGTACCCGGGTCCTCGCGCCGGCTCCCGCGGGAGGGCGCGTCCTGTCGCGGCTCCTGCGGGCCGTCGATTGGTGCGGCGGCAGGACCATCCGATGTCATCTGCGCCTCCCTAGCGCTTGCCGGCCAGGACGGCGCTGATGTTCTTCACGGTGGTGTCCAGGTTCGTGCGCGCGGCATGCAGGGCCTGGGCGTTCTTCTCCGCAGCGTCCTTCTGCAACCGGGCCTCGGCCTCGTACCAGATCCACGCCACGTCCGTGCGGGTGCGGCACTTCAGGTCGGTCAGGGCCGTGTCGATCTCGGCCTTGGTCACCTCGCGCCCGAACTTCGGGTCGTCCGAGGCGTCGAGCGGCTCGCGGTAGTTGTAGCCGCTTTCCTTCATGCACGCCGACCACTGCGTGAACGCCGCCGTGACCTCGGGTTCCTGCTTGGCCTTGAGGAACGCTTCGTTGGCCAGTCGCTCGGCCAGCTGGAATCCCGCCTGCGCATCGCCGATCCGCTGCTTGGCCTGCTGCCCGCATCCGTTCTCGGCCACGGCGTCCTCGCCCCGCGTTCCCGAGGCGACCATGGCTTCCACGGCCGCGTCGTGGGCGGCCTTCTCCGCGGCGTCGGGGTGATACCCGCGGGTGCCGGCCAGCACGGCGTCGTGGCTGCCGTAGCGCTGGTCGGTCAGGGTCTTGGGTCCGGCCTTGGGCAGTTGCGGCAGCGCGCGGTAGTTACTGCGGCCGGCGTCGCGCATGCAGTCCTCGGTCAGGGAGCTCATGGCGCGTCCCAGCTGGCTCAGTTCCTCGTCCGACATGAGGTACGCCTCCAGGGGGAGCTTCCACGTCGCCGGGTTGGCGCGGTCGAAGCCGGCACCCGTGGGGACCGGCGCGGCCGTGGCCGGTGCGGGGTCGGGGCGGCCTGCGGCGGACGTCGAATCGTGGGAGCACCCGGCGGCGGTGACGCACACCGCTGCGGCGCCAAGCACCGCCAAACCCCGGCGACCAAAAGGCATGATGGTTCCCGATCTCCAATCGGACACAGAAAAAGGTGGAAGAGATTTCCGGCGTCGCGCCGGGCTACGCCTGCCGCAACAACGTCCGTCAGCGCCAGTCGAAAGAAGCGTTGTTGTTGTACGTTTCTTTCAGCTTGAACCAGCTGGACATCGGCGTCAGCGTGTCCCTGGCACCCTTCATCCAGCTACTGAAGAAGATGACGGAATTGTTGCTGGTGCTGCGGTTCTGCGCGGACGCGGCATTGTTCTTGACGCGCACATTTGACCCGTTGCCCTGGTCGGGGCAGAAGTGGAGGGGCTGCGGCTCGGTACTGGGCATCGAACCGCCGTAGGGCTCGTCATCGAAATTGGCGACAGCCGAGCCGAAGTTGCGGTGCGACCCGGCGTACGAAGAGTTGTACCAGAGCGAGAACTTGAAGCCACTGGTCACATGACTGTTGCACGCGTCCGCACTCTGGTGGTTGTCCGCCCCGTTGGCGGACGCCGAGGGCGCGGACAGGCAGCCGATCGCCAGCGCCGCGATGGAACCGGCAAAGACCGTACGAGCAGATCGAGAGATCACCATTGCATTCCCCTTCATGAAATAGAACTCCCCCGGACAGGCCCGAAGAGACCGCCCGGTCAGGCATCGGAAGGATCTTCGTCCGAGAGCACACGAAAGTGCAACCCGGAGGCGGCAGGTGAACTCTGTCTTTCAATCACCTCCACCGGCAGGGCCACCGGGGAAGATTCCAAGAAATCCACCGTCCCAATGTCGAACAAAACCGGACAAGCCGTCGAATGTTTGATAACGATCAAGCATCAGGTCCACCCGTGAATCGCACTCGACGCGACGCGTATCCAGCCGATCAGCGGGTCCCGACACGGAAAATCCCAACCAGTCGGCGGGGCGGGTACATCCATCCGGCCAAGGATTGTCCCGCAAAGCAGACGAGCCGCGGACAAAAGTCGCGGTACGGCCCCAGGTGCAGAGCCCTCGAACCCTCAACGCCCGGCTCACGGACCGGAGTCAATCCGCGGTCGCCTGTCGGCTGCTGCCGATCAGGGCGGTCCGGATGCCGCGCCGGAGCCCTTGAACGCTCGTGAGCCCGGGCCGACCACCTGCACCGGGCCGACCTGGCTCCCACGATCACGGACCGTCCACTTTCCGCCGCACGCCGCTTCTGTGCTCCACCACCTCGTGTCCGACTCGGCCTCACCCGGCCGTCAGCCGGCGTCGCTCGGCGACAGCGATGTCAGTCGCGGGTGTTCCCGAAGGCCCGCCAGAAGCCGCACCCCGGGAATGTCCTTGTACGCTTGCCTGCGGCCGCGCAGTTCGTCCCGGATGACCCCGATCAGTTCAGCGCTCCAGGCAGGTTGAGCGGTCGCCGGCACGAGTCCGGTAGCTCCGACTGCCGAACAGCCTTCGAAGAGTTTGCAGATCTCCCGCTTCTGCTCCTTGCGATTGCCGTCGAACCTGTCGCCCTTCTTCGCCTCGCCGAGCCACAGTTCGTCGTTGGTGGCGACTGCGAAGTCGATCTCGACGAAGGGGTTCCCGTCTCGGAGGAGTTCGAATTCCTCCCCGACCAGTGCGGGCCGGGCCCAGGGCTGGGTTCGCAGGTACTGGGTGGCCAGCAGCGGGACGTCGCCGTCGTTCGCGATCAGCTCCAGAACGGCCGGGTGGAGGTCGAAGAACCAGCGCGGCTCGCCGAACGGCTTCCAGCGGTCCTGCACGAGACTGTTGCCGCCCCCGCAGCGCCGGCAGCGGTGGTCCTGGCTGATTTCAGCGAGCGGGTAGAACTCGAAGATCGGGCAGTGGCCGCAGCCCAGCACCAGCCCCCGGCGCAGCACACCTTGCCTGGTCCACTCGTCGATCTGTGCGCGCCGCGCGGGTGCGTCCCAATCAGCGTCGTCCTGCGCGACGACTGCTTCCCAGGACAGCACGACCGCGGACTTCAGCTTCCACCAGCTGTCCTGGGGCAGGTCCTTGCGGGAATCGTCGGGCAGGAAGCGGCGCAGGAGCGGCCAGCCGGGGCTGGCCGCCAGGGCTTCGAGGGCCTTGCGCGCGCCGAGGAGGGGTTCGGCGATGGCGGCGCGCTTGCCCGCGGCGCTGGGGCGCAGCCGGGTTCCCGAAGCTGCGGTGGCCCGTTCCAGGATGCTCCCTATGCCCGGCCAGACGAGTTTGGGAGCAGCGAGGGTGCCGGCAAGAGAGGCGCCTGAGGCGACGATGTCGAAGCGGTGCGACCCGTAGGTGGTACCGCTGTCAGCAGCGCGGACGAAGGTCTGCCACAGGCTCTGGTCCGCGGCGATCAGAGCCGGACCCGTCAACGGCGGAAGCGGCGGGAGCGGGTGGTCGGCGCAGGTAAGGGTGACCTGTCACCAGTGCTTGGCCGGGCCCAGACCTGGTGGCACCGTCGCAGCGAGTGCGAGCGCCGTCTCAAGGGATCCGTCGGGCATCTCAACAGCGGGAAGGGAGGCGGGCTGGTCCCAGGTTGTCTGCAGCACAACCATGGACCGGCCGTGGAGTCACAAGGCCGCGTTCCGTTGCTTGCGAGCCTCAATGCCGAAACCGGGTGGGCGGCCGGTGCGGTGAGCGCGCCGGCGCCGGTCGCGGACGTGGTCCACCGGCCGGGGGACGGTCACGCCAAGGCGGCGTCCGCGCTCGTGGGGGTGGATCGTGCGGGCCGGGCGGGTGCGGCCCGCCGATCACCGTGGCGGGCCCCGAACATCGGTCACCGCCGCCGGTCGCGTCATGCCGGGCCGCGCCCGGGCCCTGGGGCCCGGGCGCGGTCACCGCGCGAGCGGTCTCACAGCGAAGAAGCGGCACACCTGTTCCACGAGGCGGCCGCAGCTCCCCGGCGGACCACTGTGCCACGTAGGCGAAGCTTCCTGAAGGCCCGTAGGCGTGCGCGTGCGCCGCAGTACGGTGGCGGGTCGAGCTGGGTGGAGGCCGCGTCACCGTGCCCGGGCCCCGTCACTGATGCCCCGGTGGCCTCTCCGACTTCAGCGGGACACGGCCCTACCTCGGTGAGACCGGTTCCTTTGGTCGGCCGGGCACTACGTGGAGGAGTGCGGGGCGGCCCGGGCCGACGGGTCGCCGGGAACAGTGGGTTGCCCGGTGTTTCCCGGCGGCCGGGCGCATGGGGCCGGTAGGATCGCGCGGCCCACCTCCTACGCCAGGCCGTGCGGCCGGACCGCGAACCGGCCCCGCCCGTCACGTCGTTGGACCTCCCCGTCGCCGACGACCTGATCAGCCTCGCCGCGGCACGGCCGCCGGACGAGGTCCTCACGCGGCTCGTCGTCGGCGCCCACCGCACCCCGCTCTCACTGACCCGCGCGGACCGCGCCCGGCAGTGCGGCGGCCACGCCGCCCTCACCGTCCTCGACGGCTCCTGGCCCGCCGACCCGGACCGCCTCAACGCGGTTCGCGAGAGCCCGCGAGCAGCACAGGCCTGCGAGGACCCACTCCGGATGAGCGTGGCGGACAGCTGGATTGGTGCCCAGGACGGGCCGACCACCGACGGCCTACTCCTCGCGCAGGAATTCCCGCAGGTCCGCGGCGAGCGCGGTCATTCCTTCGCCGACCTCGATCACGGTCGTCACAGTGCAGCTCCAGTCGCCGGGGAAGAACCCGGACCGCAGGGTCCAGCCCAGATACACATGACCACCTGAGCCGAACGCCGCCGTCACGACCAGGTGATTGTTGGTCCAGACACGCTCGCCCTCCCAACCGCGGAAGTCGCGCGCGAGGCCGTCGAAGAACTCGCTCATCTTGTCCCAGACGGTCACGGTCACGGCCTCCAGCCGCGCCTGCACACCGTCGTCGATGGCCTCCACAGCGAAGGCGACCTCGTACTCCGCCCGGGACCAGTCGAACAACCGGACAGAAGCCGACGACGCCTCTGTACCCTTCACGACGAGCTCGACCTGCCCTGGAACCATCTCGATCAGACTCACCCAGCGAAGAATACGGACACCCCAGGTCGGCGTCACCACCATTCCCAGGCTCCGGAGCCGTTCCTACTTGTCATCGACATTTGAGGGCGCATCAGCCGCTCGGCGCTGCCAGCTCTCATCAACAAACGTTCTTCATTTCCACCTACGCAGCCACCCTGGTCCCAGTAGGTGACCCGCATCTCCAGGACGAATTCGACATCGGGCTGGGCGGACCTGGCGTTGTGGCGCAACCGCGCGGCCGCCTCGTGCTCGTAAAGCCCGTACGCCGGCCGGACGGCCAGGTCCGCCGGCAGGCCGGGGGCGGCCTCCCGCATGGCGGCGTCACCTCGCCGCTCCAGCTCGGTGACCAGCCAGCGCCCCGCCGCCGGGCTTGCGGTGGCAAGTGGCCCGCGCCGCAGGGCGAGGCGCGGGGGAGGCATCGGGGAGGAAACACTACATTGGGGTGGAAGAGACACGATCGCCGATGGGGTGTGGGCCCGTGCACTCGATCACCGACTGGCTGCGCGGCCTGTCCGGACCCGTCGTGTACGCGATCGTCGGTGGCACGGTCCTCGCCGAGGACGCCCTGTTCTTCAGTTTCTTCATCCCTGGCGAGAGCGCTGCGGTACTCGGTGGCTTCCTCTCCCACCAGGGCAGGGCCTCCCTCGGCTGGATGGTCGTGGTCGTGGTCTGCGCGGCCGTCCTCGGTGACTCCGCCGGCTACGAGATCGGCCGCCACCTCGGTCCGGCGATCCTGCGCACCCGCCCGTTGCGGCGCCACGCCGAGCGGATCGACACGGCGCAGGACCTGCTCCGCCGACGGGGGCCGGCCGCCGTCCTCGTCGGACGGTTCATCGCCTTCTTCCGCCCGCTGGTGCCCTCGCTGGCCGGGATGTCGCGGATGCCGTACCGCCGGTTCCTGCTCTACAACGCCCTCGGTGGGGTCGCCTGGGGCGTCGGTTTCACCTTGCTCGGCTACTTCGCCGGAGCCGCCTACACCAGGGTGGAGGGCACGGTCGGCCGGCTCACCGCGATCGCGATCGGCGCGGCCGTCGCCGTCGCGGTGCTGGTCCACTACCTGCGGCGGCGGCGCTCGCACGGTCGGGACCGGTCGGACCGCGGCAGCGGCCGGGAGCCCTGAACCGCCCCGGCGGCGGTCCGCCGGCGGGTGCCGGGACAGGCCCCGGTGCCGGAACCCGCGGGCCCGGGTGTCGGACCCACTGCCTAGGCTGGGGGCAGCCGATGATCAAGGGAGCGGGACTGTGCGGATCGAACGTCACCAGGTGGACGGGGCGCGGGTGGCGGAAGCCCGCGAGGACTTCGTGAACCGGATCGGGAGGCAGGTCCACTCCTACTCCCGCGCCGGTCTGATGACCACCACCGAGTGGCAGATGATCTCCGACTCCTTCCTCGACTACCTCGGCGCCCTCTCCACCACCCGGCCCGACCTGCACTGCGCCGAGGCCAGGGCCGTGCTCAGGGACGCCGCCGCCGCGGCCGCCGGCGCCGTTTCCTTCGCCGCCTACTACCCGGTCGACAGCTTCCACGTCTTCCTCGACTACCCGAACTTCGGCATGAGCTACGACCGCGAGCGCGGCCGGGAGCGCGACCCCCACCACCGGGTCACCGCCGGGGAGTGGCTCGACGCCTTCTGCCTCGCCATCGTCTGCGACCAGGTCTCCGTCCACGGCGAGGCCTTCGGCTGGGCCCGGCAGCTGATGCCCGGCGGGCCGGCCACGCCCACCCTCGAACTCGTCGACGGCCTCCTGGCCTACTTCTTCGAGGACGACGGCGTCCCGGACGGCAGCACCGCACCCGTCGCCGACCTGCAGCCCGGCCTGCGCGTTCTGCGTGCCCTCGCCGCCGGGGACCGCGAGGCCTTCGACGCCGCCCTGCTCGCTCTGCTCCGGGACGAGCCGCAGGGCACCGGCCCGGCGAGCCTCCTGCCGCTGGTCCCGATAGCCCTCGCCGCCCTCGCGTACCGCACCCACGGCTGGACTCCGTCGGTCGACACCGACTACCTCCCGCACGCCCTGATCACCGGCTTCGAGACGGCCGGCCCGCGCGTCCGCGCCTTCGGCCGCGACCCGCGACCCGACGCCCTGGCCGCGCTCGCCGCCGGGCCCGTCCACGTCGGGCGGACCGGCCCGGCCCTCCCGTGCAGCCCGGAGAACGAGGCGCGGTTGGAGCGGCTCACCCTGGAAGCCGTCACGGCCGGGGAGGGCCGGCCGCTGAACGCCCGGGACCTCACGGGCGCCCTGCGCTACCAGACCTACCTCCTCGCGGCACGCGCCTCGGAGTGCGACGACGCCACCGACGCCGTGATCGCCACCCTGCGGCGCGGCTCCCAGCTGGGCGCCGCCGTGTTCCGGGCCGCCCTCGCCGAGCCGGGCACCGAGACCGAGGCGACGATCGACGGCCGCGCCCTTCGCTTCCCCGCCCGCCGGGACCGGGACTTCGGCCCGGCGCTCTGGCAGACCGCCCTGTCCTTCGCCCTGATCACGGGCTCCCGCGAGGACCTCGAACCCCTGGTCCTGGCCGGCCCCACGATCGCCGCCGAGGACCGCTCCCCGTCCGCCTCCTACCGCACCGCCCTGCACGACCACCTCCGCGGCGCCGACCCGCTCCCGGCCACCGAGCGGGCGCTGAAGGAGGCGGAGCGCATCCGGGAGGGCTGGCTCCCGGCCCCGGCCGTCCTCCTCTCGCAGCTGATCGGGGGCGACGCGACCGGCTTCGACCTCGCCCTCCTCGACGCCCTGGAAGCCCACCGCGACCACCACAGCGTCGCCGACCGCGGCACCGAACCGGGCGCACCGCTCAGCCTCGACGTCCTCGCCCTCGCCTGCCACGCCCGCCGCACCCGCGGCTGGGTCACCCGCGTCCGCTCGCCCTACCTCCCGCCCCGCCTCCTGCAGGCCGCCGGCCGGACCTGACCCCGGGCCGCCACGGGCCGCCACGGCCACCTGCGCGGGAGGAACCGCAGCGACCGGGGGCACCCCGCCCCGTCCGGGTGTGCACGGACCCGGGCGGCGGAATGCCGGACAAGGGCCCCGGACGGCACCGGGTCCGCATACTCCGGTCCGACCGGGGAAGGCGACCGTCGCACCACGCAGACCGGCGACCGCACAGGAGGCTTCCGTGAGCAGCGGACTGTGGGACTACAGCAACGCCGAGGGATACGGCGCGACACTGGACCTGACGGGATACCGGGTCGAAGCAAAGGACGGGTACGTCGGGAAGCTCGACCGGCACAGCCCGGACGTCGACTTCGCGCACCTCGTGGTCGACACTGGCCCGTGGGTCCTCGGCCGAGAGATCCTCCTGCCCGCCGGAACGGTCCGGCGGGTGGACGCCGGGGAACGGGCGGTGTGGGTGAACCGGACGAAGGACGAGATCAAGAACGCGCCCGAGTACCACCAGGACCGGCACGCCGGCGACCTCGACTACCACCTCACGGTCGGCGACTACTACAGCGGTGCCGCCTGACCCGTCCGCCCTCTGTCGTCCGCCGGGCCCCGACCGCGTGGTCGGGGCCCGGCGGACGACAGAGGGCGGACGGCGCCCCGCTCGAGGCGGCCCGCCGCGATCCAGTCACCCCGCCGCAGGATCACCGACCCCGTGGCGGGAGAAGCGGCAGGAGGCCGGCCGCCGCCCCGGGAGTCCGGCCGGCCCGGCGGTCCGTCACGCCCGCCACCCCGCAAGGCGCCTCGGCCCCGTGGAACCGCCGGGGCGCGGGCCGGTGGACCCCACCCCGGAAGCGGAGGCCGCACACCGAGGTGCCGCCTCCGGTGCGGCGGGCGCGGCGGGCGCAGGGCCGGGGTCCGTATCGGATTGCGCCGGCCTGCCCGGCCCGCCTCCACCGGTCCCTTCCGGCGCGGGTGAGGGGCGGGGGCGGTTGCCCAGGGTATTCGGGTCCCCCTCGGTCAGGCGGTGTCCGCCGGGCAGGCGGTAGTGCCGCCGGACCGCTGCGCGTAGTCCGGCTTCCCGACCGCGGACAGGGCCGTACTGCGCCATTCGCGCGGGGAGACGCCGTAGACGGACTTGAACGAACGGCTGAAGTGCGGGGCGTTGGCGAAGCCCCAGTCGTGGGCCACGGCCGCGATGGCCCTGCCCGCCTTCCGTGGGTCACCGAGGGCGCGGTGGCACTGCTCCAGGCGGCGGCGATGGATCCAGCGGCTGACGGTGAGCCCCTCGTGCTCGAAGATCTTGTGCAGATAGCGCAGGGACACGTGGTGATGACGGGCGATCGTCTCCGGGGTGAGGTTCCGGTCGGCGAGATGTTCGTTGATGTACGCCTGGACCCGCAGCAGCATCATCCGCGAGGCGTCCGGCGCCTCCCGCAGGTCCTGGCCCAGTTGTTCCTGCGCCAGCGTCCGGATCAGGCTCACCGCGTGGTCGGCGACCGAGGCTCCCGTGTGCGGCTGGTAGGTGTCCGCCGTGTCGACGAGCCCGGACAGGAACGACCCCACCAGCCTGCCGAGGGGCGAGTCGCCGCCCAGCGGCACCGCGGTGATCCGCTGGAGGCCGGACTCCCCCAGTCCCAGCGCCTGGCGGGGCATCACCAGGGACTGGGTACGGAACCTCTCGGGCACGATCAACCGGATCGGGCGTGCCATGTCGTACATGAAGAGCTGCCCCGCGGCCATGGAGCTCTCCCGGGAGTTCTGCTCGACGTGCACCGTGCCCCGGTTGAGGAGCTTGACGACGACGAACTCCTCGTTGTCGCTGCCCGCGATGAGACGCCGGCTCCGTTCCGCCCGGTGGGCGTCCCCCTCCACGGTCACGGCCTGGAGCGGGCCCAGTGGCGACGCGTGGATCGACCCGTGGTCGACCTCGGCGGGCACCTTCGTGTCCACGGATCCGAAGGTCTCCGAGAGAGCCTCCCGCCAGTACGCGCGCCTGCGCGACGCCGGCAGCCCCGCGGTCGTGTAGCGCACGGCCGCTCCGGAGCGGATCTCCGACTTCTCCAAAACGATCCTCACCGCTCTGACCTGCGTATTGATCCACATCATGCCACCGCAGCCGGACTCCCGGAAGCGCGTTCCCAGCGGCTCGAGCGACGACGGGGCGAGCGAACGACCCTCAACCGTGACCGACGGGGAGCGAGGTGAAGACGTTGCATGCCCGAACGAGGAGGACCGGCAGGCGTGCTTCGCATGCCGACCGCCGGCCGCTCGCGCTTCAGGGCGGGCGGGCGTGCAGCCGAGACGACGGTGGTGCGTCCGGGCGGACGAGGAGCACGCGAGGAGCAAGCATCAGCGCGGCGCCCGCCCGCGCTGCTGCCGAGCGACCCGGCCGGTGCTCGACGGACGCGGACGCCAGCTGCCGTGCTCGGATCGCCGGGGTCCGGGCGGCTGGCCGGGGTACCGCCATGGGCGCCCGCCCGCTCCGCGTACCACCGGGGGCCACGCTCACGAACGGGCACGCGAACGTGGTGCGGTGACCGGCGCACGACCGGCGCCGCCCTCCTCGGGCCGGCGGTGACCGGCCGGGCCCGGGTACCTCCCACCACCAGCCCGACGAACGCCCCGAACCTCCGCCCGTGCCCGACCGCCGCGCGGTCGACCGCACCGGTCCGGGCTCCTCGGCGCACGGCAACCGGACTGCGGCCTCCTGGGCCGGCACGCCCGGGCCGCGCCGACACGCTCACCACGCACGACCAGGACCACACACCCCTGTTCCTCGTCCCGGAACGAGGAACAGCGGCATCGAGCCACCGGCCCTGCCCCGGCACGGCCCCGCACCGGACACCGACCGCTGCAACCGGCTCACGTCTCACGTCATCGTCCCGGCCCCACGCGGAGCCACCCCGGCCTCCACCCCTCACGACCCACCGCGCCGCCGTCCCGCTTCCCCGCCTACCTCCAGGTCGCCGCCCGCACGACCGCCGAGCGCACGGACACCTGGCAGGACGGCCAGACCCTGGAGACGGACCGCCAGATGTACCGCCTCGCCGCCGCGATCGGCACCCGGATCCTCTACCACAGCCACCTCGACGACGGATCGGAGGCCGTCATCGACGACGCCGGACTCACCGTCGTGCGAGGCATCGGGAAACGGGTCACCGCGCCGTTCGGCCTGGCCGAACGGCTGCCGACCCCCGCCAACCGGCGCTACCGCACGGCGGTGGCGAGCCTGCACCTTATTCAGCACCCGTCCGCCGACGTCATCGCCAGTTACTGCCGTCAGACACCAGCAGCCCCGGCCAGATTTCATCTGGCCGGGGCTGCTGGATTTCAAATTCAGGCCATTAGCTCAAGGATCAGATCCACGCTCGAGTCAATTTCCTGGTCTGCCGTGAGATGGACGTGCGCCCCTGAACTCGCACCCTCCTGCGCGAGAGTGAGCAGATGACGTGCCAAGGAAACAAGGCCTGCGCGATTTGCCCTGAGTACGACCTCGGCCGAAGTTGCAGAGAGGGAAATTTCAAAGTCATCTTCCCACTCAAATCGAAGCCCCCCGCCAGGCCGAATCTCGGGAACATTTAGCACGTGCTCCATTTTCACTCCCAAATACTGCTTGGACTCAAAGGAAGTGACCACCCGAGACCATCGCCCCAGGCAGCCACCTCGGCGCACTACCGGATTCAACCCAGATAAACGTGTCGATTCTCAATGACCATCATTTTTCCAGGCTTCTTAGGATTTGGGGCCAATCGCTCGAAGTTCATGTGCGGACCGCCGCCATGCTGCCCAGTAATGTCCGTCTCTCCCATTCTAGCAACGCGCGTTCCGTCTGCGGAAACGAAACGACCACTGCCCGGAACAGGCTCCGTATACCCGGGCCCGACCCATGCTTCTGCCGATTTGAGAGCATCGTCAGTAGATATGCGCGTTCCATCTACCGGATGGCCCTTGCTATCGAATTTTCCAACTGAGATCCAAGGCTCGCACGGCATCGAGACATGAACCAAGATCGGCGTGTTGCCAGCGAGTACATAGTACGTGCCGTCAGCTACTGCCGTCAGGCACCACAGAGGCCCCACCGGGACATCATTCCGGTGGGGCCTCCGTGTTATCGCTGGCCGTTATCGACTGGGAATACCCCGCGCCGGGCGACCGAGCTTCGCGTCAGAGATCAGTTTTCGACTTGGAGAGACGGGAAGTTCGCCGACGCGACCTGCAACCGCGTCGCGCGCCAAAGGCTCCAGCAGAAACAATGAGCCGCCCATACTTTAGACGGCTCATTGTTATTCCCTGCCGGTCAGGCGACGGGCTACGGAGCCCCTATGCGCAGAAATTCAGCATAGATTTGATGCAGTAGAACTGCATACTGATAATGGGCGTCGACAACTTCTCGCTCTTCGGCGGCCATGCTTTCGCCAAATCGTTCCAGGCGAGAGATTATCCCTTCAAGCAACGCCATGACGTCCGCCCGACTCGGCCTGAATACCCCCTCGTTGACAAAAAGGATCACCTGGGTCACATGTTCGTCGGCGAGAGCTAGGTCGCCATGAATAAGTGCAAGGTTCTCTCCCGCACGCAACAGATTCTCACCGCGGCGCAGGCCGGGAAATGGCAAGGATCGCCAGAGGGCGTAGCTCTCCATGAAATCCGACAACAACTCGTCCTCTCATTAGTCGGCGCCATACCAGAAGGTTACAGCCTTGCCGCCGGGTCCGATGATCCCGCCCTTACCCGTCTGGGGGTCCACGTATTTTATCCCGCGCGCACCGTCCGCCAGCGTCTCCAAGCTGGCGTTGAGCCCCCTCTTCCCTCCTGGCTGGGCGATTCCCGTCGCCCAGTCTTGCGCATCCTGGAGGTACTGCTCACGCGTGACACCGCGCCCCTTGGCGTGCTTGTCCCAGTGGTATTCGAACTGATCCTGAGAAGATCTGCCGCTGGGGTTATGGAAGACGTCGTCGATCTTCTCTGGGCACAATTCAGAATTGTGCACCAGTACGGGCACCGTACCGGCAAGTACATAGTACGTGTGCTACGCGACCCCTCTCCACCTGCTTTTTCGCAGGTCAGCGGTGGTTTGACGGTCCGTCGGTGTTCGTGGATGTGCGCTGAAGTCCGTGCTTGTTGCCGTCGCTACTGCCGTCAGAGGTGTAGACCAGTTGTGCTGTCGCCGGGTGCGCGCGTGATCCTACTGCCAGGCACCGGGCTCGGCGCGGACGATGGTGCGCGTGGTCTGCTCGTACGACTGGTGACCAGTCTGCGCGCAGTGTCCGGCGATCCAGCGCGTCAGCTCCTCGGGAGTGTGCAGCTCGCCGGACGCGGCAGCGCAGTCCCGTTCTTCGCCGGTGACGCAGACCGCCTCGAAGGTCCGCAGCGCCAAGAGATCGATCACGGTGGTCACGTGGTACTCGCGGAAGGGGTAGCGGCTGGTCTTGCCCATCAGCTTTCCCCGTCCTGCTCCTGCGGCGCCGGGATGCGCTGCCCGCGTGAGTCCGCGACCCTGAGCGCATCCGACAGGGCCTCGGTCAGCCGGCAGGCCAGCCACCGATACTCGACGCTCGATGGCACCCGCTCTCCCGGATCCAAGACACCCCGGGCGTACTCCAACAGTTCCTCGCCCATGCTGAGCTGCATCGTCTCGATGCCGTCCGCGAGCGTCGAGAGGTAACCCTGACCGTTGGTGCTCAGGTAGCAGAGGCGACCGTCCGAGGCGGTCCACGGAAGCAGCCGCAGTCCGTCAATCGTGCGCTCCGCGTGACTGCCCTTGTTGTTCATCGGCGCCTGCCCGTGGTCGGCCTTGCAGTGGCTGTCCTGCATCGCCCGCACGTCGGTCAGCCGGGACCGGTCGCGGCTGCGCACGGCTCCGCGCGCACGCTTGCGGAGCCCTTCACCACCCACCTGCACCGCGAGATCGCCAAGACGGCGGGGCTCACACAGCGCACCCTGCGACACCACGCCACCCTGTCGTACGCCAAGGTCGCCGAGTACCAGAAACGCGGCCAGGTCCACTTCCACGCTGTCATCCGCCTCGACGGACCCACCGGCCCCGCAAGCGCGCCGCCCGTCTGGGCCACCACCGAGCTCCTCGACCACGCCGTCCACGCAGCCGCCCGACGCACCCGCGTCCCGCACGAAGGCCAGCCCCACCGGGAACGACCGCAGCCCGCCGGGGACGCACCCCGGGCCCAGGGCGCTGACCGGGTACCGGCGTTGGTGTTCCGGTTCGGGCGGCAGATCGACGTCCGCCCGATCCGTGGCACCGACTTCACTGGCGACGGCCCGGTGACCGACCGGCACGTCGCCGCCTACATCGCCAAGTACGCCACCAAGGGTGCCGAGACCACCACCGGCACCCTCGACCGCCGCCTCCGCTTCCTCGCCGAGCTCGCCCAGTTCGACATCACCGACCACGCCCGCCGCATGATCCACACCGCTTGGCACCTCGGCGCACGTCCCGAGCACGCCCACCTCCGCCTGCGGCAGTAGGCCCACATGCTTGGCTTCCGAGGCCACTTCTCCACCCGAACCCGCCACTACTCCACCACCCTCACCCGCCTCCGAGCCGAACGCACTACTTGGCGAACCCGCCAAGCCGACGCCACCGCTCCGGCACCGGTCGGCCAGCACACCGAGCAGACGGCCGTCGGCAGCAACGTGTCCACCGGTCGGCAGCCGGTCACTGACCGGGGCGGTGACCGCGCTGACCACGGTGACCTGACCGCTGGTCGCTGTGCCGGTCACCGCGACGGGGCCGGTCAGCGAGGGAGTGCGGACACGACCTTGGTCGTCTCGCACTGGCAGTACGCGGGGACCGGGCTCCTGCCCGAACTCGCCCACCTCGCCGACCTCCTGGAAACACGGCGGCCCACCCGGCCTGACCGGCGTCGCCCGGAAGGCCCCGGTCACTCCGGCGGCCACCGCTGCGGTCACCGGTCGACCCGCGCCGACCGGACGGGGGTCACCGCGTGATCGCCAGCGCCCAGCTCCTCACCGTCCCCGAGGTCATGGACCGGCTCAAGATCAGCCGATCCGCCGTCTACGACCTCATCCGCACCCGGCAGCTCGCCTCCCTCACCCTCGGCAGTGCCCGCCGCATCCCCACCCATGCCCTCGACCACCTCATCCACACCCGACTCGAACAGGAAGCAGCCTGATGACCACGCCCTCCATCTCTCGCAGGACCCGCGCCAACAGCGACGGCACCGTCTACCAGCGCAAGGACGGCCGCTGGGAAGCCGTCGGCTACGTCCTCGCGCCCGGCAACACCCGCAAGCGCGTCCGCGTCTACGGCGTGACGCGGAACGACGCGCTCGTGAAGTTGACGGAGAAGGTCGCCGCCAGCAACCGCGGCCTCCCCGTCGTCACCGCCCAGGGAAGCCTCGCGGCCTTCCTCACGTACTGGCTGGAGAACGTCGCCGTCCACCACCTCCGAGAGAACACCCACACCCGATACACCGCCGTCGCCCGGCTCTACCTGATCCCGGGCCTGGGCCGGAAGAAGCTCGCCAAACTCACCGCCAAGGACGTCCGCACCGGGCTCAACGAGCTCCGCACCGCCTGCCAGTGCTGCGCGCGCGGCCTCGACGCCGGACGCGACCAGCCACAGTGCTGCGCCGTCGGGAAGTGCTGCCACAAGCGGCTCTCCGCGCCGACCCTGGCCTACGTGCACTCCGTACTCAAGTCCGCGCTGGAGCACGCGGTCCGCGAAGAGGAGATCCCCCGCAACGTCGCCCGCAACGTCCGCACGGGCACGCCCCGCCCGCGCCGCTTCGAACCCCTCACTACCAGGGAGGCGCGCATGTTCCTGGCCGCCACCAGCAGCCACCGCCTGCAGGCACTGTTCGAACTCGCCCTGCGCACCGGGCTGCGCAAGGGCGAACTCCTCGGCCTTCGCTGGGAAGACCTCGACCACGGCAGCGGCACCGCAAGCATCCGCCGCACCCTCCAGCGCACCCGCACCGGCGGTTTGACCACCCTCCCCACCAAGACAGTCAGCTCCGAACGCCGCATCGTCCTCCCGGCCCCCTGTCTGCTCTCACTCCGCGCCCACCGCAAGCAGCAAGCCCAGGAGAAGGAGAAGGCCGGCGCGGGCTGGGTGGACAGCCGCCACGTCTTCACCCGACCCGACGGACACCCCATCGAACCCGCCACCCTCACCCGCCACTTCAAGGCCCTGCTCCGCCGTGCTCACCTCCGGCAGATCCGCTTCCACGACCTGAGGCACTCGACTACGACCCTCCTGCTCGAACAGGGCGTCGAACTCGTCGTCATCAAGGAACTCCTCGGTCACGCCCACATCGGCGTCACCGCCACCGTCTACGCGCACGTCCGGCTGCGCCTCCAGCGCGACGCCATCCATCTCCTCGGCCGTACCCTCGGCAAGCCCTCCGAGGCCACCACCAACCCCGACGACGGCGACGACCCACCGCTTTGTGCAGCACCCGTCCGCTGACGTTGCCGTCAACTACTGCCGTCAAGAGCTTAGAAGGGCCTCGCCGAGAAGTTCGGCGAGGCCCTTCTGCCATGACACCCACATAGCCAATTCGCAGATTTCTTTAATTCCTGCAAACCGGTGAAACTAGCTAGCCGCAATTGGCGAGCAAATAGAGCGGTCTCTATCAGCCGATTGAGCCAAAACGACGATGCCGCCTATTCTGACATTACTTCACGCCGCAGAGCCGAACTCGTCAGTCGCCGTCGCCACTAGGAGCTGTTCAGGGTTCGGATCATGTGGCTGGAGTCAGGGACTTCAGCCACATGATCGATCCGCGTAGGTGGATGCCTGCCAGGTAGCTTTCCGGGCTCTTGTCGTACCGGGTCGCCAGGCCACGCCAGGTCTTGAGCTTCTGGAAGCACCGCTCGACGGTGTTGCGCCGCTTGTAGCGGTCGGGATCGAACGTGACGGGTCGGCCGCCGGCGGAACCCTTCCGCTTCCGGTTCGCCGCCTGGTCCGCCCTCTCCGGGATCACCGCGGTGATCCCGCGTCCGCGCAGGTAGGCGCGGTTGGCCTTCGAGGAGTAGGCCTTGTCGGCGGCCACCGTGTCCGGCCGGGTGCGCGGCCGGCCGACCGGGCCGCGCACCCGGATCTTCTCCAGCACGGGCCGGAACTGACGGCAGTCCGCGGCCTGGCCCGGGGTCAGCACGAACGCCAACGGCAGGCCGACGGAGTCGACAGCCGCATGGACCTTGCTGCTCAGACCGCCCCGGGACCGGCCGAGTCCGGCTCTCGCGGCCCGGGCCCCGCGCCGACGGCGTGCCTGGGCACGAACCTGCGCGGAGTCGGCTGCGACGTCCGGCGTCGGCTCCGCACGACCCGCAGCACGGCCTCCTGCTGCGGCAGCGGAACCCCGTTACCGTTTTCGTGGCCCCGCAACGGGGTTCCCGGCCTCCCGGCCCGGCATGACTTCCGCCCCCTGTCGAGGATGATCGAAAAGGTGGTGTCACCGGGCTCGGAGGCGTTGGCAGACCGCTGATGAGGGGCTTGAGCGCCGATCCCACACCGGGCGAGGCAGGCTCTCCGTAACGTGGATGCCGGCACGCCGATGCCACAGGGCCGGGAGAGCGAGACCTGGGGAGGGGCAGTTGACCAGCACCGACAGCATTGACGTCTATCTCGGCCTGGACGTCGGCAAGGGCGAGCACCACGCGACCGCGCTCACCCCGGCCGGCAAGAAGGTCTTCGACAAGGCACTGCCCAACAACGAGCCCAGGCTCCGCGAGCTGTTCACGAAACTCCAGGCCAAGCACGGGACCGTGCTCGTGGTGGTCGACCAGCCGGCCACCATCGGCGCCCTGCCGCTGGCCGTCGCCCGCGACACCGGCTGCCGCACCGCCTACCTGCCCGGCCTGACCATGCGCCGGATCGCGGACCTCTATCCGGGCGAGGCGAAGACCGACGCCCGCGACGCGCACGTCATCGCGGACGCCGCCCGCGCCATGCCGCACACCCTGCGCGACCTGGTGCCAGCCGACGAGACCGTCGCCGAGCTGGAGATGATCGCCGGATTCGACGACGACCTCGCCGGCGAGTCGACGAGGATCAAGAACCGCCTGCGCGGCCTGCTCACCCAGATCCACCCCTCCTTGGAGCGGGTCCTGGGGCCTCGGCTCGACCACCCGGCCGTCCTGTCATTGCTCGAACGGCACGGTTCCCCGGCCCAGTTGAGGAAGGCAGGCCGACGGCGACTGACCGCACTGCTACGGTCCAAGGCCCCGCGGATGGCCGAGCGCCTGGTCGAGGACATATTCGCAGCCCTCGACGAGCAGACCGTCGTCGTGCCCGGCACCGAGGCCGCCGCGCTGATCGTCCCCAGCCTCGCCACCTCGCTGACCGCGGTCCTCGACCAGCGCAGACTCCTCGCCGCGAGGATCGAGGAACTCCTGGAGGCCCACCCTCTTTCCCCGGTCCTGACCTCGATGCCCGGCATCGGGGTCAGGACCGCCGCCCGGATCCTCGTCGACGTCGGTGACGCCCGCGCCTTCCCGAGCGCCGCCCACCTCGCCGCCTACGCCGGCCTGGCGCCCGTCACCCGCGCCTCCGGGTCGTCCGTCCGGGGCGAGCACCCGTCCCGGCGCGGCAACAAACAGCTCAAACGGGCCTTCTACCTCGCCGCGTTCGCCTCGCTGTCCCAGCCGGAGTCACGCGCCTACTACGACCGGAAACGACGCGAGGGCAAGCACCACGTCGCGGCCCTCGTCGCACTTGCCCGCCGCCGCATCGACGTCCTCTTCGCCATGCTCCGCGACGGCACCCTCTACCAGCCGCCGGCCACGGCCACTGCTTGACGAAAGCTATAGGGGCACAGTGATGATGTGACTGGTGGTTCTGCTGATGAGCCTGACTCGCCCTCTGACTGACGTCTCGGACTGTCCTGTTTGGGATTTGTCGGCTCGTCAGCGAGGCCGCCACGCACGCGGCCGGACGGGCGCTTGTGACTTCATAGGAGCTTGGTCCAGAAGCCCCGTCACTGTCTTGTCCACCCGCCCGACCGGCGCGTGCCGCCCTCGGCTCGGACAAGCGGCAAGGACGGACATGACCAGCATGACGCATGACAACCCGGAGATCACCGGCGGTGTCGATACCCATGGCCTGACCCATCATGCGGCCGTGATCGATCCGCTCGGCCGGCACCTCGCCGACCAGGAGTTCCCCGCCACCATCGCCGGCTACCGGGCCCTGCTGGACTGGATGCGTGCGCACGGGACGGTGACCGCCGTGGGTGTGGAGGGCACCGGTGCCTACGGCGCCGAACTCGCCCGGGTCCTGACCGCCGCCGGCGTCACGGTCGTCGACGTCGACCGGCCGGACCGCAAGACCCGCCGAATGAAGGGCAAGTCCGACCCGATCGATGCCTACGCCGCCGCGACGGCGGTGGCCTCCGGACGGGCCACCGGTGTCCCCAAGAGCCGCGACGGCGTGGTCGAGGCTGTCCGGGTCCTGCGC
Source organism: Streptomyces sp. TLI_053 (assembly GCF_900105395.1). NCBI lineage: Bacteria > Bacillati > Actinomycetota > Actinomycetes > Kitasatosporales > Streptomycetaceae > Streptomyces > Streptomyces sp. TLI_053. The sequence goes on from NZ_LT629775.1 coordinate 270,563, forward strand.
GTGACACGCCGCAGTGCGGTCAAGGCCCGCACCCAGGCGATGAACCAGATCCGCGGTCTGCTCGTGTCCGCTCCGGCGATGCTGCGCGAACGACTGGCCGGCCTGGACCGGAGCGTCCTGATACGCACCTGTGCCCGCCTGCGCTCCGGCAGTGACCTGTCGGCGCCACTGGCCGCGACCAAGGCCGCACTGCGGCGCCTGGCCCGCCGCCACCAGGCACTGGACGACGAGATCGCCGAACTCGACGCCGAGATCGGCCCGCTGCTCAAGGAGGCCGCCCCGGAGCTGCTCGCGCTGTTCGGTGTCGGCCCGGAGACCGCCGGCCAGCTGCTGGCCTCAGCCGGGGACAACCCCGAACGGATGCGTTCCGAGGCCGCCTTCGCCCACCTGGCCGGGGTCGCTCCGATCCCCGCGTCCTCCGGTCGTACTCACCGCCATCGGCTCAACCGTGGAGGCGACCGAGCGGCAAACAACGCCCTGCACACCATCGTTCTGGTCCGTATGCGCTTCGACGAGCGCACCCGCGCCTACGTCGAACGCCGCACCAAGGAAGGCCTGTCCAAGAAGGACATCATGCGCTGTCTCAAGCGCTTCGTCGCCCGCGAGATCTACCGCGCGCTGACCAGCACACCAACCCAACAAATCACTCAAACCGACCTCGCTCCTGCGGCTTGACATCCATAGGAGCATCCCACAAACCCGACACAGCTGGGCACGACGGGTTCGGCGCCCGCCCGGCGCCGAACCCGTCGACCCTCGGAGATCCAATGCCCCCTGGCCCCGAGGGACTGCTACGTCGCCGTCGGCGAAGGCGTTGGACAGGTACCGGACCGCCTCGTCGAACTGTCCGTCACAGGCTGACCTGCCGCCCCAGAGCGATCCCACAAGATCTCCAAGCAAGGTTCCGGCTCAAGCGTCGGATTAGGGCCGAGGCCTGGCGACGTGCCCCGGAGCCGGGAGTCAGGCCCGGGCCGACCGGCGCCGAACGGGAGGTCCGTTCCTCGCTGAAGCGCGGGTGGCACGCCCCGTGGCTGGCGAACACCTACCCGATCCCCCTGCTGGCCGTCGCCCAGCTCTACCGGAAGGACGTGCCCGGCCTGTTCGGCGGGCCCGCCGACTGCGACGTGCTCCAGATGTTCTGGTGTCCGTTCGATTCCCACAGGACCGGCCACCAGTTGGCGCTGCACCTGCGCTGGCGCCGGTCCGCCGACGTCTGCGAGGTACTGGCGGAGCAGGGGTGGTCGCGCAGCCTGGTGGCGAAGGCGTTCGCGGTGCGATCAGCGAGGACGTCGACGGGACGATGGGTGTCCATGTCCACCAGGACCGTCACACAGGTGCGACCGCCCCGGACGGGGTACTCGTCCACCCCCAGACGAGGGACGAGGCCCGACGACGGAACGGGAAGCGCACGAATGAGCCGGAGCAGGGTGTCCCGGCACGTGGTCATGGCCAGACGCCCGGAGATCCGGCCTCCGGCCGGCCGCCCGGGAACAGCACGACGTCGGTCGGTGAGCTGGGTGACGAGCGCGGTCGTGCGACGTGCGTGCCGGAACGTCAGAGCCTCGATCTGCCCGGCGAACGTCCGCCGTCCGCACCGGTCGTTCCCGCACACGAAACGAAGCGCCCGCAGGACCAGCCGTACCCGCCGACCCTACACCGGACGGTCGGCACAACGCCGCCGGTAGTAGCAGTACAGCCGCGACGATCGCCGCCCGCACCCCGGACGGGCGGCGGACACCGCCACCGACCGGACGGCGAAACGTACCTCGCCATCCGCAAGAACCAGCTCCTCGACCTCTGCCGCGGCCGCGCCCGGGCCTTGGGGCCCGGGTGCGGTCACCGCGCGAGCGGTCTCACAGCAAAGAAGCGGCGCACCCGTTCCACGAGGCGGCCGCGGCTCCCCGGTGGACAACTGTGCCACGTAGGCGAAGCTTCTTGAAGGGCCGGTGCGCGCGTGCGCCGCGGTGCGGTGGCGGGTCGAGCCGGGTGGGAGCTGCGTCACCGTGCCGCGACCTGTTCGCCGTTGCCGCCGTGGCCCGCCGGACTCCGGTGGATGTGCCGGGACAGCCAGGCGACGCCTCACCCGCGACGCCGTCGCCCAACGCCTGGCCATCCACGTCCGAGCCGCTGCCGAAGCCTGCCCGACCCTGCTCCACAAGCGCGTCCACCCGCACGTCCTACGCTTGTCCTTGCCCTGCACGCCGCCTTTGAGGAGTTCCCATGTTCGAAAACATCCGGGGCCTTTCTCCGGAGCATGCCGCACGACTTACCCACCTGGTCGAGCAGTGCGAGCCGTTGCTCGACCGGGACGAGGGCATGGAGCGTGCCCAGCGGCTGCTGCGAGACCTCGGGGTCGAAGTCATGGACTCGATCATCGTTACCCGGGGACTCCTGGGAGCCGGCCCCGGCGACCTGGGGGAAGCGAAGCGGATCGTGCTGTCGAGCGCCGCGCGGACCACCGAGCTGTCGTCGCATCAGCAACTCACGGACGTGGTCGAGCAGGCGAGGGACGTTGCCGACGGCCTCCTGAACCTGGCGCGGACCCAGGAGGCCACCACCAGAATCATCGCCATCGACGGCACCGGGGGATCAGGTAAAACGACACTGGCTGCCGCAGTGGCCCTGAACCTCGACGGCGCCGTCATCGTCCACGTCGACGACTTCTACCGTCCGATGCCCGACCACGAGCGGGAGCAACTCGACGCGGAACAGGGCTACCACCGCTACTTCGACTGGGAACGCCTCCGGGACCAAGTCCTGATCCCGCTACGGGACCGCCAGGCCGCCCGCTACCAGATCTACGACTGGACCACCGGACAACTCGGAGCCTGGCGCGAGATCGCCCCTGGAACCGTGGTCATCGTCGAAGGGGTCTACTCCACCCGCCCGGAGCTGGCCCGTTACTACCACTTCACCACCTACGTCGACACCCCGCGAGACGTCTGCCTGCAGCGCGTGCGGGCAAGGGGAGAGAATCCCGAGGCGTGGATCGAACGTTGGCGCGCCGCCGAGGACTACTACCTGCACACCACATGGCCACAGTCCCGAGCCAAGCTCCTTGTCAGTGGCTGCTGACAGCGGGAAGAGTGCATTCCGATCGGGCTGCTCGGCCCGCACGCGGCGCTGGACAAGGTGTTGTAGGGACGGCGGGACCTGGGGTGTTCGGGCGGCACCACCGCCCGGGCACGGCGGCGCCCCGGGCCCGGGCCCGGGCGGCCACTGTCGGTCCGCCGCCACCGCACCCTCGGCCGCTGACCGTGCTCCGGTCGACGCCGTCCGGGGCGGTCGCGGGCCGTCAGATGCAGTCGGATGACTGATGCCCACCACGCGCCGGTCGGCGAAAGTCGGGGGTGCCGGGTGATGACCGGTGGCGGGCGCGCGAGCGTGGCCGTCTGTTCGTCGACGTACGGGAACGAGGAATACCAGGATGACGATCGCTCAGCGGCTCGCCGGGGAATGGAAGACGGTCGTGGCCGCGGGGGTTCTGGCCCTCGCCGTCACTGGTGGCGTGGCCGCGCCGGCCGGCGCCGCGACCCAGGTGGGTTCGGCGGCGGAAAGCCGGAGCAGCGGGAACCAGGACCTGGCCGGCGCCGTGCAGCCGGGAGAGCCGGCGCACCCCCGGGACCACCCGGGCGGGCGTCCGCTGATCAAGCACCACTGGGTCGTTCGGCTCCAGTACGCCGCCGTGCAGGCCCTGAACCAGCGGAGCAACTACAGCTGGCAGCGCAACTACAAGGACTGGACCGTCGCCGTCGTCGGCAACAACATCCAGGGCAAGGAGGTCACCGTCTACACCAAGATCACCAACCTGTTCTACGGCGAAGGCGGCGTCATCGGTGCCGGCACCGCTCCGACCTCACAGGTGGCGATCGCACACAACACCATCGTGGCCCAGGGCAACGTCAACATCGTCACCGAGATCGTGAACGTCCACGTCATCAGCCCCAAGTGGGAGGACGTCTTCAGCGGCCAGTGCCGCGCCCAGGAGGACCTCCGCAACGCGGTCAAGGACCAGCTCGCCTGCACCCTGGGCTGAAACGAGAACGACGGGAAACCGGTCCGGCCGGCCGGTCACCGCACCGGCCGGTCTCCTCGACTCGACCCCGCAGGGGATCCTGGTGTTCGGCTGCCGGTGACCATGGTGACCAAGTGCTCACCAAGGGCATCGAGGCCGCCGCCAGCAACGACAAGGACGCGGGCGCACGCGCCCAGGCGGCCCTGCAGACCGCCACCGAACATGCGGAGAAGACGGCCAAGATCGCGGCCGACACCGTCGTCAAGGCCGCACCGGGCAGCTGCGGCGAGACGGTGAAGGCGGCGGCACGAGCAGCGAAGACGGCAACCTGACCGCCCTCGGCGGCAAGCTGAACCAGCACACCAAGGCCGGCTCTCCGGCCGCCGGCGGGGCCGCGGCCACCGCCTGATCAGCGCAGCCGGCGGGCCCGGACCATCACCGGGCCCGCCGGCCGACTCCGGCCCCGAAGAAGGTCGGGGCTCGCCGACGGCCGGCCTCGATCACCGAGCCGGGCCGGGTCAGCCTCCTCCGGCGTACGGGCCCCGGTTGACCGACACGCGGCCGGACATGTCGATGGTGGCCGTCCAGAAGTAGTACTGCCGCACCGTGGCTCCGGCCTGGCCCTGCGGGGCGTCCGGAAGAAAGTGCGTCAGTGAACTCACACTGGTGTCGTTGGTTGCGGCGAACGCCACGGTGGTGGTGGAGTTCGGCCCGCCGGGGCCCTCGATCAGCTGGTACACGAGGTCGTACGATCCGAAGAACGCCTTGGGCATCTCGGTGCCCACTCTGCCCCCGGTCATCATCCCCGCCAGGTCCTTGCCGATGTTGAAAAAGGAGTCGTGGTAGCTGCCGTCGCCGCCCATGATGTCCGGCCGGGCGTACCGGTCTCGTTCCATGGTCATCATCACGTGCCACATGATGTCGACGTTGTCGTCGAGCCCGGCGAATGCCGTGGTCAGTGTGTCGTTGCCGTCGAACACCATCCCGCTGTCGTCACCGATCGCCCAGTTGTACAGGACATCCGTCCAGTCCCGGTCCGATCCGCTCAGCTCCCACATCTCGGAGCAGGCAGCCACGGTTCCCCTGGACCCGCTACCGTGTTCGCAGGAGCCCGGATCGGTGCGGGCCAGGACGTAGTCCCTCAACTGCACCGCGAGGTTGTAACGTGCGCCCTTCTTGTCCGTTCCGTTGTCGAACCTCGCGATCAGCGACTCCAGGCCCTTCCCACAGGCGCTGGAGCATTTCGTCCCCGGCTTCGCGGGAGCGTCCCTCGGCCCCTGTGAGGGCTGGTACTTGGGCTCGTCGCCGTCCTCCCCGGTGTCGTGGGTGCACGGGCTGGTGGCGTCGCTCGGGTTCTCCCAAGCGACGCAGACGAGCCCGGTGGGGTCGCCGAAGGAGACCGGGTTCGCGTTCGCGTAGGTGTAACCGTGCAACTGCCCGGGACTCGACTCGTCCATCACCGGGTCGACACTGAGGAACCGGCCGAGCGCCGGATCGTATTCACGGGCCCCGATGTGAGTGAGACCAGTGCTGTCCTGCGGTTTGCCGAGGAAGCCCTTGTCGTTGGGCCAGGTGGCGGGCTGGACGCCACGTGGCGCGCCGTACGGTGTCTTCCTGCGGCGGGTGACCTGCTGGTTGGCACCGTCGATGGTGGTCGTCGCCGTGCCCTGACGGTCGGTCGTCTGGAAGACGACCGTGGTGCCGCCGCCGGGCTTGCCGGTGCGCACAGCCACGACGGTGCCGTTGTGGGTGTAGGTGCGGGTGCCGAGGACCTCGGTGGAAACCTTGTCCCAGGTCAGTTCGGTCTCCCCGAGGTAGAGGGTGACCAGGTTGGCGTCCTTGCGCAGGAGCCGGTTCCCGTCGGCGTCGTAGAGGTAGCCGGAGCCGTCGGTGCTCCCGGCCGGCTTGTCCGTGGCGAGGTGACCTTGGGCGTCCCAGATAAGGGTCCGGTCGAAGGTGGTGCCGCTCCCGGTCGCGGTCCGGCGGGCGGTGTTGCCGGCCGCGTCGTAGGCGTAGGTCTCGGTGCGCCGCCCTGCGGGGCCGGTCTCGTCCACACCGGTGGTCCGGTGGCCGGCGTTGGTGTAGGTGCGGACGGTGTCGGCGACGCCCAGGCCGTGGCGGGTCTCGCCGGTGCGGTTGCCGCTGTCGTCGAAGCGGTAACTGGTCCAGTAGGCCTCGGGGCCGCCGACGTTCGACGCCGGCCCACCGGTGGTGGCGGGCCCGGCGCAGCGGTCGGTCGCGGTCCATGCCTCCGTCATGCGACGGAGCGCGTCATAGGTGTAGCACTGGGTGTCCGTCAGGACGGGACCGGCGCCGGCCTGCTGTTGCTCGGCGATACCTGTGACGTTGCCCACGGCGTCGTAGCTGTAGTGGGTGGCGGTGAGGTCGACGGGCGCCAGGTCGCGTTTGACCGCGGTGTCGGTCAGTCGCCGGGTGTGCGGGTCGTAGGCGAAACGCTGGTAGACGCGTCGGCCGGTGATGGACGAGTCGATGCCACTGACCGAGCCGTAGTTGTCGTAGGTGGTGTTCTGGACGTAGGGAAGGGTTCCACCGGTGCTCAGGGGCAGCCCGAGGAGGTTCTCGTAGCCGAAGCCGAGGGTCTCGGCGGCGAACGGCCCGGCGGCCGGAAGGGTGGTACTCCGCGGTTTGCCGGTCTGCGGGTCGTAGTCGTACGTCCAGGAGTAGGTGCCCGCGAGACGGCCTTCGGCGGCGGGTACGGAGACCCGGCGTCCGGTGGGCCGGTAGCGGTCGTCGTAGCCCGTGATCGTGGTGGTGTAGGGCTGTCCGTCGACGAAGCGGGTGGACGAGGTGGGCTGACCTTCGGCGATGCTGTCGAAGGTCCACGCGGCCAGCGTGGTGGCGCCGTTCCTCACTGCGGTGGTTCGGCCGAGGGCGTCGTAGTCGGTGGTGAGGGTGACACCGGTCGGTCCGGTGACCGTCACCGGGCGGTCGAGTCCGTCGTAGGTCGTGCTGCTGGTGCCCCGGTCCGGATCGACGGTCGCGATCCGGCGCCCCCTGACGTCGTAGCTGTAGTGCCAGGTGTTGTCGCCGGGCGCCGTCATCCGGGTGAGGAGTCCACGGTCCTGGTACGCGTACGAGGTGGTGGTCCAGGCGGTGCGCGCCGTGTTGGTGTACTGGCGCAGTTCGGTGGTATTGCCGCGCGCGTCCGTGATCGTGGTGGTGGCGGTGCCGCCGTTCGGCGGGAGGACGGTGGTGCGGTCGCCGCCGTAGAGGGTGGTGGTGCGGGTCACCTCCTGGTTGAGATACTTGGAGACGACCGCGGTCGGGCGACCGGCGCCGTCGTACTCGGTGACCCGCTGGTTCACCACGCCGTACGGGTCGCCCGTGACAAGCCTCGGTTCCGGCGGCCCAGTGGTCCAGTAGGGGTTGAACTCTCGAGTGGTCCACCCGTGGGTGTCGTAGAAGGTCTCCGTGATCAGTCGGCCGCCGAAGGTCACGGTCTGGGTCTGCCGGGCCCGCAGGAACGAGTCGAGCACGGTGTAGCCGGTCTGATAGGCACCCGTGTGCATGAGGGTCTTCGTGGTCACCACGGTCGGCGCACCGGCGTTCAGCCGGTAGTCGTACTGCACGCTGGGGTAGGACTCGTGACCGGCCTTGGGCCAGCCGGGTGACCAGGACCGGACGAGGCGGCCGAGGGCGTCGTACACCGAGTCGGTCCGTTTGCCGTTGGGGTCCACGGTCGCGGTGGTGAGGCCGCGGCGCGGGTCGAACTCGCTGGTGACGGTGTGGCCGAGCGGATTGGTGACCACGCTGCTCGCCGCGGCTTCGCCCTGCGCCGGTGTGTAGGCGGTGCTGGTGGTGGCACCGGCGGCGTTGGTCATGGACGTCGCACGACCGTAGAGGTCGTATCCGACCGTGGTGACCGGGGCGTAGCCGGATCCGTCGCCCTTGATCTGCTCGGTCGCGGTGAGCAGTCCGCGGGTCGGTGGCGTGCCCGCCGCGCCGCCGTCGTAGGCGCTGCGGTTGTCGGCGACGACGTCGCGCGGCCTGACCGGGGTGTTGGCGCACCCCGTGGCGACGGTTTCGACGCGGGACGGGAGGCCGAGCAGGTTGGCCGCGGTGTTGCGGGCGTACTCGGTGCGGGTGCAGCGGTCGTCGGTGGAGACGGCGAGGTCGCCGGCGTCGTCGACCGCGGTGACCATCCCGTAGGCGTCGTAGGTCGTGGTGGTCCCGGTGCGGCGCCAGGTGCCGCCGTCGACGAGGGTGCGGGTGGCGGTGCGGGCGGTGCCGGAGTAGCGGGAGACGAGGTCGGGGAGGCCCGGTCGGGTGCGGGTGGCGGTGGGGCCGGACTGCCAGGGGGTGTTGGTGGTGGCGCTGACGAGGGGGCCGCCGTCGCCGAGGTAGCTGCGGGTTTCGCGGGCCGTGCCCTGGAAGGCGGTGTCGTCGTCGACGGTGTTGCCCTCCGAGTCGACGACCTTGGCGCCGGGGATGCCGCGCAGGTAGACGGTCTCGGCGAGGGTGCGCGGGTCGTTGCCGGCGCCAGTGCGGGTCTGGACGGTGGCATAGCCGCGGTACTCGGACCAGGTGCGGTGTTCGGGCTTGGCGAGTTCGTCGGTGGACTTCGTCCAGGCGGGTCCGCCGAGGTAGGTGTAGTCGGTGACCTTCGCCGGGGAGCCGCCGGTGTTGTCCTCCTCGCGGACCTGGGTGACCACGTACTTGTGGAACCAGTCGAGGGTCGGCTTGGCGTCGGAGGGTTTCTGCCAGAAGACCGGGTAGCAGCGGCGGTTGTTGGTCTCGGGGGCCGGGAGGTCGGTGGTGGTGCAGTCCTGCGCGGAGTAGACGGCGGCGACGGTCGCGCCGGTCTCGGTGGTGATGCTGTTGACGCGGCGGCGCAGGAAGGGTGGTGCGCCGTCGCCGGTGCCGTCGACGCGGTTGGGGAGCTGGATGCCGTTGAAGGTGACCGGGGGGAGGGTGATCGGGCTGCCGGTGCCGGCGGTGCCGGTGCGGGTGATGGCCTCCAGCCAGAGCGGGAACTCCTTGGCGGTGTCGCCGGTGGGCGGGAAGGTCTGGGTGAGGGTCCAGGTGTCGACGTCCTTGAGGCTGCCGCCCACCAGGACCTTGGTGGTGATGCCGGTGAGGCGCTTGCGGGTCCAGAAGGAGGGCGAGAACTGGCCCTTGCACTCCTTGCCGTCGGCGCAGTCGAGGTCGAAGGGGACGTCGGGCCACCAGCGGGTGGTGTCCTTGGAGGGGTCGGGGTCGGTCTTCAACTCCCCCGGGGCGCAAGTGATCCTGGCCGCGGTGTCGGGTACGCACCGTTCGGTCACGGTGAAGTCGACCCGGGCGGCGGGGGTGGCGTAGACGGCGTCGGCGCGCAGGCCGTACTCCATCCGCAGCGGGTGGCCGCCGCGTACGTAGGAGGTGGCGGTGGAGGCGCCGGTGGTGAGGTTGCCGTTGCGGCCGTAGTTGTTGGTCTCCTTGGCGTAGTAGACCGTCATGGCGTTGCCGCGCGGGTCGACGACGTGGTCGAGGTTCCACCGCCAGGCCTGCTGGCACCAGGAGGCGGCGTGGTTGCCGGGTTTGTTGCAGTCCTCGCCGGGGTTGTTGCCGAAGACGGGGACGGTCCACGCCGAGTTGGTCTCGTCCTTGCCGGCGGTCCAGCCGGGCAGTCGGTTGAGGCCGAAGAAGTACTGCACGCCCTTGGCGTCGGTGACCTTCCAGTACTCGCCGTCGTTGTCGCCGTTCGCGGCGCCGGTGAGCCGCTCCACCTTCGCGGCGGTGTCGTTGACGGGGTGCCAGCTGCCGTCGGCGGCGCGGACGAGTTCGGCGGTGGTGCCGTTGAGGGAGAGGGTGGCGTTGTCGGTGTACCAGCAGAGGTCGCCGCTCCTGGTGGTGTTGGTGGCGGTGCCGCCCATGTCGTCGGAGCAGGTGCGGTAGCGGCGTTCGACGAAGTTCTCGGCGAACGACCAGCCGTCGCCGACCCAGTTGGACTGGTTGTTGCTGACCGAGGTGCGACCGTCGACGGACTGCGAGGAGTAGGACAGCGCGAGGTCGGGTCGCGGGCCGCCGAACACCTCGGGTGTGGGGACGGGGTACGTCCAGGCGAACCCGCCCGCCGAACTGCCGCCGGTCCACGAGCCGGAGGGGGCGAGGCCGGTGGCCTTGAAGTCGCCGCTCGCGCCCGCGGCCTGCGGCTCCGCCGCCAGCACCGCCGGTGCGGCCGCTACGGGGGACCGCGTGTCGGACGGGGCCGCTTCGAGCGGCTGGGTCGCGGGCGCGCCGGTCGGCAGGTCGGTCTGCGTGCCGGTCCGCGCCTCGGTCAGGGTGCCGGGCAGCTGCGCGGTCACGGTCGCGGCCCCGGCGTCGTTGACCGAGGCGAGGTCGGTGCGGACCTGGCAGGCCGGGACCTCGGGGGTGGTGAGGACGCAGGCGGGGAGCCGCACCAGTCGCAGCCGGGAGCCCCAGCCCGCGCCGCCCGCCCCGGCGATCGACCGGTAGTCGACCCGCACCGAGAGCGGACTGCCGCCGAGCGTGCCGGTGTCCACCGTGAGGAGCAGGCCGCTGACGCCGGCGGCGCGGGCCTTCCCGGCGTCCAGCACCTTCACCCGCACCGAGGGGGTCGTCCGCCGTTCCGTGGTGCTGTCGGGTACGCCCGGTCCGGCGTCGAGCGAGAGCTGCACGGGCAGCCCGCCCACCGCCGCGAAGCGGCCCGGGCCGGTGGGGCCGGTGCGGCCGGCCGTGAGGTCGACCGCGGCTTCCGCCTCCTGCGGCCAGGCGACGGCGGGCGGTGGCGTCACGGTCTCGGTGTCGGCCGGCAGGGGCTTCGGTACGACCGGCCGCACCCGGGCCGGAGCCGCGGCCGGACCGACGGCGCCGGGCGGTGACGGCTTCGCGGCGAACGCCGCGGTCGGGCCGAGCAGCCCCGTGAGCAGCAGCCCGGCCAAGCCGGACACGGTCACCAGTCGCAGGGGGTCTCTTCCCCTGCGCGGTAACGGCATTGGAGTGCGGTTGTCCCTGAACGCGAATGCCACGGCGGTTCCCCCGTCCCGGTCATGCCCCGCCCCCGCATGACACATCGCTGTGGGACCGTGCGAACGGAGCACTCGAAGATCAGCAATGCACCGTCAATTCTCGCCGGGTGTGGCGCTGCGTCAATCGGGCGTCGCCCCAGCGGCATTGAGGACTCGGACAAGGGGCATGATGTGCACCACATCGCAACGCGCCGTTTTGTCGATGTCTGGACCATGACATCCGGAGCGGCACGAACGGCGCGTTATACCGCACTTACGTGCGGACGAATCGGGGGCGAAGGGTGCATCCGACCCACCTGCCGGCCGGCGCCGGATCCGGAGGCCGTCCGACCGCTCCCGATGCGTGACCCTCGTCACACCGCGACCCCGGGCCGGTGCACGCTAGTCTCCGAACTCCCGCAGCGCCCAAGGCTCTTCACGCAGTCGCGCGCGGGGACCGGGGCGCTCATGGCCCGGACCCTGGAGGTCGCCTTGACCGCCCGTACCCCGCGCAAGGAGCGAACGCGCCACCGCTGGAGGCCGGTCGCCCTGGCCGTCGCAGCAGCCGTGGTGACAGCCGTTCCCGTCCACTTACCGACGGCCGCCGCCGCGCCGGTGACGGCAACGGCACCGGTAGCGCCCGCGGTGAGCGTCGCCGGTGCCCCGAACGACCCGGAGGTGAGAGCCACCCGCGCCGAGGCTTCGGCGCAGGCCCGGCTCGCCGGTCGCAGGATCGAGGTCGGCTCCGCCCGGACCGAGTACACCCAGGTGTTCGCGAACCCCTCGGGCACCTTCACCGTAGAACAGGCCTTCCAGCCGCAGCGGGTGAAGGTCGACGGCAAGTGGACCGCCATCGACCCGACGCTCCGGTTCGCCCCGGACGGAAGCGTTCGGCCCGTGGCCACACCGCTCGGCATGAGCTTCTCGGGCGGCAGGCCCGGACAGGCGCTCGCCGAGTTGGACCGGGCCGGGCGCGGCCTCGCGTTCTCCTGGGACGTCCCGCTCCCGGTCCCGACGCTCGCCGGCCCGGTGGCGACGTACGCGAACGTGCTCCCGGACGTCGACCTGGTCGTCACCGCGCACGCCGAGGAGTTCTCCGAGGTCCTGGTCGTCAGGACGGCGGAGGCGGCCCGGAACCCGAAGCTCGGGCAGCTGACGTTCACCACCAAGGGCACCGGAGTGACCGTCCGCACCGAGGGCGACGGCACGCTCCGGGCCGCGGACTCCACCGGCAAGGAGTTCTTCACCGGCTCCCAGCCGCTCATGTGGGACTCCCGGGCGAAGGCCGCGACGAAGCGCTCCACCGCGCCGGGAGCCGCGCCGGAGGCCGTGCCCGACGCCGCGCCGGAAGCCTCGCCGCCGCCCGGCGCTGCGCCCGCCGACGCGCCCCTGGAGGCCCGCCCGATGACGGCCACCGTCTCCGGCGCCGGCGACGACACCAGGCTCACGATCACCCCCGAGCAGTCGCTGCTCACCGCGCCGGACACGGTGTTCCCCGTGGTGATCGACCCGACCTTCCCCGGCCGGCTGCAAAACTGGACGACCGCGTACAAGCCCACGCCCAACACCGGGTACTGGAACGGCGCGGGCTTCAACGAGGGCGACGGCAACAGCTGGACCTCCGTTGCCCGGGTCGGCCACGAGACCGACACCAACGGCACCGCCCGCTCCTTCTTCGAACTGGACACCACGAACCTGTGGGACGCCAACATCATCGGATCGACGTTCCGCCTACGAGCCACCCACAGCTGGTCCTGCACCGCGAAGCCGATCACGCTCTACGACACGCCCAAGATCAGCCCGTCCACCAACTGGAACAACTCGGCCGGCTGGTGGGGCTATCCGGTCTCCACCGCGAAGACCGGAGCGGGCGGCGGCGCGGACTGCCCCGGCGGTGACGTCGAGTGGGACACCACCGGCCCGGCCCGGCTCGCCGCCGGCAACCACTGGTACAACTGGTCGCTCGGCCTGCGCGCGAACGACGAGAGCACCGCCTACTCGTGGACGAAGTTCCAGGCTTCCAGCGCGATCCTGTCCACGGAGGCGAACTACCCTCCGGAGACGCCGGACTGGCTGTCCACGGACCCGGGGACCAGCTGCGACGGCTCCGTCGTCCTCGGCGACGCCCCGGCGGTCCGGCTGCGCGCCCGCGGCCAGGACCGCGACGGCGGCACCGTCAAGCTGTACTTCCGGCTCTACCCGACGGGCGGCCCGGTCCGGGACGCCGGGATGGTGGCGGTCTCGGCCGGGAACGTCGGGACGCTCGACGTGCCGACCCGGGACCTGCCCACCGGCGAGTACACCTGGGACGTGGTGGCGTTCGACGACGCGGCATGGTCCGGGTGGTCCCCGTCGTGCCGCTTCGGCATCGACCGCTCCAGGCCCTCCAAACCACCGGTGGTGACCTCCACCGCCTACGGCCCCGACCCGGCCCGGACCGGGCCCGCCCGCGGCACCGGTCCGTTCACCTTCACCGCCAACGGGGTGAACGACGTCGCCCGGTACGAGTACTGGACGGAATGGGACCCCGACCACCGGGCGGTCGACGCCCCGTGCGCGGGCTGCGACCGCGGCATCGACCTCCGGATCCCCAACCCCGGACCGCACACCCTGTCCGTCCGCAGCAAGGACCGGGCGGGCAACTACTCGGACGTCACGACCTACGACTTCTGGGCCAGGGGCAGCGGCACGGTCGACGCACCGGGCGACCTCGACGGCGACGGAAAGGTGGACGTCCTCACGACGGACCCGGACGGCCGCCTCCTGTTCTACCCGGGCACCGGCACCGGCCTCGGCACACCCGCCCGCGCCTCCCGGTACACCGACACCCTCCCCAACAACGCCACCGCCTGGAAGGGCAACCTCCTCACCAGCCGCGGCGACTGGAACGGCGACGGCTACGCCGACGCCCTCGTGCGCCGCACCGATCCGACCACGGGCACGGTCGAGATGTACCTGCACCCCGGACTCGGCGACGGACGCGTCTGCGTGGACAAGGAGTGCTCCGGCTACCAGCCGATGCCCGTCCGCGACGACACCAACCGGGCCCGGATCGCGGCCGCCACGGACCTGCTCGCCGTCGACAACGCCACCGGCGACGACACCGGCCTCGGCTCCGGCTACCCGGACCTGCTCGTGCTCTCCGGCGGCGAACTGTGGCTCTACCAGGGCGACGGCTCGGGCACGTTGGACGCCGCGGGCCGGAGCCCGGTGCTGCTCGGCTCGGGCTGGGCCGACACCACCCTCAGCACACCCGGTGATCTGACCGGCGACGGCCGGCCCGAGGTGTGGGCACGGAAGGGGACCACGGGATCGCTCACCCAGTACTCGCTCACCACCGCGGGCAGCACCCTCGTGCTCGGCCCCGGCACCGCCGTCGGCGGTACTTTCCGGACCGCCGCTCAGCCGCTGCTGGGCAGCGGCGGCGACCTCACCGGCGACGGCAAACCGGACCTGTGGGCCCGCGGCGCCGACAAGCACCTGTCCCTGTACCCCGGGACCGGCACGGGCCCCGGCGGCGGATTCGGCGCCGCCGTGCCGCTCGCCGACAGCGTCAGCCTGTGGACCGACTGCCAGAGCTTCTCCGGACGGAGTGTCTGCGGACCGATCCTCGACAAGTACCTCGCCCTCGGCGGACCGACCGGGCCGCTTCGCAACCCTGTGACCGGCACCACCGTCACCCCCGACGGGATCGGCCGCTACGTACACTTCCGATCCGGCGCGGCCGACGACGGCGGCGGCTCGGCCGGCTCCGTCTACTGGTCGCCCGACACCGGCGCCCACTTCGTCAACGGCAACATCCGCAACAAGTGGGCCGAACTCGGATGGGAGCAGAGCTACCTGGGATACCCCACCACGGACGAGCTCAACATCGGCGGCCTGGACACCTCGTGGATCTCGACCTTCGCCGGCGCGCCCGGCATGACGCCCGGAGCGATCACCTTCACCGGCTCGGCGGGCACCCACGAGATGCACGGTGCCATCTACCAGCGCTACCTCGCCCTCGGCGGGCACAACGTCGTCGGGTTCCCCACGACGGACGAGACGGCGACCCCGGTCAAGCCCGGACGGTACAACCACTTCGTCCTGCCCTCGGGCGGCACCGAACCGTACCTGTCGATCTACTGGAGCCCGGAGACCGGCGCGCACGAGGTGCACGGCGACATCCGCGCCAAGTGGTCCCGACTGGGTTGGGAGAACAGCTACCTGGGCTTCCCGACCAGTGACGAGTTCACCGTCGCCGCCGGGCGCCGCTCCAGCTTCACCGGCGGCTACATCCGCTGGAACGGCGTCGCGGGCGGCTCGACCGACTACCACGGCGGTGACGAACGCCCGATGGCCCGCACCAATGTGGCCGGCGACTTCAACGGCGACGGACGCGACGACGTCGCCACCTTCGTCGACTACGGCACCTGCGCCATGGGCATCTGGACGTTCACCACCGGCCCCGACGGCAAACCCGCGAACCCGGTCGAGCGCAAGAGCTGGCCCAAGGACTGGTGGTGCTACGGCAGCGCCAAGTACCTGGCGGGAGACTTCAACGGCGACGGACGCGACGACCTGGCCGCCCTGTACGGCTACGGGGACGGCCGGGTGAAGATCTTCACCTGGTTCAGCCGGTCGGACGGTTCCTTCGACGAGCAACTGGGCCGCGACGTACCGCCCGGCAACTGGAGCTGGAACGCGATCAAGCCGGTCACCGGCGACTTCAACGGTGACCACCGCGACGACATCGCCTTCCTGTACGACTTCGGCAACTGCGACTCCGGCCTGTTCACCCTCTACGGCCAGACCAGCGGCAGCTTCGCCACCGAACTCGCGAGCTACCGCTCCGGCGCGGGCAACTGGTGCGCGGTGTCCTCCACCCTGCTGGCCGGTGACTTCGACAAGGACGGCCGCAGCGACATCGGCGTCATGTACGACTACGGCAACGGCAACGCCCGGCTGCTCACATTCCGCGCCCGCCCCGACGGCGGATTCAACGCCGCGTCCATCGCCTGGACCGGCGCCCCGAACGACTGGTGGCCCGAGCGCGCGAAGTACGCCGCCGGTGACTTCAACGGCGACGGCTACGCCGACATCGGCGCCGTCTACAGCTACCCCGACGGCCGCGTCCGCTTCTTCACCTTCACCGGCCGGCCCGACGGCACGGTCAGCGGCTTCACCGGCGGCTGGGACATCCCGCCCGGCAACTGGGACTGGAACGCGCTCACCCTCACCGGAGGCAAGTACGACGGCGACAACCGTGCCGACCTGACGTTCATGTACGACTACGGCGACACCCGCTTCAGCCTCGCCGTCGTCCCCGGCCGCCCCGACGGCACGTTCACCGGCAACCTGCCCGGCTGGGAGACCGCGGCCGGCCTCTGGTAGCCGCCGCCCACCCCGCCTGAACGGCCACCGGTCGCCCAGGGGCAGTGGCCGGCCCCGGCCGGGCATCCAGCCGATGCCGACCGGGGCCGGCGTGCTCGGGCCGGCAGGGCGGGCGGGAACGCGACCGCTCGTTGGACCACCCCGGCAGGAACTCCCGGCGGAAGCCGCCTCGGCGGCGGGCGCGGCGGCCGGCACCGCACCCGGCCCGCCGCCCCGCCGGACAGTTCTCACCGAAACACCCGTCACATCCCGTCCCATCCGATAGACATGGCCTGTCCCAGGCGATCCAGCCGGCGTGACGACACGTCCGGCCGCCTTCCCGAGACCGAGGGAACACCCGTGGCCGACACCACTGCCCCGCCCACCGAGCCGCTGCACTACGCGGTCGACCTCACCCCGGCCGATGTCCGGGCCATCCACGCCTTCCTGCGCGAGCAGATCCGCCCCCTGGAGGGGGACGCCGCGTTCGGCAGCGCGGAACAGCGCGCCGCACGGGCACTGTCCAGTCTCGTGCGCACCGCGACCGCCCGCGCCGAGGCCACGCTCCAGCGCCTGACCGACGCCCCCGAGGACCGGCACCGCACCGACAACCTGAACAGCCTGCGCCAGAGCTGGCAGTCCCTGGTGGAAGCCGCCGAGGAATGGGCCGACACCCCGGGCTTCGACCGCCGCCGCTGGCGCGAGGTCGACGCCGACCCCGCCGCCGCGGCCCTGCGCCACCGCCTGGTCGCCAAACAGCGGGCGGAATCCTCCGCCGACGCGAAGGCCTGACCCGCCACCGCCGTGCCGCCACCGCCCCCCGGCCCTGCCGGACGGGGGCGGCACCGGCCGGTGAACGGGCCCCGCCCGGAGGACGGAAGGAACCCCCGCACGCCCCGGCGGCTCGACCACCCCGGGCCGGGACCGCCCCGCGAACACCGGGGAGCGAGACCTGTCGTGCGGGTCGGACAAGGAATCGCCCCCCGCGCGTCCTCCCCGTCCCCGCCCGCCCCACCCGGCGACAGCCGGACAGCCGGACCGCGATGAGAGCACCCCGTCGGACCGCGTTCGACCTCGCGGTACGGCCACTCCCTCGCGGCCGCACCGACGGACGACTCCGGCCCCGCCGCGGTACGCGACAACGGCCCGGCCCCACACCACCGGCGGTCCCGCACCACAGGCAGGCGCGGGACACCTCCCGGGCACAGACTCTCGCCCCCCCCGCACCCGGACCCACCCCCCGCACGCCGCGACACCACCGGCGAGCACCACCCCACCGAACCCACCACCGCCCGGCACCTGGTCATCCCGACCCCCGAGCACGCCGAGGACCGCGTCGCGGGAAGGGGCGTGACCGCCGGAAGGCCGAGGCGGTACCCGTTCGTGGATCCGGGCCTGGTGGAGTGGCCTTCCGGTCAACGAGCGTTCGGCTGCGGAGTTGGGATCTCGGGTTCTACGGTGTTCGCATCGACCTGACCGAATGTCAGGTGTGCTCTCTGAGGGGTGGGTCCGATGGATGTTCCGCTGGCGGATGCGGTCGCTGCGGTGCGCGACGAACTGTTGGAGGCGGCCGCGCGGGCGGGCGACGACCCCGGGGTGGTGTTCGCGGTGGGGCCGGTGGAGATGGAGTTCGAGGTCGAGGTGCGCGCCGATGCGAAGGCGAAGGCCAAGTTCAAGCTGTGGGCGGTCGGCGCCGAGGCCGAGGCGGGCGTCTCGCGGGGCCGCACCCACCGGGTGTCCTTCACTCTGACCCCCAAGCGCGCTGACGGCGGCGACCTGCTCGTCCACTCCGCGCGGGAGCGCCCCGAAGGGCCCGGTGACGTGTCGGGGCGTATCCCGGACTGACGGACAGGTGGGCGGGTCCGGCAGGCGCGGCCAGGGCGGGGCGGTGGGGAGTCCAGGGAGGGGCGGGGAGTGGAGCAGCTGCGCGTGGCCGGGGTGACGGGGCCGAAGGGCGCGGAGCCCGGATCGGAGTCTGGGTCGGGGTACGCCGTCGGGGGTCGTCTGGTGCTGACCTCCGCGCATGTCACCGGGTCGGCGGGGACCCGGGTGAAGGTGTTCCACCCCGGCGCCGATGGTGTTGCGGTCGGGACCGTGGTGTGGTCGGGGACGCCGCGCGGGCGCGACGACGCGGCACTGGTTCTCGTCGACGACTCACCGCACTGGCGGCCGCCGGCCGACCCCGTGGTGTGGGGGCGCCCGGACACGAAGCGTCCCGGTGCCGCGTGCGAGACGTGGGGTGTGCCGGACGAGGCCCAGCGCACGGGCCGCCCGGTCGAGGCCGCCCAGCTGTACGGGGAAGTGAACCCGGGCAGTGGGTTCGTCGGCAACCAGTACGTCATGGACCTGCACACCAACGGGGCCGGGTGGCTGGACAACGGCAGCTCGCCGTGGGGCGGCCTGTCGGGGGCGGCGGTGTTCTGCGACCGGTACCTGACCGGCGTCGTCGCCTCCGACCGGGCCAACTCCGCACACAGCCGCCTCAACGTCGTGCCCGCCTACGTCCTGCACCACGACCCCGCCTTCCGCACCGCCCTCACCAAGCACGGCGGCGGCCCTGCGGGCGGACTGGCGGCGGTGGAGTTCCAGGACGTCACCGACCCCACCGTCCACGCCGCCGTCCGGCGCGCCCCGGTCACACCGGCCGCCCTGCTGGAAGCCGGACGCCAGATTGTCCCCTTCCACGGCCGCGAGGACCTGCTTGCAGGACTGCGGGCCTGGTGCGACCAGGACGGGTTCGGGGCGTGGCTGCTGCACGGCCCGGGAGGGCAGGGCAAGACCCGGCTCGCCCACCACCTCGGCCACGAACTCACCCTCCAGGGCTGGACGGTGCTGTGGCCGCGCGCCGCTGCCCGCCCCGGCCAGTTGCTGGAGCTGCGACGGACGGCGAAGCCGCTGCTGGTCGTCCTCGACTACGCCGAGACCCGCCCCGAACAACTCGGCTCCCTCGTCGAGGCCGCCGCCGAACACCCCGGCACCAGCCCCTTCAAACTCCTGCTCCTGGCCCGCACCGCCGGCGACTGGTGGCAGCAGGCCCGCGCGGGAAGCCAGCAGGCCGAGGAACTCCTCGCCGCCGCCCGCACCCGCCGCCTCGCACCGCTGGAGGACGACCCCGCCCGGCGTGTCGGCCACTACCACGACGCCGCCCGCGCCCTCGCCACCGCGCTCCCGTCCGTCGCGGGCCTCACCGAGCACACCTGGACCGCAGCTGCCGCAGCCCTGACGCTGCCCCGGCAGCTGGCTCGGGACACCGCCTACGGGAACGCGCTCACCCTCCACATGACCGCCCTCGCCGATCTCCTCGATACCGCCCGCACCGAACCTGCAGGCAATGGCAACGGCAACGAGGACGAGGACGTGCAGGACGTCGAGGACCGGCTCCTCGGCCACGAAGCCCGCTACTGGCGCGACACCGCCGCCACCCGTGGCCTCACCCCCGCTGTCGGCATGAACACCCTGAGGACCGCGCTCGCCGCAGCGCATCTCACCGGCGCCACCGACGACGAAGGCGCCGATCTGCTGTGGCGGCGCCTGCCCGTTCTCGCGGACCAGCCCCGCGACCGCCGCGACCAGGTCACCGCCTGGCTCGCCACCCTCTACCCCTCCACCTCAAGCAGGGCCGACGGAGCACCCTGGGGCGCCCTGCAGCCCGACCGTCTCGCCGAACGCCACATCGGCCGCACCCTCCTGGCCGCACCCCGCCTCGCCGACCAACTCCTCGACGGCGCCGACGACGCCCAGAGCGCCCAGCTCCTCACCGTATACAGCCGCGCCACCACCCACCCCGCCCTCCGCCAGCTCGACGGCCGGCTCACCGACCTCTGCGTCCGCCACCACAAGATTCTGGCACCGCACATCATCACCACCGCCACCCGCACCGACCACCCCACACCCCTCATCACCGCCCTCGACACCCTCACCACCCACCCCGACACCACCCTCGACACCCTCACTACGGTTCACGGTCTGTTCCCCCGGACCAGCCATCGCCTCACCACCACCGCGGTCCGCCTCACCCACATCATCACCGGCCACTACCGCGCGCTGGCCGATGCGAACCCGGACGCCCACCTGCCCGACCTCGCCGCATCCCTCAACAACCTCTCCATCCGGCTCGGCGATGCCGGTCGGCGGGCGGAGGGCCTGGTTGCCGTCGAGGAAGCCGTCGCCATCCGCCGCGCGCTGGCCGACGCCAACCCGGACGCCTACCTGCCCGACCTCGCCACGTCCCTCAACAACCTCTCCGCCGACCTCGGTGAAATGGGCCGGCGGGCGGAGGGCCTGGCCGCGGTCGAGGAAGCCGTCGGCCACTACCGCACCCTCGCCCAAGCCAACCCGGACGCCCACCTGCCCCGCCTCGCTGGGGCCCTCAACAACCTCTCCGCCAACCTCGGTGAAATGGGCCGGCGGGCGGAGGGCCTGGTTGCCGTCGAGGAAGCCGTCGGTCACTACCGCACCCTCGCCGAGGCGAACCCGGACGCCCACCTGCCCGACCTCGCCACAGCCCTCAACAACCTCTCCAACCGGCTCGCCGACGCCGGCCGACAGGAGGAGGGCCTGGCCGCCGTCCAAGAAGCCGCCGGCCACTACCGTGCCCTGGCCGAGGCCAACCCGGACGCCCACCTGCCCGACCTCGCCACAGCCCTCAACAACCTCTCCGTCCGGCTCGCCGACGCCGACCGGCGGGCGGAGGGCCTGGCCGCGGTCGAGGAAGCCGTCGGCCACTACCGCACCCTCGCCCAAGCCAACCCGGACGCCCACCTGCCCCGCCTCGCTGGGGCCCTCAACAACCTCTCCGTCGACCTCGGTGAAATGGGCCGGTGGGAGGAGGGCCTGGTTGCCGTCGAGGAAGCCGTCGGCCACTACCGCACCCTCGCCCAAGCCAACCCGGACGCCCACCTGCCCGACCTCGCCATGGCGCTCAACAACCTCTCCAACCGGCTCGCCGATGTGGGCCGGCGGGAGGAGGGCCTGGCCGCCGTCCAGGAAGCCACCGGCCACTACCGCACCCTGGCCGAGGCGAACGCCGATCTCTTCGGACCAGCCTTGCAAGAGTCCTTGGACACTGCCGTCTGGCTTGAAGGACTCGAACCGTAGGACGGGAAAGGCGGCAACCGCCGATACTCCGGCACGAGGAATACGGCATGTGCGGAATGACGCTCTCCGCCAGTCGGGGCCGATGGCTGGACCACCGTGCAGCGCAGGGCCTTCGCCAACGACCTCCAGCACTCGCAGCTGATCGCCGTGTCCGCCGCCTCCAACCGGTCCAAGGGCGACAAGACCCCGGACGTGTGGCGCCCGCCGGCCACCGGCTACTGGTGCGCGTACTCCCGCGCCTGGAGCGGCACCAAGCACGTCCACGTCCTCAGAATCACTGAGCCGGAGAAGGCGGCGCTGAACCAGATGCTAGAGACCCGCGCGCGGCCACCGATGCGACCGGCCGGCGCGCCCTGTCTCCGGGTGGGTGGGCTGGTCCGGTCGAACTCGGCCTTCCCCTGCGCAGGCGACCGCGCGGGCCCTACGGTATTCGCATCGGTTGACGGACCGTCAGGAAAGGTGGGTGTGTGTCAGGTGGATGTTCCGCTGGCGGACGCAGTCGCGGCGGTGCGCGACGAACTGCTGGAAGCCGCCGCACGGGCAGCTGACGATCCGCAGGTGGTGTTCGCGGTCGGGCCGGTGGAGATGGAGTTCGAGGTCGAACTGCGTGCCGACGCGAAGGCCGAGGTCGGCTTCAAGCTCTGGGCGGTCGGAGCGGAGACCGAGGCCGGCTTCTCCCGTGCCCGCACCCACCGGGTCTCCTTCACCCTCGCCCCCAAGCGCCCCGACGGCAGCGACCTGCTCGTCAGCTCCACCGCGCCGGGCCCTGAGGGCCCCGGCTACAGCACCGGGCGCATCGACGGCTGACAACCGGACCGTGGCCGGCCCCCTGGTCCGGCCAGGGCCACGTCGTAGTGCCAGGGGCCAAGCAGTAGGGGGCTTGCATGGAACGGGTACGGCTGGCCGGGGTGGACGGGCCGGGCGGGCGCGGGTCGGGGTACGCGGTCGGCGGGCGCCTGGTGCTGACCTCGGCCCACGTGACCGGCCCTGTCGGCACCAGGGTGAAGGTGTTCCACCCGGCCGGCGGCGGCGCCGCGCAGGGCCGGGTGGTGTGGTCCGGTACTCCGGGCGGGCGCGACGACGCCGCGCTCGTCCTCGTCCATGACAGTGCCGACTGGCAGCCGCCCACCACTCCGGTGCGCTGGGGTCGCGCTGTCACCGACCGCCCCGGCACCCCCTGTGAGACGTGGGGTACGCCCGATGTCGCCCAGCGGTCGGGCCGGGCCGTGGAGGCCGAGCAGCTGCGCGGCCGCCTCAACCCCGGCACGGGTTTCGTCGGCAACCAGCACGTCATCGACCTCGACCAGCCTGCGCCCGTGCGGCGGGCCGACGGAGCATCGCCGTTCGCCGGGCTGTCCGGAGCTGCGGTGTTCTGCGATCGGCTCCTGACCGGTGTCGTCGCCGCCGATCGCGCGCACGCCGCCCATGCGCGGCTGAACGCGGTGCCCGCCTACGCCCTGCACCACGACCCGGCGTTCCGCGCCGCCCTCGCGGAGTGGGACGTCGGCCCGAGCGGAGGTCTGCAGGCGGTCGAGTTCCAGGATCTCGCCGACCGTGCGCAGGACCCCGACCGCACCCAGCGCCTTCCCTCACCCGCGGCGCTCCTCCAGGCCCGCCACCAGATCGTCCCCTTCCACGGCCGCCACGACCTCCTCGCCGAACTGACCGCCTGGTGCCGGCTCGGCGGGTTCGGCGCCTGGCTCCTGCACGGACCCGGCGGGCAGGGCAAGACGCGCCTCGCGCACCACCTCGCCCACCTGCTCGCCGCCGACGGTTGGGCCGTGCTGTGGCCACGCACCACCGCCGGCCCGGACCAGTTGCGCGATCTGCGGCACGCCGCCAAACCCCTGCTGGTCGTCCTCGACTACGCCGAGACCCGCACCGCCCAGCTCACCGCCCTCCTTGAGGCTGCTGCCGACCACCCGGCCAACACGCCCCTGAAGCTCCTTCTCCTGGCCCGGACCGACGGCGACTGGTGGGACCACGCGAAGAGCGCCACGAGCCTTGCCGAGGACCATCTCCATGCCGCCACCGTCCGCTCCCTGGCCCCGTTGGAACCGGACGTCGCGAACCGGCCCCAGACCTACCGCACCGCCGCGCACGCCCTCGCCGATGCCCTCCCCCGCGTTCAGGGGCTGGCCCAACGTGTCTGGCCGTCGGTGGCCGACGCGCTGCAAACCCCACCGCTCGAGCAGGACGGCTACGGGAACGCCCTCACCTTGCAGATGACCGCCTTAGCGGACCTGCTCGACACCGCGGAGCCGACCGATCAGATCGGCTCCGCGGACGGCGGTTCTCCGGGGGACGAGGCGCAGATGGTGGAGGACCGACTCCTGCGCCATGAGCGCCGCTACTGGCACGGCAACGCCGTCGAACGTGGCCTGGAGCCTCTACTGAGCCCCGCAACGCTGGAGACAGCGCTGGCCGCCGCCCATCTCGTCGGCGCCGACGACCGGGAGCAGGCCGACCGGATCTGGACCCGGCTGCCGGCCCTGGCTGACCAGGCTCGTGACCGCCGCGATGCTGTCACCGCATGGATCGGAGCTCTCTACCCACCGGCCGGTCCTGGCCGACTGTGGGGCGGCCTCGAACCCGACCGCCTCGCCGAGCGGCATGCCGGACGCGTCCTGGACGCCGGCCCGGCCCTCGCCGAACAACTCCTCGAGGGCGCCGACGACAGCCAGGCCACCCAACTGCTGACCGTCTACAGCCGCGCCGCCGCCCACCCCGTCTTCCGGTCCCGCCTCGATAGCCCTTTGACCGATCTGTGCGCGCGATACCGCTGGATCGTCCCTCACATCGTCACCACGGCCACCCGGACCGGCCATCCCGCCCCGCTGATCGCCGCCCTCGACTCCATCATCGCCGACCCCTCCACCTCCCTCGCCGACCTCACCGCCCTCACGCATGACCTGCCCGACTACAGCCGACGCCTCAACCCCGTCGCCCTGCGCCTCAGCAAGGTCGTCACCGACCGCTACCGGCTGCTGAACCGGGCGAACCCGCGCGAGCACCTGCCCGACCTCGCCGAGGCGGTGCACGCCCAAGCCCTATTTCTCGGAAGTGCCGGGCGGCACCAGGAGTCGCTGGCGCTGGCGGAGGAAGCCGTCAGGACCTACCGCAGGCTCATCGCGGCAGACGGGAACGAAACCCTCTACCTGGCCGGCCTCGCACGGTCGTTGTCCCTCCTCGCTCGCGAGCTCATGGTGGCAGGACGACTGGACCAGGCCCTGGCCACCGCTCAGGAGGCCGAGCCCACCTGGCGTGCCCTCGCCGACGCGGATCCGGTCTACCTCTTCAACCTCGCCGCGTTCCTCAACAGTTACGCCCTCCAACTGGGCCTGGCCGGGCACGAGCAGCAGAGCCTGGCCGTGTCCCGGGAGGCGGTGGGCCGTTGCCGAACGCTGGCCAGGTCCGGCGACGACGAGGACCTACGAGCCCTCGCCGGAAGCCTGGGCAACTACTCCCTCCGACTGGTGAAGACAGGGCACGAGGCTGAGGGGCTGGCCGCGCGCCGGGAGGCGACCGACCTCTACCGATCACTGGCGTCGGCGAACCCGGACGCCTACCTGGCCGAATTCGCCCGGTCCCTGAGCGACCAGGCCAACCAACTGGGCTCCTGCGGTGAGCGGGAGGAAGGACTCGCGGCGGCTCTAGAAGGTGTCCAACACTTCCGCACGCTGGCCGAGGTGGACGGGCGGACCTACTTGCCCGACCTCGCCAGGGCCTTGACGATCCTCGCCGTCATGCTGGAGGCGGTGCGGCGTTCGGAGGAGAGTCTGGCCGCGCTCCAGGAGGCCGTGGACACGTGGGACACCGTGATCTCGGCGGTAGGGAACGCCCATCTGCCGGAATTCGCGGCCGCTGCCGGGATGCTCGCCGGCCGCTTGATCGAGTGCGGGCGCGACGAGGACGCACTGGCCGCAGGCCTGGAATCCGTGCGAGCCTGGAACCTGCTCGGCGCATCCCGGCCGCGGGAATTTCTGCCCGACCTCGCCCGGGCCCTGGCGAACCGAGCTCTCCACCTGGGCTCGATGGAGAGGCACGAGGAAGGCCTGGAGGCGATCCAGCAGGCGATCGGTGCACTCGCCGCAGCACATCCCGATACGTACCTGCCCGACTTCGACGCCGAACACGCGGGCGACTACCTTCCCGACTTCGCTGCCCTCCTGGCCGTCTACGCCGACGAGCTGTTCGCGGTGGGTCGCACCGGCGACGCTCTCCTCGCCCACCGGGAATGCGTCAGTGCGCACCGCGCGCTGGTCGCAGCCGGCACGGACCCGGACACCTACCTGCCCCGCCTCGCCGGTGCCCTGGTCCGACTCGCCGGTCGACTGGGCGCGACAGGAAGTCACGACGAAGCCCTGGAGGCAAGCCGGGAGGCGGTCAATCTGCACTGCGCATCCGCGAGTACGAACCCGGACGGCTACCTGCTTTCGCGGGAGACCCCCGGTGCCCACCTGCCCGGCATGGCCGCCGCCCGGTACATTCACGCCCGCGAGCTGGCAGCGCTGGGACAGGTGGAGGAGAGCGTCGAGCAATTCGAGACGGCCGTCCTCGGCTACCGCCTGCTCGTCTCGGCCGGCCTGACCCAGCACCTGCCCAATGTCGCCACCGCCGCGACCGACCTCTCCGTCCACCTGCACCGTGCGGGACGGCTCGAGGAATCCCTGGAAGCGATCCGACTGGCCGTGAGTGCTCTCCAAACACTCGTCAGGAAGAACCCGGACGCCCACTTGGCCGACTACGTCTCCGCCCTGGACATCCTCGTCGACCGGCTGTCGCTGGCCGAGCGCACCGACGAGTGCGTCCACATCGGCCGACTGACCGTCCTCGCCCACCGCGCACTCGTCACGACGGGTCCGGAACACCTGCCCGGCCTCGCCGCCGCCTTGGACAACCTCGCTCTGGGACACTGGCAAGCAGGACAGCACCCGGAGGGCCTGGCCGCAGGCCAGGAAGCCGTGGACCTCTGGCGCGGCCTCGTCGAAGAAGACCCCGAGGCGCACCTGCCCGGCCTCGCCAGGTCACTGAAGATGCATTCCATCCGACTGGAGGACAACGGCCGCCAACGGCGGGCCCTGGCCGCTCGTCAAGAAGCCACCGATTGCTACCGAACACTGGCCACCACAAGCCCCGGCACCCGGCATCCCCACCGCGACCCGCCGCCGGCCGCACACATCCACCAGGAGGAGGGTCCCCCGAACGCCCAGGACAGCACTACCGCGCCCCCGAGTACCGCGACCGGCTCCGCGGCCTGGTCCACGTCCATCAGGAGCGACGTTGCGGCAAACCTCGCCGTAGACCTCATCAATCGTGCGAACGGCCTGGACGCGCTCGGCCAGCGGGCCGAAAGCCTGGCAACCGCCCAGCAGGCCGTCGACCTCTGCCGCGTTCTCGTCCGCAACTACCCCGACACCCCTTTCCCCGCCCTCGCCAAGGCCCTGTACAACCTCTCCATCTACCTGGGCAAGGCCGGGCGGTGGCCCGAGAGTCTGGCCGCAGCCCAGGAAGCCGTCGACCTCCGCCGAGCCCTCGTCCAGAGCGACCCCGACCGCCACCTCCCCGACCTCGCCGGAGCCCTCAACAACCTCGCCGCCAGCCTGGGCCAGGTCGGACGGGGCCAGGAGTTCCTGGCTGCTGCCGAGGAAGCCGTCGACCACTACCGCGCACTCGTCCAGACCGACCCGGGCACCCACCGCCCCGGCCTGGCCGCGGCGTTGACCAACCTCACCGCCGGCCTGGTCGAAACGGAACGACGGGAGGAGAGTCTGACCGTGGGGCAGGAAAGCGTCGACCTTTGTCGAACACTCGCGCGCACCGACCCCGATTCGGATCCGTCGGACCTTGCGTGGGCTCTTCGGACCCTGGCCGTCGCTCTGACTCAGGCCGGGCGGGTAGCCGAGGGCCTCGCCGCAGCCCAGGAGGCCGTTGACCAGTACCGCACCCTCGCCGAGACCGACCCGGACACCCACCTCCCCGACCTGGCCAGCGCCCTCAACAACCTCTCCCCCCTGCTGAGCGACGCGGGCCGGCTTGCCGAGGGCCTGGCCGCCATCAGGGAAGCCATCACCATCCGCCGCGCCCTCGCCGACACCAACCCCGGTCTTTTCGGACCAGACCTACAGCGTTCCCTGAACATGGCCGTCCGATTGGAAGGACTCGGACCCTAGCCGGATGGGCAGAGTGCCGTGCAGAGTCATCAGCGGATGAATATCGCACAGTCGGAATGACGCTCCCTGCCAGTCGGAGCGGCGGCCTGGAGCGCGGCCGAGCGGCAGGCCTATGCCAACGACCTCGACGACGTGCGTTCCCTCCTCGCGGTCCACGACAGCACCACCCAGTCCAAGGCGGACCGCGACCCCGCCCAGTGGATGCCCCCGGCCGCCGCCGCGACCTGCCGCTACATCTCCGACTGGGTCACCGTGAAGACCCGCTGGCAGCTGAGCACCGACCCGGCCGAACACGCCGCGATCCAGCGCATTGCGGCCGGATGCGACAACCCCGTCATCACCGTCACCCTCGCCCGCTGACCACACCGCCGAGGGGGCCCGGCAGGCCGCTACCGGTCCTGCGGCCGGCCGCTGCCACCCGCCAGTTCCCGCACCCGATCGGTCGCGCGCCGCAGGGCCTCGACGGTGCGCTCCGCCTCCGTGCCGGCGCTGCGTGCCGTCTACCTGGCGGTGGTGAGAACCCGCGAATTCCCCCGCCCCTGCTCTCGGTTCCCCAGCTCGTTGCCACCTTGAAGTGGGGAAGTTCAGTTCAGTGGGCGGGGTCGCCGCGGCGCCCGTGCGTTGAGCTTTCGAGTCGGCCCGCCCCGCCACGGGCGCGTTCGGCGTCGCCGGGTCGCTTCGCGCAGCAGCCCGGCGACGTTGCCGCCGCTCGTGATCGGCGACGGCGCGATCTAGGCCGAGACCGGTCCGACGTCGACGCCCGAGATGCGGCCGAGTTCGTCGAAGGAGACCACCGCGGTGCCGCCGCCGGGCAGCTGCGCGGTGGTCCGGTCGGATTCCTCCTGGACCTGGACCCCGTGCAGGGCGAACCAGCCTTCGACCACCCGCCGCGGCGAGCGGGCGAAGAGCTGCGCACCGGTGAGCAGGTGGCGCGGCATGGCGACCGGGTCGAACCCTGCTGGCTGGAGCTGCGGGTCCTGCGGCACGAAGTAGACCCGGCTCCCGGGGCCGGCCTCCTGGCCGAGGTAGCCGGGTGCACCGAGCACCGCCGCGCCGAGGAAGGCCAGCGCCTCCGCGGCACGGCGCGGATCGTCGAAGCCGTCCAGGTCCACGCCCTCCTGCGCCAGCTCGGCGATACCGTGTCGGCGGCCGAACTCGGCGATCCGCTCACCGGCCGCGACCACCGCGCTGCCGCGCAGCCCAGGGTTGGCCCAGCCCCACAGCCAGGTCTGCTCGTCCGTGTCGTAGCTGCCCAGCAGCCCGACCCGCAGGGTCCGGCCGCCGGACTCGTAGCGGCACTCGTCGAGGTCCGCGCTCCACGGGCCGCCCGGGACGGCCCGGCCGATCAGTTCGAGCTGCTGGGCGCCCCACGCCGCGTGGTACTCGGCGGCGTCCAGGAAGGCGTCGGAGAAGGCAGTGATCATCCGGGCAGCCTAGGGGACGTCGACCGAGGGCCCGGAGCAGGGCCCCGACCTGAGGCAGTCCCGAGATCAACCCAGGTCAACAGCCACCAGTGACCGGCCTCACCAGGCCGGCCCTGGGAACGGTCCGCCTGACGGGAAACCCGGAGATGCGACGTATCCCCAGCTCAGCCGCCTGCAATGGGAGTCGAGCAGAACGGTTCTCTCCCACCCACGAGCACAGGGAGTTTCAACGGCTCTCATCAGCGGCTCGCACCTGTTCCTCGGTACGGCTGACGTCCTCGCCATACGTCGCCGGACAGCTGAGGGCGAGCGGCCAGGCGATTCTTCGCGGCGACGTGGTACCGCTTCCCGCACCGTTGACCGGCGGATCGATGACGTCCCTCTACGCGGGGTTGCCCGTCTACTTCGACGACAACTTCTTCTCGGTCACCGTCGAGAACGGCAGTGAGGTCGCCATCGTCTGGCTCATCCCCATCACAGCAGAGGAGACCGCCTTCATCCGCGACCAGGGCTGGGAGGCCTTCGAAGACGCGCTGGTCCGCCAGGACCCTGATCTCGCCCGACGGTGTGGGCAGTGGAGCCTGGCCGAGCCGACGGGCCCGTCACCAGACCCGGGAAACGGACACCGGTACTCCTGCCACAACGGCACCTGACCACCACTCACCGGTACGGGTTGCCGGCCAGGCCGATGATCCGGTGCTGCGCCACGGTGAT
This sequence comes from Streptomyces sp. TLI_053, assembly GCF_900105395.1. Classification (NCBI taxonomy): domain Bacteria; kingdom Bacillati; phylum Actinomycetota; class Actinomycetes; order Kitasatosporales; family Streptomycetaceae; genus Streptomyces; species Streptomyces sp. TLI_053. The sequence goes on from NZ_LT629775.1 coordinate 300,306, forward strand.
ACCGCGGTGGGCGGGGAGGGCGCCGATGCCGGCCCTCGGGCTGCCGAAGCCCGGCGGGCATGTGCTGGGTAGGCAGCGCGGGCCACGGTCCGGCGCTGACCTGAGCGGATCTTGCGCCCGGGTCCGACGACCGCCGGGGCCAGGATCGACGCGGCGCCTGCCCGGCACCGTCCACCTCGGCACCGCCGTCCGATCCACCGTTCCTCCTGTGCCCGGTCACGCAAGGCGCCGGTCAGCCGGGGGAACCGGCCGTCGGCCCCAGTACCTCGGCCGCTGTCCCTGCTGGGGAACGTTCACAGGGGTGACGGAAGACAGCTCGCCGCGGGCTCCGGTGAGCTCTCCTGACGTTCGGCCGCTGTCTCCGGCCGGTGCCATTCGCTCTCCGGAGGCACTCCGTTCGGCCAGGCGAAGCGCAACTCCCCGTCCATCGCGGCAAGCAGCCACTGGCCCAGGTCGACACCCTGGGGCCAGCAATCGCCGTCTGCGTTGGACCACATCACGCCGTGCGGATCACGGAAATCGATCATCGACCACATCGTGCAGCCCCAGTCGTAGAGCGGCACCACTCCGGCGGGCACTCCGCCGGTGGGGTCCGGTCCGTGCTCATAGGCTTCCGCGATGTGCTCGTTCCACTGCCCCACGTCGACTGGCAGGACCCCATCAGCGGGGCCGAAGCCGCCGTTGGACACCTCTGTGTAGAGCCGCCGCAGGAGCGTGGGGAAGGCGAACCCGATGACATGTTCCGCCTTGGCAACGGCCTCTGGCGGGGCGGGCGGGGGCGCCTGCCGCTCCTGGGCGATCTTCCGGCAGGCTTCAATGATCTCGTCATCGGTCACCGGTTGATCGTAGAAGCCGGCGCGGCCCGAGGGTTCTTTCGGAGGTGGGACCGATCGCGCGCTCTTCGACCCGTCCAGTGCGGCCGGCGCCGGCGGCGCGCGCCTACCGTGGAAGAAGCGCAGCCCGGCACGGAGGTGACCTGTGGAACCGCCGACGACGAGGTACGAGGCGTGCGACGACCAGGATCGCGTGCAGCGGACGGTGCTCACCGCCGCGCCGGAGACGTTCGTGTTCGTCGCGGATCCGGCTCCCGGCAGGCGTCCGGACGAGCACCTGTTGTCCGCGGCGGCCCCAGTGCCGCGCAGCAGCGCCTGCATGGCGCCCGCGAAGTCGAGACCGCCCGATCCCTCATCAGTGCCGGCTGTCGCCATGACCCTCTCCTCACCCGACCATGTGGCCCGCAGGCCGTGACAGACACCATCAGCCCACACCCCTGCACACCCGGCCCGAAGCCCCTCCGAGCTTCACCCTCCCGGACGACGCCGCCACGCCGAAGACCGTCCAGAACCCGACCCCGGTCCACGGCGCGACGAGGTGGTGGAGGAGGTCCGGAGTCCGGCCGAACCTCAGGCCCCGGACCGGACCCGTCCGGCGCGGTCCGGTGCGGGTACGGCCCGGCCCCGGATGCCCCGCGCGGGGGCGGGTCCGGGGCCGGGGTTCCGACGGGGCGTCAGTGCTGCAGGATCTCTCCCATGTAGCCGCCGCAGCCGTTGGTGGTGTACATCGAGGAGATCCACCACCCGGCAGGGACGGTCGAGTTGGCGCAGACGTTGATGCCGTTGAACAGGCTGTTGGTGATGATCTCGATCAGGTGGCCGCCGCAGCCGGTGGCCGACCGCGCCGAGGTGATCACCCAGCCGTCCGGGACCGGAGAGTCGCCGCAGATGTTGACGCCGGGGAAGGGCTCGTTCAGGGACTCGGACAGGGTGCCGCCGCACCCGTTGGTCTGCTGTTCGGCCGTGATCACCCAGCCCGGTGGGACGACGGAGTCCGCACAGACGCTGATCCCGTTGAACAGGCTGTTGGTGATCATCTCGCCGAGATGGCCGCCGCAGCCGTTCCCGGCCGACTTCGCGGTGATCACCCAGCCCGCCGGGAGGGCGGAGTCGGCGCACACGCCCATCCCGGGGAAGAGCTGGTTGGTGATGGTCCCGCCCAGGTGTCCGCCGCAGCTGTTGGTCAGGGCTTCGCCCGTGATCACCCAGCCGGCCGGGACGGGCGAGTCCATGCAGATGCCGACGCGGGGGTAGGCGACACGGATCGTGGCGTTGAGGTGGCCGCCGCAGCCGTTGCCGCCGGACTCCGAGACGATCACCCAGCCGTCGGGGATCGGGGAGTCGCCGCAGATGCCGATGCCGTCGAACGGCGGCTGGACGGTCAGCTCCAGGTAGCCGCCGCAGCTGTTGCTGGAGCGCTCGGAGACGATCACCTGGCCCGGCGGGACCGGTGAGTTGCCGCAGATCGTGGCGGCCGAGGCGGGAGCGGCGAAGGCCACCAGGCCGCCCGCGAGGACGGCCAGGACGGCGACGACGCGCCCGAACCAACGAGCGATGGGTTTCATGAGGTCTCCCGGAGGGATGGACGGGCGGCTCGGCCGCGTTCGGGCAGGACCGGCGGTGCACCCGTGGGTCCGGCGGTCCCGGTGCGCCCACCACAGTGGCGGGCCGGTCGGGTACGGCCAACACCGTTGCGACTCGGACAAACAATCACGGAAAAAGATCAACCCCTGGTCACCGGCCGGTCCGCTGCGGACAATCACGTGCGGACAATCAATCGGCGGGAAACTGCAGCGCAGGGGAGGCCGTCGGTGGGCCGCAGACAACGGAGCCTGGATCCGCAGGCGGGGCCCGTCGCGGAATTCGCCCTGCGGCTGCGCGCTCTGCGAGAGAGCGCCGGCACCCCGACCTTCGCCGCGATGAGCCGCAGGGTGCACCGCTCCACGACGGTGCTCTCCGAGGCGGCAGGCGGGGTGAACCTGCCGACCTGGGCGACCGTCGAGGCCTTCCTGGAAGCCTGCGGCGAGCGCGACCCCGCGCCGTGGCGCGACCACTGGGAACGGGCCCGCGACGCCCTGGGCGAGCCCTCGCCCCCGATGGACGGCCCCGCGCAAGAACCGGCCGCCGCCCCGCCGTCCGCTCCGCCCGGCCCCGCGCACGAATCCGCTCCCGCGTCCGCGCCCCGCTGGTGGTCCTCGCGCTCCGCCGCCGCGGCGGCCGCCCTGCTCATCGGCCTCGCCGCAGGCCTGCTGGCGGGCCGTCAACTCCCGTACACCGGACCGGCCACGTCCTCACCGCAGCCCACCCCCTCCCGCACCCTGCCGACCGTCGTGGTCGTCCCGGCACCCGTGCCGCCGCCCTGGCCGGCGGCCGGGTCGGGTTGCGACGCCCGCACCCACTGGGTGTACCAGTACGACCACGCGTACCAGGGGCAGGTCTACGCCCTGCTCGCCCGCCCCGACGCCACGCCCACCGACACCACCGTCACCCTGACCTGGGGCGCCTGGCGATGGCGGCACGCGGTGACGGTGCAGCCCGGCACCCCGGAGCGCACCACCGGCGGCACCCTTCTGCTCTACGCCAAGCTGGACACCAGCCTGCGCGACCCGCTGGTCACCGTCGACACCCCCGATCCCGTCTGCGCCGCCTTCGGCACCGCCGGCCCCACCTCCGTGGCACCGCTGTCCACCGTCGACGCCAACCAGGGATGGACCGGCGCCGAACCCACCGCCGACACCCCGGACGGTCCGGACGCGATGGACAGCCCCCCGGCGGCCCGTCACGACGCCGCAGGGGGCCTCACCGGCCGCCGGTCGCCTCGGGCCCGGCCGGCCCGTGCCTGGCGAGTTCGGGCTCCAGTCCCTCCGTAAGCGGTGGCGGCACGGACCGGCCGGTGGCGGCCGAGTAGGCAGCTGACGACCACCGCTGGCAGGTCGACGGCGAGGTCCGTCAGGGCGGTCTTGCGGGCGTGGCGGGCGCGCACGCCGATCAGCTCGAGTCGGTGGCCGAGCTGGTCGGAGGCGATGTGTCGGCCTGCGAAGCCACCCGGGAAGAGCCGGCCGGGGTCGTCGAGCGGGAGCACAGCGGCTCGCCCCTGGCGGGCGAGGACGAGTCGACGGACCAGGTCGCCGACGGAAACGGCACATCCACCGGGATGGCGTCCAGGAGCAGGGAGAGCTTCTCGCCGTTGTCGAGGATCCGATCGACGGTCACCGGTGCGATCCGGTGGACCGGTGCTGCGGCGAGGTGAAGCGCTGGCCGACCAGCGCGACGAGTGCGGCCTGGTCCTTCTTCTGCGCGACCGAACTGCACTGGTCGCGCCCCCGGGACACGGCCGTGTCCGGTTCGTCGCCGACGATCTCGGGATCGATCGCGACGGGGGCCGCGATGTACGTCGCCCGGGTGGCGGCGTCCGGCTTCGGAGACAGACCGCCCGGCCCGGCCCCGGCAGGCGGTCAGCCCCCGCTCTGCGCAGCGGGCGGGCCGACGGACGGCCCGCCCGCGAGGAGCTGGTCCTCGCACCAGGCCACCGCGTCGTCGCGGCTGCCGAAGGCGTGCCAGCCGGAGTGCCCGTCGGCGGCGCCCAGGAACGGCTCCTGGGCGGCGACCACGATCCGGTGGCCCCGCCGGGCGATGTCCGCCAGACCCGCGGCGAGCAACGCCGCGGAGCCCGGCCGGATGCCGGTGACGGCCATCAGGTCCAGCACCAGCCAGCCCGGCGGCTCGGGAACGGCCCCCTCGACGGCACCCAGCAGTTGCTCGGTCTCGGTGAACTCCAGCTCGCCCTGGGCGCCGACGGCGATGATGCGCCGGCGGCTGCGGTTGAGCAGCGCGGTCTGCTCCGGGCTGCGGGCGCGCGAGGAGCGGGCGCCGTGCCCGGTGTCGGTGACGGTGGCCGTCAGGTGCACCGGCGCGTGCATGAGGTGCAGGGCGAGCCGTTCCGACATCTCGGTGAGCGCGGCCACGCCCCGCACCGAGTTGCCCGCCGGATCCAGCGGCGGGCTGTAGACCGCGACGCCGAACCGGCCCGGGCCGACCGCGATCAGCCCACCGGAGACCCCGCTCTTGGCCGGCAGACCGACGTTCAGCAGCCACTCCCCCGCGCCGTCGTACATCCCGCAGGTGGCCATGACCGCCAGGGTCCGCACCGCCACGCTGCGCTCCACGACCTGCTCGCCGGTGACCGGGTTGCGGCCGCCGTTCGCCAGGGTCGCGGCCATCACCGCCAGGTCGGCCGCGGTGACCAGAACGGAGCACTGGCGGAAGTAGGTGGCCGTCACGGCGTACGGGTCCTCGCTCAACGAGCCGGCCGAGCGCATCAGGTAGGCCAGCGCGCGGTTGCGGTCGCCGGTGGCGGCCTCGGAAGCGTAGACCTCCTCGTCGTAGCCCAGCCGACGGCCGGCGAACGCGGACAGGCAGTCCAGGATCCGGGCGGACCGCGCCTCGGGGTCCGCCGCCGCGACCAGGGCGGTGGTGGCGATTGCGCCGGCGTTGACCATCGGGTTGGCCGGCCGACCGGTACCCGGTTCCAGACTGATGGCGTTGAAGGCCTCGCCGCTGGGCTCGGCGCCGACCCGTCCGAGCATCTCGTCGGGTCCGAGGTCGGTGAGGGCCAGGGCGTAGACGAAGGGCTTGGACACCGACTGGATGGTGAACTCGGTGTCGGCCCTGCCCGCCTGGTAACGACGCCCGCCCATGCTGGTGATCGCGATGCCGAAGTCCTCGGGGTCGGCCCGGGCGAGCTCCGGGATGTACGAGGCGACCTCGCCACCCCTCAACCCGCTGATCCGCCGGTGCAGTTCGTCGAGTGCCTTCGTCACCGGGTCCATGCACGCAGCCCTTCCGTGCTCGCTCGTCCGTTCCGGACTCCCAGGGGGGGCACCCGGGGTCCGGGGATACCGGGGGTCCGGCGGGCTCCTGGACTCCTGGACTCCTGAAACCCGCTGCCGCTGCCGCTGCCCGCCGGCTGGCCGGCCCGCTCGGCCCGCTCGGGTGGCGCCGGACGGAGCCGCGCTCAGCAGCATGCCAGGGGCGCGACCCGCACCCGCCCACGACTCACCGGAGACGCTCGCGGCACGGCCGGCCACGGACGCCGCCGGGCCACCGGCCGGAACCTGCTCTCGGTGTACCGGATCGCCCAGGTCCGGTCGGTCCGCACCACCACTTCGGGGCCTGCCAACGGCAGCTCCGGAAGGTCCAGCCGGCTCAGTTCCTCGGGTGTGATACCGAAGTGCCGCTCCCGAGCCGGGTCCGGCAGTACCGCACCGCTCGGTCGACGAGGACGAGGACGTCGAAATCCCTCACGACGTCGAGAACGAGTTGGTGCACGACCTCTTCGGGCGGCGCGGCCGGCTCGACCACCGGACTGACCACCGCCGCGTCGCCGCCGGCCGACTCCGGGAAGCAGCCGGTCCAGCAGGCCAGGGACGGAGGGCTCTGCGTCCGTTCCAACGCGAGCCCAGCGATGCGCAGCGTTGCGGGCAGGTCCGCACCGCTGTCCGCGATACTCGGGATTCCGCCGTCGTCCGACATCGGTGCAGCATGTGCGAAGCCCCGTCACGCAGGGCAGTCGGAGGACGTCGGCGCGCGGCCGGAGCCGTCTCAGCCGCTCGGGCCGCGCGGGCCGTACGCCGGATCAGGCCAGGCGGTCCGGAATCGGGGCGAGCGCGTAGTTGGCCCAGACGAACGCGTCCATCTGGTGCTGGTCACCGGAGAGGTTCACCACCCGGTCGACCTTGCCCGCCGCGTCGAAGTGCCAGACCAGCGCCCAGGTGGTGTCGACCTTCCCGGTGCCCTCGGTGGTCCAGCCCCGGTGAACGTCCACCACGTACTCGTCGTTGACGCCGAAGAAGATCGGCTCCGCCTTGAAACCGGACTTGCCCAGCTGGTCGAAGAAGGCCCGCACCTCGGCCACCCCGTGCTTGGTACCGGAGAGCGGGTGGCGACCCGGGATGGTCCACTCGATCCCCTCGGCCAGCACCGCGCTCATCGCGTCGGCGTCACCCGCGCCGTAGGCCGCGAAGAAGGCCTCGATCGCAGCAACCTTCGGGTCCTTCGTCTCACTCATGGGTCCCCCTCGGATCCGCGGCACCGATCCCCCTGATCGGTGCCGCGGAGATCCTGCTCGAAGCAGGTGCCCGACGCCAATGCTGTCCCGGCATGTGAGACGGAGTCCGCGGGCGGCACAACGGTCGCGGAACCCCTTCGAGCCGGCGGTCCTGACCGATCGTCACGCATCGGAGGCCTGTGCGGCCCGTCGGAGCGGGACGTGGAGGTGCGACGCCTCCTTCAGGCCCCGGCCGAGCCGGCAGAACCTACCGGACCGCGTCCGTCAGCCACTGCAAGGGGGTGCGGGGGTGCAGGCCGAGCAGCGTCCCGGCGGAGCGGTCGGGGGCGATCGCGCTGTCCGGGAGGGTGGCGAGGAAGTCGTAGAGTCCCGCCACACCACCAGCGGCATCGGCACCGAGGAGCGGGGCGAGCAGGTCACCGAACTCCGCCGGGGTGAGCGGTTCGTAGGTGACGGCGTGGCCCAGGCGCGCGGCGAACGCCTCGGCGAGTGCGGGGCCGGTCACCGCGGGGTGCAGGCCGACCTCGATCAGACCGGTGACGTCCGGTCGGCCGAACAGTGCGACCGCGGCATCGGCGACGTCCAGGTGCGAGGCCCACGACACCGCATGGGCGGCGGGCAGCGGGTAGCGCAACAGGCCCTGCTCACGGGCCCCGGTGACGACGGGCGGCAGGAGGAGGTTCTCCAGGAACAGGCGCGGTGCGATCACCGCGTGGGAGAGGCCGCTGCGCTTCAGCCCTTCGACGACAGCCGCCACCGCCCCGTCGGCGGACTCCACGGGCACGCCGCCGCTCGTGGAGAACACCACCCGGCCCGGGCGGGCAGCGTTCAGGGCGGCAACGATGCTGTGGGCGTGGCGCAGCCGGTCCTCCGGCCCGCCGATAGGGAGGTGGACGAAGACGCCGTCCGCACCGCGGTAGGCGTCGGCGAGTGTGTCGGTGGCGCCGAGGTCGACCGCCCGCACCCGAGCGCCGGCGACGACCGCGTCGGCGTTGCGGGTCAGGGCGGTGACGGAAGCGCCGACGGCGGCGAGGGCGGCAGCGACGGGGGCGCCTTGGGCGCCGGTGGCGCCGTGGATCACATAGCTCATGAATCCATTAGTGCATACAGTGCACCAGTTACTTCAACTGCACCATTGGCCTACAGTGAAGCCGTGTCGACGAATCCTCTTCCCGAATGCGGCGTGGCCCGGTTCCTCACCCTGCTCGAAGGGCCCTGGGCCACGCTCATCGTGCGCGAGCTGCTGCACGGCCCGCACCGCTTCACCGAGCTGCGCGCGGCGCTCCCTCGGATCAGCCCGCACACCCTCACCAGCCGTCTGCGCCGGTTCGAGACCTACGGCCTCGTCACCCGGACCGCGTACGCCGAGATCCCTCCGCGTGTGGAGTACCGCCTCACGCCACTGGGCGAGAGCCTGGGCCCCGTGCTGGAGAGCATGGCCCAGTGGGCCGCGTCGGTTCCCGACCCCGCCGACCCCGCATCCTCCTCCCCCGGCAGTGACATCGGCCCCGCTTCACGCGCGCGGTGACGGCCAGCAGTCCTTCGACCTGCCACCCTCAGGGCACGAACGTGCCACCTGCCCCACTCTGCGGATCGCCGGCCGGACCCGGCGGGAGGTACTCGGGGCAAGGGAGGCATGCCGCCGGCCGTCACTGGGACCTCGGCCTCGGATCCGTGCTCAGCACGGCCTGCCGAACGCCCGCAGAGGCGAGTTCCTCCAGCAGCACCCGGATGACGGCACGACTCATCAAGGGCATGACCGCGTCCTTGCAGTCCAGCCGGATCCGTGGCACCGGATCCGGCTCCACCGCGGCGTAGTTCGGGCTGTAGAAGTCGACGCCCCTTTCCAGCGCGACTTCCCATTCGGTGGCCGACAGCTCGCGGCCGTCGTCGGTGAGCCGTATCAGCCGCGGCTCGGCCGCGTTCAACGCCGCCACGACCGCCGGCCGGTCCTCGGCCGAGGACCTGACCTCGATGTCCCAGCACTGGTGTACCGGGTAGCCGTGATCCACGACGATCCGCAAGGTCCCCGGGTGCACACGGATCCCTTCCGCCACCTCCGACGACTCGATCGCGCGGCTCATCCACCCCGCCGCCCGACCGTCGAACGCCCCCACGAACGCGTCGGTGATCCGCCACAGCATCTCGGGCCCCGCGCCGGCGGCGGCACGGTCGAACAGCTCCTGCACGTCATCACGGCCTTCGGCGAGGGCCGCGCGCGCCGTCTCGAACAACGTCTCCGGACTGTGAGGACCCTCTGCATTCGATGTCATACGGATCTGAATAGCAGGGGCCGACGACACTCTGCGGGGCGTGCGGCGGCCCGCGATCAACGCCTCCACCAGACCCTGGAAGGCTGCTCCACGACCGAGCCACAACAAGATCCGAACCTTGAACAGCTCCCAGGGAACAGCGCGGTCGGAACAGCGTCTCTTCACGAGTATCAGGAGGTCAGGGATGGGTCGGCCCAGACCGCGAGCTTCCCGCCCGGCATCGGGATGATCCGCCACCCTCCCGGTCCGAGCACTTCCCATGCCTAGAACAAGGGGTCCGCCTTGCTGGTGAGGCGGAAGCCGTTGTCGAGGAGCACATCCTGACGCCCCTCGCCGACAGGCCGGGTGAGCTTGAAGGGGCAACCAAGATCCACGCGGGCATCCGAGTCGAGGTGCAGGAACAGCTGGTGGCCGACACTGATCCGGGTAACGGCCAGGCCCCGAAGGTTCATGATCCAACGGTCCTCGTGCTCAGCCAACGATGTTTCACTCACCACCGCACGATGCACTGCGGAGCACCGACAGCGCCACCTGACAGGTCTCGGCGTACGTACGGCATGCTCCGCTCGGAACACGGGAATGTGCACCGCTCACCATGCCGAGCGCGGCCGGCCTGTGGCCCGATGCTCCGGTTCTGCAGGCCGCTGCCGGATCGAGTCCATCGGCCCGCGTACGGCCCCATCGGTGCCTCGCGGTATCGGGGTGGTCATCAGGTCGTGGCAGTGGTCTGCTCGCGTCGGGTGTGGCCCTGGCGGTACCAGCGGCGGTGGACGACCGGCTCGACGGACAGCACCGCTGCCCCGGCCGCCGCACCGACGGTGAGGGAGGCCCAGCCGCCGCCGTTGAGGAGCGCGGCGAGGCAGGCAGCGGCGATGGCCACTGGGCGCAACAGGGTGAGCGGGCCGAGTCCGATGACCATGGCGAGGGTGCTGGCACGGAACGGCAGGAGGAAGTATGCGGCGAGCGAGAGCAGGACGGCGGCGGCGTAGACGACGAGCGGAAGCAGGTAGCCGAGGCCGCCGGCGGCCAGCGCGGCGTGGACGCGGGCCGGGTCGGCGGCGGTGAGCAGGCAGAGAACGGCGGCCAGTGCGGGAACGAGCAGTAGGACGGCCCCGACCGCCAGCCCGCGCAGTGCGGCGTGCGCGTTGGCACGGTGTTTGCGGATTCGCGCGTCGCGGCCGGCGAAGGCACGAAAACCGCTGAATGCCGCGTCGACCAACCCGAGTACGGCCAGTGGTAGGGCGGGCGTCATCGGGCGGCCTGCGCGAACTGCTCGGGGCCGAGGAGTCGGCGGGAGGCGCGGCCAAGGGCCTGGCGCAGCGGCGCCTCCAGGTGCGGCCGCAGGCCGAGGACCGGACGCAGGGTTGTGCAGAAAGGGTTGGCGGCTCGTCGGGGCTCGTAGAGCAGTGGGCGCATGCCCGAGGCCGCGGCGGCCCGCAGCAGGGTTTCGTCGCTGTGGGCTCGTCGGGCGGAGGCGACGCCGTCGTGTCGGCCCAGCGGGTGGCGCATCCGGGCCCGGTGGAACATCCACGCGCCGATGGGGGCGAGGCCGGTGGCGGCGATGTCGTAGTGGCAGAACGCCAGGGCCGGGGAGGCGCCTTGGGCCCGGAAGAAGTCCGTCAGCGCGGGCTCGGGGAAGTGGTGCAGCACGCCGGTGGAGACATAGACGGTGGCAGCCTCCGGCAGCGTGAAGGCGTTGCCGTGGACGAAGCGGCAGTCGAGTCCTTCGGCGTGGGCAAGGTGGTCTGCCTCGCCGACCAGCGCGGCGTCGAGGTCGACTCCGACCAGCTCGACCTCCGGGGGGAGTGCGCCGGTGGCAGCCAGCCAGCGGACCAGGTAGCCGAGCCCGCAGCCGATGTCGACCAGGCGGTACGGCCCGGGGTGGCCGGTGGCCCGGATCGCGGTGAAGAGGGGGTCGAGCAGGTGGACGAGGCGTTCGCCGATGCGCAGTTCCTCGCTCAGTCGCTGGAGCTCGGTGTGGACGCTGATCAGCAGGCGGTCGACGGCGCCCGCGTCCAGGACCCCGTCCCGGTCGGCGGGCAGCCCCGCCACGATCCGCGCCGCCCGCCCGTCGCCGTTCGCACGAAGCTGCTCGACGACCTCGGCGCGCCGCACCGGCAACCGTCGGCCGTCGGCCGGGTCCACCGCGGTGATCAGGTCAGAAATCTCAAGCTGAGGCACACACGGCACTCTACGACGCCAGTTCGAGGCCCACTCCTCGCCCGGACCAAGCCGTGGCGCTGGGCACACCGGCTTCCTGGTACCCGGGCTGGTACCCGGGCCCTCCGTGGGTCTGCCAGGACCGGTGCGCGTAGCTCCGCACCCTGTGGAGAACGTACGGGCCGACCACCGGCAGGCCGGAGGACGAGCCGCCCAGCCGCCCAGCCGCATGCCACGGATCAAGCAGGGGGGCTGGCTTGTCGGTGGTGGGGCTTAGCATGCGGAGCATGACACGATATGTCGATGAGGATCTGCAGGGTGCGGAGTTCCGCGAGTGCGACCTGACGGGGTCGCGCCTGATCGGCGTCGTCATGCAGGATGCCGTGATCGACGGGCTCGTCACCAACCTCGTGGTGAACGGTGTCGAGGTCACCGAATACGTCGAGGCGGAGCTCGACCGGCGTCATCCGGTACGGGTGCTGATCCGCTCCGAGGACCCTGCCGATCTGCGCGAGGCAGCGCATCGGCTCCATGCCGGCTGGGCCGCCACGATCGAGCGGATCCGCCGTACGCCCGGCATCGAGCGCCGCAGCGTCAACGACGAGTGGTCGGCGGTGGAGACTCTGCGCCACCTGGTCTTCGTTCACGACTCGTGGTTCCGCCGCTGTTGCCTGGGCTCGACGGAGCTGTTCACCTCGATGGGCATCGGGCCGACCGTCGAGCCCTACCGTGGGGCGCACGGGCTTGACCTCGCGCTCGATCCATCCCTCGACGAGATCGTGAGCGTGCGTGAGGCGCAGGCCGCAGAGCTGGAGACGTGGCTCGACAAGGTCACCGCCACGCAGCTCGCAGTGCCGGCGCCGGTGCCCGACGACGATGTCTGGCCGCCGTACGCCCGGGGCCGCTCGGTGCGACAGTGCCTCGGCACAGTGCTCAACGAGACATTCGAGCACCATCGCTTCTGCGGCCGCGACCTCGACCTGATCGAGGCACAGGACACTGCGTAGGGCCGACTGCGAACTCAGCATTCGGCCCGAATGGATCTTGAACGAAGCATCGAAAGAGTGTTTGATGAGGCCGAGTGTTCCGGGCGTCCGACAGGGGCCGGCGAAACCAGACGAACCAGACGAACCGGGGGAACGATGCTCGAGGTGCTCGGACTGACCACCGCAGCCACGGCGGTGTACCGGGCCATGCTCGACCACCCCGGCTACAGCGTCGACGACATCGCCGCCCGTTGCGCCCTGACCGTCACGCAGGTGCACGACCACCTCGACGAGCTGAGCCGGCTCACTCTCGTGCGTGTCTCCGCCGAACGCCCCGGCCAGATGCGCGCGGTGAGTCCCGAGATCGGTCTCGCCGACATCCTCGCCAACCAGGAGGCCGAACTCGCCGCCCGCCAGGCCCGGCTGGCAGCCTCGCGAGCCGCCGTGACCCGCATGGTCGCCGAGCGCGCCGAGCATCGCACCACGCATGGTGAACGTCTTCTCGGCATGGACGCCATCCACAGCCGTCTCGAACGGATGGGCCACAGCGCCACCACTGAGGTCCTCAGCAGCCAGCCCGGCAATCAGCGCGCCGAAGACCTCGCCGTCGGCCGTCTCGCCGACGCCGAGGCGCTCGGACGCGGCATCACCATGCGCACCCTCTACCAGGACGCCACCCGCAACCAGCCCCACGTCGCCAACTACGCCCACTGGCTCCTCAGCCAGGGCGGCGAGGTCCGCACCGCCCCCACGATCCCCCAGCGACTCGTGGTCGTCGACCGCGCCCAGGCCCTCGTGCCCATCGACCCGGGCGACAACCGCCTGGGCGCCCTGTACGTCACCGAACCCGGCATCCTCGCCGCTCTCCTCGACTTCTTCGAACAGGCATGGAGCACAGCTGTACCCCTCGGTGCCGCCCACACCGACGACCCCCAGTGCGGCCTCACCCCCACCGAACGCGAACTCCTGCGCCTGCTCGGCACCGGCCTCACCGACGACACTGCGGGCCAGCGACTTGGCATCTCCTCACGGACCGTCGGCCGCCACATGTCCTCCATCATGGAACGCCTGGGCGCCAGCAGTCGTTTCGAAGCCGGCATCAGGGCCGCACACAATGGGTGGCTCTGAACCGCCAACGACGCCCACGGGCCCCTCCAGAAGGAGACCCCGCCCCTGCCGTGTCGGGCATCCCGCGTGCTTGGCCTGCAGGCCGGGTCGAGCGTGGTCAACACCGTCGAGCGCCTGATCAACAGGCTGAGGGCCTGGCGGGGCATCGCCATCCGGTTCGACAAGAAGCCCGAGAGCTACCTCGCCGGGCTCCACCGCCGCGCCTCGACGAGAAGGAAACAGGGCACCGCATGAGCCGAACCATGCTGAACCCCTCACCAGAGCTGGTGGCCATCAGCTCCGAAGGGGACTTGGTGGCCGAGGTGGTCCACCGCGGACCGTGTCTCGTCCGGAAGCGGGCGACGGGAGCCGTGGTGGCCTCGATCGAGACCGCCGCGACGGGTGCCCTGCGCTGGTGGCCCTGGGTGACGTCCATCCGGATCAGCACAGCGGCGCTGTCGCGGCGGACGTGTCGTCGAAGCGCCGGCCGGTGCGCGCGGGCAGTTTCTCGGTCAGGCTCCGCCGGTGGTCCTGTGGAAGCGTCCAGGCGGCCAGGCAGCGGCGCCGGTGGTGGTAGTCGACAAGGTGCGCGGCCGCGTCCAGGTGGTCGGCGAGCCGGATCAGGCCCCTTCGGACCTCGTCGGCCGCGCGGTGGGCGGCGATGCGGCGCCCGGCGTCGAACAGCAGCCCCTGGGACGGCCCAGCTCAGCAGGCTTCCGTCGGTGACCCGGTTGGTGGATTGCCTGCGCGCGGCGGTTCGGCTTTGGTGAGCCGTCAGCATGGCGCGAGGCGATCCCACCGACGAGCAGTGGACCCTGATCGAGCCGCATCTCCCCCGTCGCTGCGGTCGGGCCTGTCCCCGACCTGCGGAAACACTTCAACGCGGTGATGTGGCGCTTCCGGGTCAGCAGCCCGTGGCGCGACCTGCCGGACGAGTTCGGGCCCTGGCGGAGCGCGTACGACCGGTTCCGGGTCCGGTCCAAGCAGGGCACCTTTCAGCTGATGACGGAAGCGGTGATCGCCGAGGCGGCGGCCCGTGGCGTGGTCGACCTGGGCCCGGTCAGCGCGGACTCGGCGACCTCGCGGGCCCACCACCATGCCGACGGGACGGCCGGGGCGGCCCGCGTCCGGTGGCGGCGCGCCGGACGGAGCGTCAGGTCGGAGGGCGGCACCCCTGCCGGTGGCGGTGCGTGGGATCCGGAGCTGATGGTGTGTCGGCCAGATCGGGTCTGTTGCAGGGCTGGACGAATGACGGGGCCGTTTCGGGCACTCTGTTCCAGCGCGAGAGTGGGATAAGCATCCGATCGCACAAGTCCGTGCGGTTGTGACGGCCGCTGCCCGGCCCCGTTGCTCGGAGTTCTGGATGTCCGCACACCAAGGCCACACCTGGCGAGCCTCGCTCGCTGCCCCGGTACGACGTTCACTCGCGGGCATGGCCGTCGCCTCGATACTGGTCGCCTCGGCGCTCGGCCCCCTGATGGACAGCCCGCCGGCGCAGGCCGCCGTACCGCTCCCCGAGTGCGTGGCCGACCCTGGCTTCGACCACTGTGCGGCCTTCGGCTACCGGAACGAACCCCACTCCTTCACCGTGCCCGAGGGCGTCTCCGCCGTGACCGCCAAGGTCTGGGGCGCGGGCTCCGGCGCGAACGGCGAGCGCGCGGGCGCGGCCGGCGAGTACGTCACGGGTGTGCTCGCCGTCGACGGCGACCGTACCCTCACCGTCTCCCCCGGCCTGGGCGGCCGGGCGGGGGTCTCCGCTGCGGCGGGGACCCCCGCGCAGCAGGGCGGGGCCGGAGGTCGCTCCCGGGTCCGGGTCGCCGGTGCCAACGCCGGCAGCGACGTCGCCACCAAGGCCGCCGGCGCCGACGCGCGCGAGCAGCCGGCCAAGTCCTCGCTGACGGCCGCCGGCGGGGCCACCGCCGCGAAGGCGCCCGGCGCCGAGGCCCCGCACCGCGACGAGGCGCAGTACGTCGCCGGGATCGCCGCCGGCGGCACCGCCGAGGTCGCCCGGGGAGCGGGCGGCAACGGCCTGGTCGTCCTGGAGTGGTCCGGCCCCGCGGCCACCAGGTCGGTGGCCGACCGCCGGACGGGCGGCAGCACCGACGCCGGCACCGACACCGACACCGACCGGGCGGAGTCCCCGTCGCCGAGCGCGCCGGGATCGGCCTCCGCCACGACCTCCACGGCCGCCGCGTCCGCGTCCGCCTCTGCGGAGCCGGGTGCCCAGCCCTCGTGGTCCGGTGCCACCGCCCGGGCCACGGCGGTGCCGTCCGGTGCCGCCACGGCGACGCCCGACGGCACCGCCCGCTCGGCGCCCGCCCCGGGCGCCACCGGCACGGTCCCCAAGGGCCGGGCCCCCGGTGACCCGCTCGACTGCACCGGCAACGTCATCTACGCCTACCAGCGCGGCGCCGACGCCACGGCCAACGGCACCCTGCTGGCGCTCAGCGCGCCCACCCTGGCGGGCCCGACCCCGACCAGCGTGACCGCCACGGCGATCAGCACCGTCCCCGGAGCGGGCTTCGCCAACGCGCTCGGCATCGCCGGCGGCGGCACCGCCGCCTACCTGGTCCGGCAGACCCCGCTCGTCGCGGGCTCGGTCGACGTCTACGCGTACAGCACGGCCACCAACACCTGGACGACCTTCACCGGCAGCGCGACCGGACCGGCCGACAACTTCGTCGCCGGCGCCGTCGACCCCGCCAACGGCATCTACTACTACGCCGACTACACCAACGGGATCGCGACCCTCTACGGCTTCGACACCGCCACCAACACCGCGATCCCCGGCATCGTCGCCACCTTCCCGCTGCCGATCAGCGCGACCGGCGGCTCCAACGGCGACCTGGCCTTCGATGCCGCGGGCAACCTCTACGCCCTCAGCTCCCTCGGCACCACCGCCGCCATCGGCCGCGTCGACGGCCCACTGCCGACCACCGGCTCGGCCACCGGGACCCCGCTCGCCTCCACCACGGTCAGCGTGATCGACAACCCGGGCTCCAACTCGTACAACGGGATCGCCTTCGACAACGCGGGCCACCTGTTCGTCGAGTACACGGACGGGACGAACACCTACCTGAAGGAGCTCGACCCGAACACCGGTGCGCTGATCAGCGGCCCGAAGCCGTACTCCGACAACGCCTTCCTCTCCGTCGACCTCGGGGCCTGCTCGACCAACCCGACGATCGAGCTGCAGAAAGACGTCGTGGGCCGCTTCGTCTCCTCGGCCTCGTCGAACGACCAGTTCACGCTGTCGGTCACCGGCGGCGGCATCGACACCGGCAACACCGCGACGACCACCGGCACCGCCACCGGCGTCCAGCCGGTCACGGTGGGCCCGCTCATCGCGGTCTCCGGCACGACCTACACGCTCGGCGAGAGCGCGGCGGCCGGTGGCAGCCTCGCGAACTACACCACGACCTACAGCTGCGTCGACACCGCGAACGGCGACGCGCCCGTCGCCTCCGGGAGCGGCACCTCGTTCGCCCTGCCCTTCCCGCCGACCGTCTCCGGTTCCCACAGCCCGGCCGTGCTCTGCACGCTCACCAACACGCCCGTCGCCCAGTCCCCGGCGATCACGATCGTGAAGTCCGTGGACGCGACACAGCTCACCACCGCCGGACAGGTGCTCACCTACAGCTTCCTGGTGACCAACACCGGCAACGTCACACTGACGAACGTGTCGGTCACCGAGACCGCGTTCACCGGGAGCGGCACCGCACCGGCGGCGGTCTGCCCGGCCGGCGCCACCTCCCTCGCCCCCGGTGCGTCCGTGCTGTGCACGGCCACCTACACGGTCACCCAGGACGACATCGACCGCAGCACCCTCGACAACACGGCCGTGGCCACCGGCACCCCGCCCTCGGGCCCGCCCGTGACCTCGCCGCCCTCGTCCGCCCACATTCCGAACACCCCGGCGCCGGCGCTCACCCTGGTGAAGACCGCGGACCCGACCACGGTGACCGCCGCCGGCCAGAGCGTGACGTACAGCTTCCGCGTCACCAACACCGGGAACGTGACGCTGCGGAACCTGACGGTGAGCGACACGGCGTTCTCCGGCACCGGCACGCCGCCGGTGATCAGCTGCCCGGTCGCGGTCCTCGTCCCCGGTGCCGCGACCACCTGCACGGCGACCTACGCCGTGACGCAGGCGGACATCGATGCCGGGCAGGTCACCAACTCGGCGACGGCGACGGGCACCCCGCCCACCGGCCCGCCGGTGACGACGCCCCCTTCCTCCGCGACCGTCACGGCCACCCAGGCCCCGGCGATCACGATCGTGAAGTCGGTGGACCCGGGCACGGTCGGTGCCGCCGGCCAGGCAGTGGCGTACGCGTTCCTGGTGACGAACACAGGGAACGTGACGCTGACGAACGTGTCGGTGTCGGAGACGGCGTTCTCCGGGACCGGCACGCCGCCGGTCATCACCTGCCCGGCCGGCGCGGCCTCGCTCGCGCCCGGCGCGTCGGTGACCTGCACCGCCCCGTACACCGTCACCCAGGCCGACGTGGACGCCGGTAGCGTGACCAACTCGGCCGTGGCGACCGGGACCCCGCCGACCGGTCCGGCGGTCACCTCGCCGCCCTCCAACGCGGTCGTGATCGCCATGCCCACCCCGGCCCTGACGATCGTCAAGTCCGTGGACGCGACGCGGCTGACGGCGCCGGGCCAGGTGCTGGCCTACTCGTTCCTGGTGACCAACACGGGCAACGTGACACTGACGAACGTGTCGGTCACCGAGACGGTCTTCACCGGCAGCGGCACCGCCCCGGCCGTGACCTGCCCGGCCGGCGCCGCCTCCATGGCCCCGGGCGCGTCGGTGACCTGCACCGCCTCGTACACGGTGACGCAGGCCGACATCGACCGGGGCACCATCGACAACACGGCGGTCGCCACCGGCACCCCGCCGACCGGCCCGCCGGTCACCTCCCCGCCGTCCTCGGCGAGTGTGCCGAGCACGAAGACCCCCGCGCTGACCGTCGTGAAGTCGGTGGATCCGGCGACGGTGACGGCTGCGGGTCAGAGTGTGGCGTACGCGTTCCTGGTGACGAACACAGGGAACGTGACGCTGACGAACGTGTCGGTGTCGGAGACGGCGTTCTCCGGGACCGGCACGCCGCCGGTCATCACCTGCCCGGCCGGCGCGGCCTCGCTCGCGCCCGGCGCGTCGGTGACCTGCACCGCCCCGTACACCGTCACCCAGGCCGACGTGGACGCCGGGAAGGTGATGAACACGGCGGTGGCGACGGGTACTCCGCCGTCCGGCCCGCCGGTCGCCTCGCCGCCGTCGGACGCGGTCGTTACGGCGACCCCGACGCCTGCGCTGACGATCGTGAAGTCCGTGGACGCGACGCGGCTGACGGCGCCGGGCCAGGTGCTGGCCTACTCGTTCCTGGTGACCAACACGGGGAACGTGACACTGACGAACATGTCGGTCACCGAGACGGTCTTCACCGGCAGCGGCACCGCCCCGGCCGTGACCTGCCCGGCCGGCGCCGCCTCCATGGCCCCGGGCGCGTCGGTGACCTGCACCGCCTCGTACACGGTGACGCAAGCCGACATCGACCGGGGTTCGGTGATGAACACGGCGGTGGCCACGGGTACGCCGCCGACCGGCCCGCCGGTCACCTCCCCGCCGTCGTCCACCAGCGTGCCGGACACGCCGACCCCGGCACTGACCATCGTGAAGTCGGCCGAGCCCACCAGGGTCACCGCCGTCGGCACGACGATCGCCTACGCGTTCCTGGTGACGAACACGGGGAACGTGACACTGACGAACGTGTCGGTGACCGAGACCGCGTTCTCGGGTTCGGGCACCGCCCCGACGGTGACGTGCCCGGCGGGTGCGGCGTCGTTGGCGCCGGGGGCGGCGATGACGTGCACGGCGTCGTACACGGTCACGGAGACGGACCTCGCCGCCGGACGGATCACCAACACGGCGACGACGACGGGTACTCCGCCGACCGGTCCGCCGGTCACCTCCCCGCCGTCGACCGTCACGGTGACCACCGTGCCGCCGACCGTCACGACGTCGCCCTCCCCGTCGCCGTCGACGACGCCGTCCCCCTCACCGTCGACCCCGGCTCCGAGCGGGACACCCTCCGCGTCCCCGAGCGAGCACCACGGGAACGGGCACGGCCACGGGACGCCGGGGCACTCGCCGTCCTCCGGTGGGCAGCCGCTGCCGGACACCGGTTCGCCGGTGGGCGTGCTCGGCCGGATCGCCCTGGTGCTGTCGCTGGTCGGAGCGGGGCTGTACACGGCCAAGCACCGGTCGCGCCGCGGCCGGCACGAGTGAGGGCCCCGTGAGGTAGTCCGGTGCCGGTCCGACCGGCACCGGTGAGACGGTCCCCCGGGCACGACGTCCCGGGGGACCGTCACCGCTACGCCCCGGCCGGCGCCGCCCGCAGGGCAGGCGACCGCGCGGCTGTCACCGGACCGTTACGGCACGGACGGACCGGGTGACAACGGCCACCGCCACGAACCGGTCCCGCCCGGCGCGATACCACGCTCCCGCCCAGGCGCAGGAACGAACCGGCCGGAAGACGACGACTCCCGGGACGGGGCCCGACGACGCATTCGCCGTCGAGCCCCGTCCGCGCGAGTCGTGGACCGCGTGGCTCGTGCGGTGGGCCTCGTTCGACGAGAGGCTCCAGCGGCAGGAACTCACAGTGGGGCGGCACCGGACCGAGGTGCCGGTGTCGTGCCGGCCGAGGAGCCCGGCGGTGCTGAAGCGGACAGGGCATCTGGTGAGCATGCCGCCCTCCACGGTGGAGCCGGGGGGGTCATCGTGGCAGGAGGCCCAGGAGGAGGGATCCCGAGACGAGGAAGGAGCAGTGGGCGCCGACCAGGAGCGCCCACTCCATGGGCTTCGCACGCCACTGACTGCGGAACATCAGTACCCACTCGTTCACGGCGGAGCCGACCGCGAATCCCAGTAGCGGGAGCCACAAGGCGCTCCACCAGGACCAGATATCAGCGTACTTGAGCACGACGAGGAGCGCACCGCACAGTGTTGCGGTCAGGAACCACCCCGGTTCCCGCTCGTGTTCGCCCGTACGTTCCGTTCGCGCGGAAAACGTCAATTGAGACCCTGCTTTGTGAAGTAGTCGATACTTTCGTCACTCGCAGGTGAAGGGGCGTGCCGCAGCGAGTGCCTGTGGCACGCCCCGTCACCTATCCGATCAGCCCGGCCGTCAGTGGAAGACCTGCCAGATTCCGTAGAGGTTGGAACCCACGTTCGCGATCGTCAACGGGGCCTTCACAGCCCAGGACAGGCTGTCGTACCACTTCTTGAAGGCCTCGAACGATCCCCCGACGGCCTTGGCGAAGCCCGGGACCTTCTTCAGCAGCTTGACGAAGCCGTCGAACTTGCCGGTGACGGCCGCCTGGCCGGTGGCGATCGACTCCAACTCCGCGCGCTCTGAAGTGCTGTACAGAACGGGCGAGTTCAGCAGACCGGTGGCCAGCGACCGGATCGCCCGCTGCTGCTCCGGCGTCGCGACGGTGACAGCAGGGCGCTCCGGAGCGCCGGTGCTCGCCTGCGCGGCCGTGCCACCGACCCCCAGAACGATCGCGGCGAGTACGGTGGCGGCGCCGAGGCGCACCGTGGTGCGGTTCATGTATTCTCCCTTTGTTTTTATCGAGGGGTAGGGCTGGACGACGGGTCGTGCGGCCGATAGGCCTGGAAACTCTTCGGCCCCGCGCTCGCGTTCAGCCTCAATCCCGCGGCAACTGTCCTTTTGGCATTCGCATATGAATGGCCGTCGGACCGAGCTCTGCTCTGTGGAAGAACGTAGTGCATCGCTTCCGGATTGCCCATGGAACTTCTGTCATGAACCGGATAACTGGACAGGTGGCGGGTTCGCCTCCGCCGATCGGCGGGGAGGGCACCGCTGCTCCGCATCCGGTCATCACTGTGATCGCGGCTCAGAAATAGCCACGTGGACGAAACCTCGGTCGGTCGGTAGCGCCCGCCTCGACGCCGCCACCTTCGAAGACCGGCAGCGGTCACACCCGCGTCACCGTTCCGTCGGTCGTCGACTCCTTCATCGCCCGCGACGCCATCCTGGCCGGCGCCACGGACCGCGGCCTCACCAAGGACCGGAAGCGTCCGGCGGGCCGCTCCCGACGCCGGCTCGGGCGGAAGCCGGGCGGGGTCGAGAATTCCTGAGGACACCCCACCGCGTATGCAGCAGGATGACGCAGTGTGAAACCCGCGCTGCTCGGCCTCGCCGTGAACCCCAACCTCCCGTCCCACCTGGTCGACCGGCTGATCGACCAAGCGGACGAGGATCTCGCCTGTGAGCTGGCGCTGCGTGTGGACCTGAACCGCGCTCAGGTCCGCACGCTGGCGGCTCGGTCCCAGGCGGCCGCCGTCCAAATCGCCTACGGCGGAAAGCTGCAACCGGAGGACGTCGACCCGGCCTCACAGCCGCTGGCCGCACTCGCCCTGCTCGACCAGGGGACCGGGCTGCCACAGTGGGCCCGGTACTTCGCCGCGGATCCGCGCGTGGAACACCGTGAGAAGCTGGCCGCGTGTCCCGGGCTCCCGCCGGACGTGGCCCGAAGCCTCGGGGACGACCCCGACATCCGGGTCGTCGCCGAACTCGCCCGATGGGCCCCGACCCACCTGGCCGCCGAACTCGCGCCGCATCCGCACGCGGAGGTCCGCCGCGCGGTCGCCGGCAACGAGGCGACGCCACCGAAGCTGCTGGCGGCGCTGCTCACCGGCGAAGGCATACCTCCGGTGCAGTTGTGCCGGGTCTGCGACCAGGAGCGGGTTCCCTTCGCCCATGCCCCGGACTGCCCCCGCGCCGACTGCCGGCTGCTGCCGGGGGACGCATGCGACGGATCCCACCAGTCCGCCGTACACGACGTCCGATGGCAAGCACTGCACAACCCGGCCACCCCGGCGCCGGCCGTGGCCCGGTTCGTCGACCACCCGTCGGCGCTGCTGCGTGAACTCGTCGCCGCACGCGAGGGCCTGCCACAACAGGCGTACGCGCGGCTGGCCGGGGATCCGATGCCGGGGGTCCGCGCGGAACTGGCGAAGAACCCGTCGATCGACGAGCCCCTGGTCCGCAGGCTGGCCCAGGACTACGGCCACGACGTCCAGCGGTCGCTCGCACACCACCCGAACCTGCCCCTCGACGTCCTGGCGCAGCTCGCCCGCTCGACCAAGCTCGGCTCCCCGCTGCTCCCGCGCATCGCCGCGGCCACGCCCCCCGAGGTCGCCGGCCTCGCCACGGCGGCCGACCCGACCCTGCGCATGCTGGTCGCCCTGCGCCGCGACCTGCCGGACGCGATCCGCGACACGCTCGCCCGTGACTGCGACGCGAAGGTCCTCAACGCGATCGCCCCGCACCCAGGTCTCACCAAGGACCAGCTGCTCGCCATGATCGACCGCCACGGCCCCCGCGTGGCCGCGAAAGCTGCCACGAACCCCGACGCGACCGCGATCGTCCTTGAGCAACTGATCCGTCAGCCCGGTTCCGCGCGCAAGGCCTTCCGCGAGATCGCCCGCCACCCGAACACGTCGCTCCCGGCGCTCCTCGCCTGTCTGGCCGACCCTCAGGCCCGCCCCGTCGCAGCCGCCCGTCCAGAACTCCCTCCCGCCGTCATCGTCAGCCTGCTGGCCGACGAGGACTGGCAGGTCGCGACGGCCGCCGCCGCCAATCCCTCCCTCCCCACGGACGCGATGAGCGCGCTCCTGCCCTGAGCCGCAGGCCGCTCGTCCTCTCCTGGCTGTGAGCGACGGCCTGTTCGATCTCCGCCACGAACGTTCCCGAGCTGGTGTCCGCGCCGGCCGACCCCGACGTCCTGCGTGCCCGCCGCCGGACGCTGACGCCGGCGACCACCCAGGTCGCGATCCGGTGCTCCATCTCCTCCATCGTCAGCAGCGGCCCGCATGCCGGATCCGCGCCGCGGTCGGCGACGTCCACGCCCGTCGGCTCGGCCTGGACTACCGGCGTTGCTCGCGGACACCGGCCTCCGCGGTGCGCTGGCGGGGTACGGGGCGGCAGGTGGCTGGTGCTGCAGTGGGCCGAGCGCGGGCGCGCCGGCCAGAACCTGGGCGGGCGGCTGGTCGGGATCGTACTCGTCGACGAGGACGCCGGTGCGCCGATCGGTCCGGCCCGGGCGATACTGCGCGTCCTCCTGCACGCCCTGGACGCGCTTCCCGCCTCACCGGCTTCCTACGGCCGGTCACCCAGGCTCGGCGCTCACAGGCCGAGACGAACGGCATCGGGTCGGTGCCGTGTACGGGAGGGCCCTTACGTGGTGACGGAACAGATGAGGATTCGGCCGTCGCGGGTCCCGATCAGTAGGCGACCCGGTTGGGAGACAGTGAGTGCGGTGGGTATCGCGGTCACGTTGCCGAGGGTGAGACGGTGGCGCCAGAGCACGGTGCCGTCGTCGAGGTCGAGGGCGACGATCTCACCGTCGTCGTAGGTGATGAAGGCGGTGGTCGAGTCGGTGTCCAGCGCGGTGGCGTTGCAGTCGGTGAGGAAGACCCATCGCGGTGTTCCGTCCGAAGCTTCGCGGCGTACGACGAACGAGTCACCGGGCTGACGGCTCTGCCTGAAGACGGTGCCGGCGTGGATCAGGCTTCCGTCTGCGGCCTCCACGCCCGGTCCGCCGAAATGTTCTTCATCGGGGACCCAGGAGTAGGGGAACAGGCGCAGCCCGTCCGTCTTCTTCGTCTCGGTCGGCCGGTCGGGCCCTCGTCCGGACTTCAGCTCGGCGGTGGCTACCCATGGAATTCCAGGATGTGAACGACGAGTGCCCTCCTTCTTCACGTAGGACAGGAACCAGGCGCGGCTGGCGTGCCGGATGTGAAAGGGGTACTTGGCGGCAACGGGTACACCCCGGATTCGGTACCCGGACGGGGCGAGGAGTGGATCGCCGTCCGCCGCTCTCGACAGCGATACGTAGCCGGACGGTTCGGCCTGGTCCACTTCAGCACCGTCCGCCAGGGACAGCCGGACCAGAGACTGTGTGCGCCGGTTGTGTCTTTCGGGGCGTGCGAGGGAGACCCAGGCCGTGTTCTCGTCCCGGGCCACGGCGATCTCGCGGCCCCCTTCTTCGTCCGGGACTGCCCATTCCCGTGTTCCTGACGGGAGCCAGCACTCCAGCTGCACTCCGCCGAGCGTGGCGAGGATCCGGCCGTCCGAGAGCTCCTGGACCGCCTGCACAGTGAGACGCGGATCCCAGTCCGGGCCCAGCTCGCTCACCAGCTGGTACGCGGCCGCCCTGCCCTCGGGGCGCGGCGCCGGTATCCGGGGGCCGACCAGTTCGTGGGGGGCGATGGACCCGGGCGCAACCGACGTCCAGTCGGGCCGGACGACCACAGCGGTGTGGCCCTGGGTGTGCGCTTCCCCGTCCTGCCAGTCATCGGGCGGGGCGATGAGCAAGCGAAGTCGCTGCTCGTCGAGCCACTCCAGCTCCAGGACCTGGCGCCCGCTCCAATGCTCGAAGGCCGAGACGGACGTTCCCGTCTCCAGATTGAGCAGGAGCAGGTCACCGGAGAAGAAGTACCCGCCGTCGTACGAGCCGGTTCCGACTGCGAGCAGCGGCAGCGTGGGGTGGAAGGCCATCGCCTGCACCACGTCGCGGGAGCGGATCAGTGCGCGGCAGGACAGGGTGGCACGGTCGTAAACGCCGACCGTCGGGTGCTTGGAGAAGCTGTGCGTCCCTGCCACAGCGAGCAGGCCCCGCTGGCCGTCAGCCACAGTAAGGGCGGGGTGGCCGATCTCGGCAAAGGATCGGGCGCCCAGAATCCGGTCGACGGAGAACGAGTAGGTCATGGGAGATGTTCGCATCCTCTGGAGAGGCGGAGACCACTGCGGGCAGCAGCAACCGCCGCGTGACCGCTGCCTGGCAGCGCGGACGCATGCTCGGAGCGGACCGCTCAACTCGCCGACTCAGCCGCTCAGCCGCTCAGCCGCTCAGCCGCCAACTGAAGGGCTCAGTGTGCGACACGAGGTCGCACCAGGTAAGTAAGGACAGCCACGTGAAGGAGGTATCGATCGGCTGAACTTCGGGCCAGTGTCCAAGGCCCGTCCCCGCGCTCGCATGCGTCGCTGGTAACGGCGGGGTGTGAAGCCGAGCGTTCAAGCTCAAGAGCACCTCGGCCATCGAGGAGCCACAGGCGAGGGGAAGGCCGGACGGGCGAACGAAAGTGAACCCCTGTCTGATGCTCCGTGACTTTAAGGCTGCGCGATGGCATGTAAGCGGCGGCCACAGGACCCGGTGCTGCGAGGCACCAAGCGACCTCCGGGTAACTGTTCCCGGAGGGAGGACACCGCTGGTTCCGGAGTAGAGGGGGCGCCCACCCCGGTCGCGTCTTACTGGTGCGGAACGTGGAAACCCCGTCGGGGTCCAGGCAAGGGCCTGGTAAGCCGACCGCAAGGAGAGCTGAACTCCCCGGCGGGAGAAGGATGATCCAAGAAGCGAAGGCCGGCAGGCCGAAAGGCCGGAGGAAACCGGAGGACGGGACCTTCGCCCGCCCTGCGCATAACTCGCCGGATACGGGCCCTGGTGGCCCGGCCCGAAAGGGCGCCCACGTGGATCGGGTGAGCCTTTGAAGTCACCACTGCAAGGACGTCAGAACCGAAGGACAAGTTAGGTACTGGAGGCGCGAATTGGGGGGCACGGTCTTGGTCGGGTCCTCGGCGGCTGCGGTGAACGGACCGGAGGACGCGACCCTCGACTGGCACGGCATTGACTGGGCCGAGTGCGAGGAGAACGTACGGCGACTGAGGCAGAGGATCTTCAAGGCGACGCAGGACGGGGACCTGAAAAAGGTCCGCAACTTGCAGAAGCTCATGCTGCGGAGCCGGAGCAACACGCTGGTCAGCGTGAAGCGGGTGACGCAACAGAGCAGTGGTCGCATGACCGCTGGCATCGACGGGGAACGAGCCCTCACCCCAGTGGCGAGGGGCAAGCTGGCGGCCGAAGTCCATCGGTCGTCCCAGCCCTGGAAGGCCAGGCCGGTCAAGCGAGTGTTCATCCCGAAGAGCAACGGGAAACAGCGACCGCTCGGCATCCCGGTCATCCGTGACCGGGTGCTCCAGGCCCGCGTGAAGAACGCGCTGGAGCCTGAGTGGGAGGCGCGGTTCGAGCCGAGGTCGTACGGCTTCCGACCCGGCCGCAGCTGCCAGGACGCGATCGCAGCGATCTTCTGGACGGTGAAGGGCAAGGCCCCGAAACGTCTGTGGGTCCTGGACGCGGACCTGGCGGCGGCGTTCGACCGCATCGACCACGACCACCTGATGACCTCCATCGGGCAGTTCCCCGCCAGGGACCTGATCCGCCGGTGGCTGAAGGCGGGCGTGATCGACCGCGGCCGGTTCGCACCGATCGAGGAGGGAACTCCCCAAGGCGGTGTGATCAGCCCGCTGCTGATGAACGTTGCTCTGCACGGACTTGAACAGGCCGCCGGGTGCCGATACACGGTGCGGGCCGGGCGCGAGCCCGGCGCGGCACCAGGCACCCCGGTGCTGGTGAGATACGCCGACGACTTCATCGTGCTCTGCCACGACGAGAACGAGGTGCACCAGGTCAGGGCCCGGCTGGCGGAATGGCTGGAGCCGAGAGGTCTTCGCTTCAACGAGGAGAAGACCAGAGTCGTCCACCTCGAAGAGGGGTTCGACTTCCTCGGGTTCACCGTCCGCCGCACGGGCGGCAAGCTGATCATCAAGCCGAGCACGGCAGCCTGCAAGAGGCTCCGGGCGCGACTACGGACCGAAGTGAAGGCCCTGCACGGGACCAACGCCGAGGCCGTATTGCGCAGACTGATCCCGATCGTTCGCGGTTGGGCAGCCTATTACCGGGCGGTGGCGTCCACGACGACGTTCTCGTCGCTGGACCACTACATGTGGCGGCTGACCTTCAAATGGGCCAGGCGTCGCCACCGCAACAAGTCGAGGCACTGGGTCGTGGCCCGGTACTTCGGCAAGTTCCACCCGTCCAGGCGGGATCGGTGGGTGTTCGGCGACCGCGACAGCGGCGCCTTCCTGCCCAAGTTCGCCTGGACCGGCATCGTCCGCCACCAACTCGTCAAAGGCGGAGCGTCCTTGGACGACCCAGCCCTGGTCGAGTACTGGCGGGATCGCCGCCGACGGAAGGCGCCACCGCCGATGGACAAGACCAGTCTCGTCCTAGCGGTGAGACAGCAGGGGCTCTGCCCCCTCTGCAAACAGGCGCTGATCGCCGGGGCCGAGTACGAACCGGACAGCCCACGCGAGTGGATCAACTGGTTCGCGGCCTCGAAGAAGATGCTCCACAAGCATCACTTCACCTACCGGCGACATGGCGGCACGGACGAGCGGAACAACCTCCGCCTCGTGCACTCCGAGTGCCACCGCCAGCACCACGCGGGCGACAGCAAACGGACCACATAACCCTGCTGACCTGCGAAGCCCTTGGGGCTTGCTTGAGCCGTGTGCCTGGAAATCGGGCACGCACGGTTCTGAGGGGGCCGGGTCATGGCAACGTGACCCGGCTACCCGACCACACCGGACGGTCGGCGCAGCGGTGCGGCCTGGCCCTACAGCTCGAGGTCCATCCAGGCGACGTCGTTAGGTGCGACTTCCAGGCCGCGGGCGCGCCCGCCCTGGCGGAAGCAGTGCTCGCCGAGGGCTTCGGCGAGGATCTCCTCCTGCTCGGCCTGGCCGGCTCCGGCGTCGCGGGCGGCAAAGAGGCGACGGGCGACCTCCCCGGGCATTTTCTGCCGCAGGACGCGGCCGTCGCGCGGGTTGTCGGTGGACTTGGGACCGGACTTGAAACCGAAGGAGCCGCAGATGTGGAGGGTGAAGCCGTTCTTCTCGGCATCGCGCCGCACCCGCTGCTTCACCCACGGCTGCCAGGCGGCGCGGACCTTGGCCTCGACGGCATTCGCGGCGGCCGGCTCGGGGGCCCTGGCCCTTGAGCCAGCGTTGCACGGTGCGTTGGGACACGCCCAGGTCAGCGGCCAGGGCCTTGGTGGAGCCGTTGGCCCCCTTCAACGGGAACCGCATCCGCGCCGGCACGGACTGCGAGATCGGGCGGGTGCGCTCGGCGCGCTCCAGGCCCTCGTCGATCTCCCCCATCGGGCTCTCCCTCCTCGGGGTGGCCGTGGTGGTGGCCGTCCGGCGGTCGGCGCCGGGCGGCCGGGGTTCAGCAGCTCCAGCCGAGGAGGGCAAGGCGGTGGCCCCGCTCCTCGAGGTCGCGGCGGGAGACGGCCTCCTCGCGGGCGTGGACCAGTGGCAGCACCAGGTCACCGCCGTCGCCGCCAGCGGTCGGGACGTCGTTCCACACGCCGCCCTCGTCGTCCAGCCACAGAGCGCCCACTTGTCATGCTCCTCTCACGAGCACGCTCTCGGGCTCTGCTGCACAGCGACGGTGGCGCGCACGGCGGCGACCCTCGCCGGCGACCGGAACGGCAGCGGCACCACCCAGGTCGGCGTCTACCGGGCTGTCGGCAGCGTCTTCCACTTCCGCGGCGCCGCCCCCGACGGCTCCACCGCCTCCGTCTCCTACGGCGACAGCGGATTCCCCGTCACCGGCGACTGGAGCGGCACCGGCAGGACGACTCAGGGCATCGCCGTCCCCGGTCGGTGAGGCCCCAGCACCCGCCCAGGTGGACGCCGTCGGTACCGGCAAGCCCCCGACCGCGGAGCAGCCGACCATGGACCAGTCGCGCCGGGCTCCGCCGGCGGTGCCGAAGGAGCGCGTCCGGCCGCCTTCCGGAGGATTGTCCGTCGGCAGTCAGCAGTCGAATGACTGATGCGCCGCCGCGCCGGCGAGTGCGAGCGTCGGTCGAGGCCCCGCACGGCAGTGGGGGCCTCGACCGACAGGGAAGAAGAGGGAACCGGACATGCGCGATCTTCCGAAGCGGCGGCTCCTGCCGGCTGTGGCTCTGCTCACCTCGGTCTCGGTGGCGTTCCTGGGGATCTCCTCGGCCCACGCGTCCCAGCCCGGGGAGGGGAGCGACTGGGCGCACGAGACCGTGGGGGGAAACTACGTCACCACACCCGGGGCGATGGCGGAGTCCCGCGACCCGAACAACAACAACGTCCTCCAAGTGTGGCGGACGACGAGCAACACCATCCACGTCTCGGTCGGCCACGGCCAGGAGGTCGAGCTGGCCGGGGCCACCACGTACGCGGACCCGGCGCTGGAACTTGCGGTCTCGAGTGGGCAGTCCTCGACGTTCCGGGTCTTCCACACCGGGACCAACGGATTCGTGTTCCACACCGAGGTGACGGTCACCGCCGGGAGCCAGACGCCCCAGGTGCGGCCCGGGTGGACCCAGGTACCCAACGGCGTGGCGACGCCGAACACGATGGCCGTGTCCGTGGTCGCGCTCCCCAACCGCAGCACCCTGATGGCCTTCCGGGGTTCCAGCAGCGACGAGAACTGGAGTGCCTTCCTCGACGGGACGTCGAACTCCTGGAACACCCCGACCCGGATCACCGATGCGAGGAGCAATACCCCTCTGCACCTCGAGATGGACCTCAGCTCGTGGAACCTCCACTGGCGGGGCACCATCATCGGCACCTGGGTCGGCACCGACCGTCAGGTCAACGTCATCCGCCAGACGTACGGCCAGAGCAACTGGTGGGGGCACGAGATCCTCGCCGGCATCCAGGGCGAGGGCTCGCCCTCCGTGGCGATCACCGACAACGGGGAGGGCCAGGTGGCCGTCCGCCGGGCCGGCGACAACCGGATCGCCCTCACCCGCGTCAGCGCCAACGGCGGTTGGCAAGGTGGATGGGACATGGAGCGCAACGGCTTCACCGCCCGTGCCTTCGCCCTGTTCGCCTACCAGGCGGCGATCTACGTCCTGGCCACCGGAGGCAATGGCCGGGTCGACTGGAAGCAGACCCGCCAGTACTGACCACCACCCACGGCCCGGAAGGGCGGTCCACCGCTCCGGGATGCCCGCAACCGCAGGTCGTCCCGCCGGCTGTTCGGAGCCGGACCTCGAACGGCAAGCTCAGTGGCGGTGTCTCGACCTTGCCGTGGCTGGTCCGGCGCGGCATCGCGGCCAGGATGCGATAGTGCCGTTCGTTTCAGCGTCACGGTGACGCTGAAACGGACGGCACTTGGCTGCGGGACGTACTCAGCGGTTCCGGCGAAGCCGTTCTTCGGCCTCGGCCGGCGTGTCGTAGTAGCCGGGCCGGGCCAGGAGGACCGTGGTGAAGTAGTACCCCTGCTCGTCCTCTGGATCGTCGTCGGTGGCGAACGGGCGCCAGAAGCTCAGGAGCAGGTCGGGGGCGACGAAGCAGCCCGGTTCGTCAGGGTCGGCGTGAACTGCCGTGTGCTCGCGCATTCGGGTGACCACCTCCCGGGCCGGCAGGGCGAAGACGTCCACGTTCCGGAACGTCACGCAGTCGGTGGCATCGCAGGGGCGGCTCAGTTCGACCGATTCGAGGAGGCCGCGGGTGCAGTGAATGCTGATCATGAGCCCACTGGGCCTGAAGATGTGCTGTCCCGGACGGTCCGACTCCGACACCGACGAGAGATCGCGGAGCGAGTCCAACGCGACGTCGGCCGCCTCCCGGCTCATGCCGATCTGCAGGGGGCCGATGCCGGTCGGCGGAGCGAGTTCGAAGTCCATGCGGTCATGATGCCAACGCCCGCCGTCAGCGGTCCGGTGGGGCCCAGGCTGCGGTCATGCCGCCCGACCGCCCGGGCCAACGGTAGTGGCAGTGCGGGTTGTTCCCTGCTGGCGGGCCAGCCGTCGCGGCAGGTCCCGTCGGCGGGCCGGCCCCGTCGGACGCCGGCGACGGCCGCGCGGTAGGCGGCGGCCTCGTCCTCGAGCATCGCGGCCGTCGAGAGGCCGAAGTCGGGGGCCGGCAGGGCCGGCGTCGCACGGGGCCCGACAAGGCCGGCGTCGCACGGGCCCGGCCGGGACGGCTGCAGCGGTTCGACGGCGTCGCCCAGGTCATCGTTGACGGGCCGGACGGGGTGCCGGCGCGGGTGCTCGCAGGCGTCCTTCGGCAGCGGTCGTCGGGGTCGCCGCTCCGGTCGGGCGTGCCCTCACAGGAGACGGCCGGGGCGGCGAAGAGGGCGTCCGGGGTCGAGCCCCGGTGCAACCGGGCCGCCGCTGCGCGAACCCCGCAGCCCTCGACGGTGAAGGCGTACGGCTCGGTGCCCCGCTCGGCGACTGAGAGATCAAAGGTGTTGCGGGGAGTGGAAGCGTCGGACAGGTTCCTCCGTGTTCCATGATCAGAGTCAGAAGCCCCCAACCGGCGGTAGCGGGACCACCCGGGTGACTGGGTCGAACCCGCTGAGAGCGGGCTACCGAAGGCCGTTCCGTGTGGGAGAACCTGGTCCTCGCCTCGCTGTCGTCCGCGAAGCCTCGAGGTGTCTTCTGACGCCTTTCCGCTGTTCCCCCCCATTCCGTTCCGAATCCCGGCACGCCTGACAACGGCGTGTCCCGAGGTTCGGTGCTCAGTGCATACGAATCGAGTTCTGAAGTGCGTACGTCGTTCCGCCGTTCCCTCACGCCTGCGGCCACAACCGTGGGCGCCTCGGTGGCGGTCTCCGTGTTGCTGGCGTCCGGCCAGGCGATGGCCGCCGCTCCCGTCCCGGACGCGGACAGCCAGGCCGCCCGCACGGCGGCCGTCGTCGAGGCGGCGACCGGCACCAGCGACATCGCCCCGGCCCCGGCCCCGGGCACCACCGTCCCCCAGCAGTCCACCGCAAACGTCAAGGCCGGCACCGCGACTGGCCACGCCGTATCCATCACTCTCCCCAGTGCCAGGAACGTCACCGGTGCCACGGCCGGTAAGAACACCACCGTCTACCCCGGCGCAGCCCAGGCCACCGACCTCGCCGTCCAGCCCACCACCGACGGTGGCATCCGTGCCCTGGCTGTCCTCAAGGACGCCACCGCACCGCGGGAGCAGCGCTACGACATCGGCCTGCCCGACGGCGCGCACCTGGTCGAGCTCGACAACGGCGCCGTCGCCGCAATCGCCGAGAACGGCACCTTCCTCGGCGGTTTCGACACCCCCTGGGCCAAGGATGCCAACGGCAGGCCCGTGCCCACCAGCTACCGGCTGGAGGGGAATACCCTCGTCCAGACCGTCCAGATCGACAATTCCACGGTTTTCCCCGTCGTTGCCGACCCCAAGTGGTGGGACAAGACGAAGGAGATCGCGAGCGGTATGGTCGGCGACACGTGGAACTCCATGAAGTGCGGTGGCGCGCTGGGTGCGGCGTTCATTCCCGGTTCGTCCGCCTACAAGGTGATCAAGAATGCCGGCGGGGTCAAGAAGGTCCTTGCCACCCTTGCCAGCGTGGACACCAAGAAGGGGGCCCTCTCCGCGCTCGGAAGCGGCGGATCCACGCTGTTCGGGATCAAGTCGATCAAGACCGCGTGCTTCGACAACCTGAAGTAGTCGCCGTACTTTCCTCAAGGGACCTCCGTGAAAAATCTCGACGCAGACGGCACGAGCCAACGGTCGGGCCCCTGGCGCGGGGCAGCCGTGCTGGCGGCCGGATACGCCGTCTTCTATATGCCGTTGGCCTATTTCATCGGCCGGCCGATCAGTCTGCGGTGGTTGATCTGGCCCGCGCTGGCAGTAGCCGGCGCGACGTTCATCGCCG